>NZ_JBITLO010000006.1:302057-491322 GCF_044465345.1 Nonomuraea sp. NPDC049684 | reverse complement strand
GTGATCAGCGGGGACTTCGACGGAGAGCCGGAGGCGGTGACGGCGATCGCTCGTGCTGTGGACGAGCGGCGCAGCCTGGTGTTGATGCGAGCGAGCTATGATCGCGAAGCCGACGTGAACGGCATAGTCATCAACCTCGCCAACGTGGTGTCGGCGCGTGTGTCGAAGACAGACAGTGCTGAGGCGGGCCAGTACCTGTAGCAGCGGGCCTCCCGGTCAAACCGCGTACGCCGAAATCGAACGGGCAACGTCACAGGTCATAGGCGTCACTGCCCCTTTCTCTCGTACTTGGTCTGCCCCCCTTCATGACGTCGGCGCGGCAGGTGGGCGAGCGCCACGTGGAGGCCTACACCGGGGTGCGGCCGGTGGGGTTCCTGGACACGATGACGATCGTGGCCTTCGAGCCGCCGTCGTACGTGCTGATGGAGCACACCGGGCGGCTGGTGCGCGGGCGGGGCGCGATCCGGGTGCGGCCGTGGCGGGGCGGCAGCCGGGTGATCTGGGCCGAGGAGCTGCTGCTGCCGCTGGGCGCGGCGGGCCGGGCGTTGTGGCCGGCGGGACGCCCGGTCGTGACGGCCCTGGCCCGCCATTCGCTGCGCAGGCTGGCGCGGCTGCTGGAGGCGCCGGCCCGCTAGGTGGCGTCGTGGACGACCAGGGCCAGCTGCACCCGGTTGTCCAGGCCCGCCTTGGTCAGGATGCGCGAGATGTAGCCCTTGACGGTGCCCACGCTCATGTGCAGCTCGCCGGCGATGACCGCGTTGGGCTTGCCCTGCCCGACGGCGAGCGCCACCTCGCGCTCACGTTCGCTGAGGGCCGACAGCACGCGGCGGGCCTCGGCGCGCCGCTGATCGTCCTCCTCGGGCATCAAGTGGGCGATCAGGCGGCGGGTGACGCTGGGCGACAGGCTGGGCTCGCCGGCCGCCACCCGCCTGATGGCCTCGACGATGCCCTCGGGCGGGGTGTCCTTGAGCAGGAACCCGCCGGCTCCGGCGCGCAGCGCCCGCAGCACGTGCTCGTCGGCGTCGAAGGTGGTCAGGATGATGACCTGCGGGGCGCCGGGGCGGGCGCGCAGCCGCCGGGTGGCCTCGATGCCGTCGAGGCCGGCCATGCGGATGTCCATCAGCACCACGTCGGGGGAGTGCTCGCCGACCGCGGCCTGGACCTGCCCGCCGTCGGCCACGGCTCCGACCACGCGCAGGTCGGGGGCGCCCTTGAGCATCAGGGTCAGCCCGGTGCGGACGAGCGCGTCGTCGTCGACGATCAGCACCCGGATCGGGCCGGGCTCACTCCGCGACTCATCCACGGGGCCATGGTAGCCGTGCGGCCAGCCGGAAACCGCCGTCGCCGGCCGGTCCGCGGTCCAGCCGGCCGCCGGCCAGGGTGACGCGTTCCTCCAGGCCGGCCAGCCCCGCTCCGGCGCCGGTGGCGGCCAGTTCCGCCCGCGGCCCGGCGGGCGGCGGGTTGCGCACCTCGACGGTCAGCTCCCGGCCGGCCATGCCGCGCACCTCGACGGTGACGGTCCTGCCGGGAGCGTGCTTGCGGGCGTTGGTCAGGCCCTCCTGGACGACGCGGTAGGCGGTGCGCCGGGTCGGCTCGGGCAGGTCGGCGAAGCGTATGCCGTGTTCGCGCAGGTCGATGCGCATCCCGGCCTGCCGCGACTCCGTCACCAGCGGCTCCAGCCCGCCCGGCGGCCCCTCCGCGGCCGGCGGGGCCGAGGCGGGCTGGTCGCCGGGGTGGCGGCGCAGCACGCCGATGACGCCGCGCAGCTCCTGCAGCGCCTGGTGGGCGCTGGCCCGGATGACCTCGGCCGTCTCGGCGACCTCGGCGGGCGTGGCGGCGGCGTTGAAGCGCAGCGCGCCGGCGTGCACGGCCAGCAGCGACAGCCGGTGGGCCAGGACGTCGTGCATCTCGCGGGCGATGTCCAGGCGTTCGGCCCGGCGCGCCTCCTCGGCGCGTTGCCGCTGGTCGGCCTCGGCGCGGCGGGCGCGTTCTGCCAGCGAGGCCAGCAGTTGCCGGCGGGTCCTGGCCAGGATGCCCCAGCCGGTGACGGCCCCGCCGAACAGCACCGCGACCAGCGCCCACACCGGGTACGGCGCCAGCCCCGGCGGCCGCAGGGCGAACCTGGCCAGCGACGCGGCCACCCACGCCACCCCGACGGCCACGGCCACGGGCGGACGCCGGTAGAGCGCGACGACCAGCGTCGCGATCCCGGCGGCGACCGACGCGGCGGCGGCCGGGATCGCCAGCACGACGGCGGCCAGCCCGGCGGCCACCGGACGGCGGCGGCACCACCACAGCGCCGCGCACGCCGCCGCGCCTCCCGTGACGTCGGCCCACAGGTACCAGCCGGGGGTGCCGGGGGCGAGATCTCCCCAGGCCACGGAGACGGTGCCGGCCAGGGCGAACACGACCCCTCCGGCGACCGCGGCCCGCTCCCGCCGCGACCGCCCGCCGTCTTGCCTGCCGTTTTGGCCGCTGTCTTGCCTGCGGTCTTGCGCGCTGTCTTGGTCGTCGCCGGAGCTGCCGGCCCACCGCGCCCACCGCGCCCGCCATGTCTGCCATGTCTGCCTGGTGCGCCTGGTCTGGTCGGCCTGTTTCTCGTCGCCCGTCTGCGGGCTGTTCGCCCCGAACACCATGGCCGATCGTAGCCCGCGTGCGTCGTGCCGGGCGGCAACCGTGGTCACCGGCCGTGGCAACCAAAGTCGTCACCGGTGCACGACCGCGGTGGCCACGTACCGGCCGCAAGGCAGCAGCGCCGCCCCCGCGCAAGACGGGAACGTGGGGGCATGGTCTCCCTTCAGGCACGCGGCCGGTGGGCCGCGCTCGTACTGGCCGGGCTCACGCCGGTCGTCGCCGAGCTCACGCTGGGCAATCCGCCGTTGCGCCAGGCGTGGCTGCTGCTGGTGTGGACGCCGATCTACGGCGCGGGCACCGTCCTGATCCGCGAGCTGGTACGCCGTGCCGGTCGCGGGTGGGGGTCGGTGCTGCTGCTGGGGGCGGCGTACGGGATCGTGGAGGAGGGGCTGGCGCTGCAGGCGCTGACCAGCCCCACCCTGTACGGCGCGGCGGGGTGGGCGCCGCGCGTCCTGGGCCTCAACAGCGCCTACACCGAGCTGAACATCCCCTACCACGCGGTGTTCAGCGTGGCGCTGCCGATCCTGCTGGCCGACCTGCTGTTCCCGGCGCTGCGCCACCGCCCCTACCTGGGACGGGCCGGGCTGGTGACGGCGGGCGTGGTGTTCGTGCTGGGGGCGCTGCTGCTGCGCTGGACGGCGGCCTTCATGGACCCCGGCTACCTGGCGCCGTGGCCGGCCCAGGCGGGGTTGCTGCTGGCGGTGGCGGCGCTGGCCGTCACGGCGTTGCGGCTCGTCCCGCCGTCGTCGGGCGCGCCGTCGTCCGGTGCGCCGTCGTCGGGTCCGCTGCCGTCGAGCGGGCTGCCGTCGGGTCCGCTGCCGTCGGGCACTCGGGCCGGGGAGTCGGCAGGGGTGCCTGTTCCGGCGCTGGTGGCGGTGGGGGGCGGGGTCGTCGCGTTCGGGTATCTGGCGCTGCTGTTCCCCTTCGGCGGGGCTCGGCATCCGGCCTTCACCCAGGGCGGCTGGGTGGCGGCGCCGATGGCGGCCGCGGCGCTGCTGGCCGTGGCGTCCGCGCTGCTCGTACGGCGGTGGGCGGCGCGCGGCGGCTGGAGCGACCGGCACAGCCTGGCGCTGGCGGGCGGCGCGCTGGTCGGGCACACCGCCTTCGGTGTGCTCGCCAACGGCGAGACGCCCGCCGACCGGGTCTCGCTCACCGCGCTCGGCCTGGTGATGGCCGCTCTCCTGGGGCTGCTGGCCCGCCGTACGCGCCGCCTTTCACCACCGGCAGGAACGCGCCGGCTCTCACCACCGGCCGGTACCCGCTGACCTCCAGCGCCCGCCCGCCGTACGCGCCGACCCGCCGTACGCGCCGGCCTTCAGCGGGCCGCGGCGGCGGGCCGGGCGTGGCGCTGCACGGCGGCGGCGAACGCGGCGATCAGCGGGTGCGGACGCCGTCCGTCCCCGGCCAGCTCCGGCTGGAACAGCGTGCCGACGAAGAACGGGTGGCCGGGCAGCTCGGCCACCCGCACCATGCCGTCCTCGGCGTGGCCGGAGAAGACGAGCCCGTGCTCGGCCAGCGTCTCGCGGTAGGCGTCGTTGAGGCCGTAGGAGCAGCTGTAGGCCTCGACGACGGACGTGGTCCCCATGATCTGCTCGATCCGCGAGCCGGGGGTCAGGCGTACCAGCCCCTCGTGCCCGGCCAGCGAGCACGACAGCGGCTCCAGCAGGAACGCCCCGGCGCCGGGGGTGTTCTCCGCGTGGGCGACGTCCAGCCCGCACACGTTACGGCCGTACTCCAGCAGCATGTGCTGGAAGCCGCCGCAGGTGCCCAGGAACGGGATGCGCCGCTCGCGGGCGGTGCGGACGGCCTGGACCGCGCCGGCCTCGCTGGCGTACGGGCTGCCGGGCATGATCCAGATGCCGTCGAAGCCGTCGAGGTCGCCGGTCTCGGTGATGGGGATCCAGTAGGGGTCCAGGGCGATGCCGTCGCGTTCGCGCAGCGCCTCGATCAGGCGGGGGACGCGGGCGTGGGACCGGACGCCGGGTGAACGGTCTGCGACCAGGGCGATTCTCATGCCTCCCATCGTGACCTTCCCCCGCCCTTAAGCGCCAACGATGATGTCTGCACCTGCTATAAGCATTGCTGATGGACCCGAATCTGTTGCGCACGTTCGTGACGGTGGCCCGCCTGCGTTCCTTCTCGGCCGCCGCCCACGAGCTCGGCTACACCCAGTCGGCGATCTCCCAGCAGGTCGCGGCGTTGGAGGCCGATCTGGGGCTGCCGCTGCTCGGCCGCCGTCCGGTGGCGCCGACCCCGGCCGGTGAGCGGCTGCTGGAGCACGCGGGGCCGCTGCTGCTGCGCCTGCGGGCGGCGCGCGCCGACGTGCTGCGCGCGGCGGCCCAGCCGGCCCACCGGCTGCGGCTGGCCGCGACCCCGCTGGCGGTCAACGCCGTGCTGGCCGGACGGCTGGCCGAGGCGCGCGCCGCCCAGCCGCGGCTGCGGGTGGAGGTGCGCACCTGTGACCGGGACCGGCTGGCCGAGCTGCTGGCCGAGGGCGAGGCCGACCTGGGGCTGGCCGACGGCATCGCCGCGCCCAGCGACCCGCTGCGCCTGCCGGAGTCGGGCCCGATGACCACGGTGGGCGTCAGCGAGGAGGACCTGGTGGTGGCGTTGCCGCCGGGGCATCCGCTGGCGGGACGCCGGGCGTTGCGGCTGGCCGACCTCATCGACGCCCGCTGGCTGCAGACGCCGCTGTGCCCGTTGCAGCGCCTGCGTGACCTGGCCGGTGACGGGTTCGCCGCCGCGCTGGTCTACCAGGGCGACGACGTGCACACCGTGCTCAATCTGGTGGCCGCCGGGCACGGGCTGACGCTGCTGCCGGCCTCGGCCGGGCGGGGGGTGCCGCTGGCGGCGCCGCGCCTGGTGCACCGCGTGGAGCTGGTGCACGGCACGCTGCCGCCCGGCCCGGCCGCCACGTTGGCCAGGGCCCTGACCGGCCCGCCGGGCTGACGCCGCGGGCCGGTCTTCAAAGGGCTGCGGGTGGCGGGGTCAGGCGTGCCAGCCGGTCACCCCGCCCGGCACCGGCGCGGCCGGGCCGTAGGGCTCGCGGGTGAAGATGAACGTGTTGAGGTCGAGGTGGTCGGCGGCCACGCGCAGCGTCTCGCCGGCATAGTAGCCGTCCAGCCCGAGCCAGGTGCCGTCGTCCTGGGCCACGAACCGGGAGGCGCGCCCGCTGCCGTCGACGGGCGCCAGCGACAGCCCGCGGTCGGGCAGCAGCCGCAGCGCGTACGGCTTGGGCCCCCAGTGCCACAGCCCGGTCAGCGCCAGCAGGTCGGGGTCGGCGGGGGCGGGCTGCCATTCCTCGGGCAGGCGCGGCTCGTGCTGGTCGAGGATGTCGAGCAGGTCGGTGGGCAGGGTGCCGGTCATGCCGCTGGTGGTGTTGGCCATGAACAGCACGCCGACGCGTTCGGCCGGGTCGGCCCACACGGTGGCCAGGAAGCCGGGCATGGACCCGGTGTGCCCGGCCAGGCGGCGTCCGCCGACGCGGGCCAGTTGCAGGCCGAGCCCGTAGCCGGCGGTCCAGGAGTCGCCGTCGGCGACGCCGGCCGGTTCGCGCATCTCGGCCAGGGTGTCGGCCGACAGCACGCCGCCGGTGTCGCCGCCGACGAAGGCGGCCCAGCGGGCCAGGTCGTGCGGGGTGGACCACAGCTGCCCGGCCGGGCCCATGGCCACGGCGTCGTGCTCGGGCTCGGTGAGCACCGTGTCGGCCCACGGGTGGACGGCGTAGCCGGTGGCGTGCGGGGCGCGGGGGCGGGCGGTGGTGGCGTTCATCTCCAGCGGCGCCAGCACCTCCTGGCGCACGGCCTGCTGCCAGCCGGTGCCGCGCAGCCGGGCCACCAGTTCGCCCAGCAGCGCGAACCCGACGTTGGAGTAGTGATAGAGGCGGCCGGGCCGGTGTCTGACCTGGTCGGGGCCCACCCGCTTGAGCAGGTCGGGCAGTTCCAGGCCGGGGGTGCGCTCCCACCAGTCGGTCGGCGGTTCGGCGGTCAGGCCGGAGGTGTGCGACAGCAGCTGGGCGATGGTGGCCTGCCCGGCGGCGGTGCCGGGCAGGTGGCGCTCCAGCGGGTCGGTCAGCGCGATCCTGCCCTCGTCGCGCAGCCGCATGACGGCCACGGCGACGATCGACTTGGTGATCGATCCCAGCCGGTACTGGGTGGCCGGGGTCGGCGGGCCGTCGCCGACGCGGCCGCGGCCGCCGAACCACACCGTCCGCCCGTCGCGGACGATCGCCGCCGTCAGCGACGGCACCCTGCACTCGGCCTGTTCGACGGCCAGCCTGCGCAGCAGCGCGCGGGCCGTCACCTGTCCCACCTGACTCATGGGCGACAAGACTAGCGGCGCCGGGCGGGCGCCAGGTGCGTACCTGCCGCCTCGCCGCACCTGTCACCGGTCGTGTCATGGGTCGTGTCAGAGGTCGTGCTGGTGGGGAGCGACCACGCCGGCGTCGTAGGCGGCGATGACGAGCTGGACCCGGTCGCGGGCGCCGAGTTTGGTGAGCAGGCTGGCGATGTGGGCCTTGGCGGTGCCGGGGCTGATGTGCAGCCGGGCGGCGATCTCGGCGTTGGACAGGCCGCGTCCGGCCAGGGTCAGCACCTCGCGTTCCCGCGCGGTGACGCCCGGCAGCTCGCGCGGCACCGTGCGGGCGTCGGGGCGGGCGGCGAACTCGGCGATGAGGCGGCGGGTGACGCTGGGCGCGATCAGCGCGTCCCCGGCCGCGACCACGTGGACGGCGGACAGGATGTCCTCCAGCGCCATGTCCTTGACCAGGAACCCGCTGGCTCCGGCCCGCAGGGCGGCGTGGACGTTGGCGTCGTCGTCGAACGTGGTGAGCATGATCACGCGGGTGGCGGGGGATTCGGCGGTGATGGCCTGGGTGGCCTCGATGCCGTCCATGCCGGGCATGCGGATGTCCATCACGACGACGTCGGGGCGCAGCCGGCGGGTGAGCTGGACGGCTTGGGCCCCCGTCCCGGCCTCCCCGGCGACGACGACGTCGGCGGTGCCGTCGATGACCATGCGCAGGCCGGCGCGGATCAGCGGCTGGTCGTCGGCGAGCAGGACGCGGACGGTCACCGTGCCTCCACCTGCGCGCTCGGGCCGCCTGCGCGCACGGGGGTGGAGGGTGGCAGGGGGAGGGCGGCGGTGACGCGGAAGCCGCCCTGCGGGCGCGGCCCGGCGCTGAGGCGGCCGTCGAGCAGGGCGGCCCGCTCGCGCATGCCGGCGATCCCGTACCCGCTGCCGGGCGAAACCGCGGCGATGGTGGCGGTGGTGGCGCGCCCGTCGTCGGTGATGTCGATACGCAGCTCGCCGGGCGCGTAGTCGAGGACGACCCGGCAGTGGCGGGCGCCGGCGTGGCGGACGACGTTGGTCAGCGACTCCTGCACGATGCGGAAGGCGCACCGGTCGACGGCCTGGGGCAGCTCGCGTGGCGTGCCTTGGCGGCGTACGTCCACGTGGAGGCCGGCGGCCGTGGTCGTCGCGGCGAGCCGATCGAGGTCCGCCACCCCTGCCGCCCCCGCCAGTGCCACCTGCACCCCCACCGGCGACCCCGGCCCCAGCCCTGTTCCTGCGCCCGACCCCAGCTCCGGTTCCCCGGCGGCCGGGGGCTCGCGGAGCGCGCCCACCATGTGCCGCAGTCCTTGCAGGGTCTGCCGGCCGGCGGCCTCGATCGCGCCGAGCGCCTGGCGGGCCTGTTCCGGCCGGGTGTCGATCACCCGGGCGCCCGCGCCGGCCTGGATGGCGATGACGCCGATGCTGTGGGCGACCATGTCGTGCAGCTCGCGCGCGATGCGCAGCCGGTCGGCCGTGACCGCCTGGAGCTCGGCCTGCGCACGCAGCGCCTGGCCGTACTCGCGTCGTTGCCGGAGCGTCGTGCCCGCCGTCCAGGCGACCACGACGCCCAGGCCGAGCAGGAGCGACAGCGCCAGGAAGCCCGGAGCGGCGACGCGCAGCCCCTGGGCCAGCAGGGTCCCGTGCCAGGCCGCCTGCTGAACGATCAGCGTGGCGGCCGCCGCGATCAGGCCGCTGCGGCGGCTGCGGGTGGCCGTGACGAGGCAGACCAGCAGGTCGGCCGCCGGCAGCAGCGGCCAGATCCGCTCGGCGGGCTGCGCCGAGGCCACCACCACGGCCAGTTCGGCCAGCAGCACCGCCAGCACCGCGTACGGCCGCCGCCGGGCCCACACCATCGGGACGGCCGTCGCGGCGGCGAACCCGAGGTGCGCCGCGTCCACCGGCAGCGGGCTCTCGCCGTCGGTCAGCGTCACGACGTACAGCAGCGGCAGGCAGGCCGCCACGGCGCACCACGACAGCGCCGTGCGCACGCCGTGCGGCAGCCGCTGCGTCAAGGGTGGCCTGGGGGTTGGTTCGCGCACCCGGTCGATCGTAGTCACCGGTCGCCGCCGCGGGCATCGGCCTGCGGGCCTATGCCCGCGGGCCACCCCGGCAGGTACGGGAACCGGCCTGTGGCCAGATGTGCCGCCCGCCCGGCCCGCGACACCGTTGGCCGGGTGATCGAAGTCCACCAACTGACCAAGCGCTACGGCAGGGTGACGGCCGTCAACGCGCTGACCTTCACCGTACGGCCGGGCTGCGTCACCGGGTTCCTCGGCCCGAACGGCGCAGGCAAGAGCACCACGATGCGGATGATCCTCGGGCTGAACAGGCCCACCAGCGGCACCGCCGCCATCGGCGGCCGCCCGTTCGCCCGTCACCGCGCCGGCCTTCGCCACGCCGGCGCGCTGCTGGACGCCGGCGACGTGCACGGCGGCCGCACCGCGGCGGCGCACCTGTCGGCGCTGGCCCGCGGCAACGGCCTGCCGCGCCGCCGGGTGGGCGAGGTGCTGCGGGAGGTGGGGCTGGAGGGCGTGGCCCGCCGCCGGGTGGGCGGTTTCTCCCTGGGCATGCGCCAGCGGCTCGGCATCGCCACCGCCTTGCTGGGCGACCCGCCGGTGCTGCTGTTCGACGAGCCGGTCAACGGCCTGGACCCCGAGGGCGTGCGCTGGGTGCGCGGCCTGTTCCGCCGCCTGGCTCGGGAAGGGCGCACCGTGCTGGTCTCCAGCCACCTGATGAGCGAGATGGAGCACACCGCCGACCGGCTCGTCGTCATCGGCCGGGGCGAGCTGATCGCCGACGAGAGCGTGGCCGAGTTCGCCGCCCGCGGCACGGGCGCGTCGGTGACCGTGCGCTGCGGCGACCCCGCCGAACTGTCCGCCGTGCTGGCTCGGGCAGGCGCCCGCGTGCGTCCGGACGACGACGGCGCCCTGACCGTCACCGGCCTGAGCGCCGCCCGCATCGGCGAGCTCGCCTTCGAGCGGCGCATCGTGCTGCGGGAACTGGCCCCGCGCCGCGCTTCGCTGGAGCAGGCGTTCATGGAGCTGACCGCCGACCGCGCCGACTACCGCGCAGGCCACCGCACAGGCCACCGTGCCGGCCGCGACGCCGCCGCTCTGGCAGGTGAGCGGCGATGACGGCCGCCCGCTTCCGTGACCTGCTGGCCGCCGAGTGGATCAAACTGTGGTCGTTGCGCTCCACCCGCTGGCTGCTCGGCCTCGGCACGCTGGCCGTCGTCGCCTTCGCCGCCCAGAGCAGCCTGAACACCTTTCGCGAGTGGCCGAGCTTCCCGCCGATGCAGAAGGCCACCTTCAGCCCCTTGAACGAGGCGTTCAGCGGGCTGTCGGCCACCATGCTCATGATCGGGGCGGGCGGCCTGGGCGCGCTGACGATCGTCGGCGAGTACGCCACCGGCCTCATCCGCACCACCCTGACCGCCGTCCCGGCCCGTCACCGCGTCGTGGCCGCCAAGCTCGCCGTCGTCGGCGGCGTGCTGCTCGCCACCGGCGTGCTCGTCTCGGCCGCCACCTTCGGCGTCAGCCAGGCGATCCTGTCCGGCCGCGGCGTCGCCGTCTGGCCGGGTGATCCCGGCGTGCTGCGCGTGCTGGCCGCCAACGCGCTCCTGGCTCCGGTGTCCGGGCTGGTCGGCGTGGGGGTCGGCGCGCTGCTGCGGCACACCGCGGCCGCCGTCGTGTCCGTCTGCGCGGTGCTGGTCATCGTGCCGACGTTCTTCCGGCCGACCGTCCACCAGTGGCTCAACGACCTGTACGCCCTGGTGCCCTTCTACGTCTGGCGTACCTGCCTGGGGCTGCCCCAGCTGCGTGACGATCCCGCCCTGCCCACGGTGGCCGGCTCGTGGGCCGTGTTCGCGGCCTGGCCGCTGGCCGCTGCTGTCCTGGCCGTGCTCGTCGTGCACCGCCGCGACGTCTGACCGCTTTCGAAAGGAATCCGATGAACTTCGTGATGTTCCGGCACCTGCCGGTCGTCCCGCTGCCGGTCGTCCCGCTGGTGGCCTGCCTGGCCCTGGCCGCAACGGCCTGCGCCACGCCCACCGTCACGCCCACCGCCTCGGCCGGCCCCTCCAACCCCGCCGCCACCGTCTCTCCCGCCGTCCCCCGGCTGGAGCTGCCGCGCCCCACCGGCCCCGATCCGGTCGGCCGCGACGTCCTGTCCCTGGTCGACGCCAGCCGTAAGGACCCGTGGGTGCCGCAGTCGGGCCCGCGCCGGCTGATGGCGTCGATGTACTACCCCGCCCGTTCGGCCACCGGCGCACCGGCCCCCTTCATGACGGTGGAGGAGGCCGTGTCCCTGCTGCGGCGCAAGGCCCCCGGCGCCGACCTGCCCGCCGAGATCGTCAGCGACATGCGCACCCACGCCCGCACCGGCGCGCCCCCCAGGAACGGACGCCATCCGCTGGTGGTGCTCTCACCCGGCCTGGGCCTGCCGCGGGCCAGCCTCACCTCCCTGGCCGAGGACCTGGCCAGCCGCGGCTACGTCGTCGCCTCGCTCGACCACGCCTACGAATCGTCGGGGACCGTCTTCCCCGGCGTCGGCCTGCTCACCTGCGCACCCCTGTGCGACCAGCCCAAACCCCCCGAGGGCGGCAAGGCCGTCATCGCCAGGAACCGCGCGAAGGACGTCTCCTTCGTCCTGGACCGGCTGACCGGCCGCCACCCGGCCTGGAAACGCGCCCACCTGATCGACCCCAAGCACGTCGGCATGGCCGGACACTCACTCGGCGGCGAGGCCGCCTCCACCACCATGGCGGCCGACCAGCGGATCAAGGCCGGGATCGACCTCGACGGCACCATCAGCGCCGCCCTGCCCGCCACCGGCCTGGGCGACCGCCCGTTCCTGCTGATGGGCACCCGGAGTGACCACAGCCCCGGCAAGGACGACACCTGGGACAGCACCTGGCGGGCCCTGCGCGGCTGGAAGCGCTGGCTCACCGTCGCCCAGGCCCAGCACAGCAGCTTCACCGACCTGGCCGTCCCGCAGAGCAGGATCGGCCCGCCGGCTCCGGGCGTCATCGCCGCCGAACGCGGTCTCGCGCTCACCCGCGCCTACGTGGCCGCCTTCTTCGACCAGCACCTCAGGAACTTGCGACGGCCCCTGCTCGACGGGCCCACCCCGGACAACCCCGAGGTCGGCTTCCACAACCTCTGACCCCGCCGCTTCCCGTCCGCTGCTCTTCCGCTGACCGCGCGCCCGGTTCTGTCCGTACGGGCGCGCGCCCGGGGGCCGGTCAGCGGGTGGGGGCGCGGTCGAAGGCGTCGAGGATGAGCCGGCTGGCGTCCAGGTCGCGGGCGGTGTCGCCGAGCCCTCGCACCTCGATGGGGCCGGGCCAGGTGTGGCCGCCGCCGTCCACCGTGTACAGGCGCAGCGTGGCTCCCCGCGGGCAGGACGCCCACAGGCGCAGCCGGACGCGGCGCAGGGGATGGCTGGTGGCGGGGGAGGAGCAGCGCTGGGCGGCGGCCCAGGCGTCCATGGTCTGCTCGACCGGGGGCAGCACGATGAGCGCGGCCAGGTGTCGCAGCCGGCCGTCGCCGGGGTCGGGGTGGCCGCCGTCGTAGGGGACCAGGCGGTCGGCGGTGCCGTGGAAGGCGACGATCGTGGTGGGGGCGGGGTGGGCGCAGGGCTGGGCGATGGGGAGGCCGGCCACGGCGGCCACGCCGCTCAGGCGTCCGTCCAGGGCGCACACGAGTGAGGCGGCCAGGCCGGCGCCGTAGGACAGGCCGGCGGCGAACTCGCGTCCGGGGTGGGCGCACTGGTGGCGTTCGACCTCGTCGAGCAGGGCTGCCAGGTAGGCGGTGTCGTCGGGGCCGGCGGTGTGCGGCAGGGTCCAGGCCAGCCGTCCGGGCGCCGATCGGGGGGTGATGACGATGTAGCCGCGGCGTGGGCCGAGCTGGGGCAGGCGGCTGTAGGCGGCCTGTTCGGCGGCGTCGGAGCCGAGGCCGTGCAGGTTGAGCAGGACGGGGTGGGGGCCGGGCCCGTCGGGGACGGCCAGCAGGTAGCGGCGGGTCAGGCCGGCGATGGTGAGCTGGTGGGCGCCGGAGGCGAGCCGGCGGGCCGAGGCGGCACATCCACTGCTCGCCGCGCCCCGCCCGGCCTCTCCGGGAGTCCGGCCCAGCGCCGGGTCATGCGCCCACGGGGGAGTCGCCCCCTGGGACGATCACGGCGGGGGCGCCGCCGCGGAGGATGGCGAGGACGCCTGGCCACCGGCCGAAGGCGACCGCCCGCCTTCACCTGGCAGGGAGGACACCGCGCAACCGGCCACCACCGCCACCAGCAGGAGCGCCATCAGCACCGTGACCGTGGCCCTCGCGCCGGCGCCCCCAGCGCTGTGGACGGTGGCGCTCGCGGTGCTTCTGGCGCGGGTGGCGATGCTCTCGGTGCTCGCGCCCGCGCCCGGGGTACTGGTCGCCGTGGCGCTCGCGGTGCTGCTGCTGGTCTTGCTCGCGCTGGTGGCTGCGCTGGTGGCTGCGCTGGTGGCCGCGCTGGAACTCGTGGTGGCGCTCGCGCTCTTGCCCATCTCGCCCCCCGCGCGTGCCGATGGTCGTACTGGCAAGTGTGCCTCCCACGGCCGCCCGTACGCGCGCACGCCGAAACCGGCCGCCCCCTGTGCGCGGGGGACGGCCGGTCAGGGGTGGCGGGTCAGCACACGATGAAGATGCTCTTCCAACCGACGGGGGTGCGCTGCTCGGCGTTGCGGTTGGAGGCCAGTTCGAAGTGCATCACGCCGGAGGCGTTGGGCTGGTTGTACATGCGGCCGCTCTGGCCGTCGCCGTACCACTTGTAGGAGCCGTGGTAGGGGATGTTGGACACGCCGCAGGCGTCCAGGACGACCGAGCGGCCGGTGAAGCCGGGGCCTTCGTAGGCGACGTACTGGGAGGCGTACGCGGCGCCGGCCGAGGCGAGGACGAACCCGGCGGTGATCGCGGGGACGAGAAGGATCTTCTTCAACGTGTTCTCCTTCGAGGGTTCCTGACGAATGCCCACGGTGGGTAATCGTATGGCAACCCTTCGTACACGTCGAGGCGTTTTCGCTGATGGCGAGCGCGCGGACCCGTCGAGGACGGTTCACGGCAGCGGCCCGGGACGTCAAAAAGCCGCTCACCGCCGCGCCTGCCGGCGGCGGTGAGCGGCTGGAAGCCTGCCCGCGAAAAGGAGGGGGAGCGGGGGCGCGGGGGAGCGGTCAGGACTCGGCGTGCAGGGCGCTGCCCTTCTTCCACTGCGAGAACGGAAGCTGCCAGTAGCCCCAGCCGTTGTTCCACTCCAGCTCGCGGTTGGTGCCGGTGATCTCCACGACGTCGCCGCGCTGGAAGTTGTCGTAGAACCACTTGGCCTGGTCGGGGCGGGAGTTAATGCAGCCGTGGCTGACGTTGCGCACGCCCTGGGCCCAGACGTTGTCCTTGGCGTGGACGTACTCGCCGGAGTTGGAGATGCGCACGGCGTGGTTGATCATCACGTCGTAGTAGCCGGGGTCGCCCTTCTTGCGGCCGGGGGAGATCATGCGCACCGGGTTGCCGCGTTCCATCGTCAGGTGGACGCCGGAGGTCGTGGTGTACTCGCGGGTGGTGGCCATGCCGGCGCTGATGCGCATGGTCTGCACGCGCTTGTTGTCCTTGTAGACGTACATCATGTGGGTCTTGGTGTTGACCTTGCTGATGACCTTGGCGCCGATCTTGAGGGTGGCGGAGTAGTCCTTCACGCCGTACAGGCCCTGGCCGGCCTTGACGCCGGTGATGCGGGCGTTGAAGGTGACCTTCTGGTGGGCGGGCCAGTACTTGGCGGTGCGGTAGATGACGGTGGTGTCGTTGATCCACCGCCAGGCGCCGGTGACGGGCTTCTCGGCCTCCACCTCCAGGGCGCGCTCGACGGCGGCCTTGCCGGTGACGGGCTGGTTGAAGGTAACGATGATCGGGGCGCCGACGCCGAGGGTCTCGCCCTTGGCGTTGGGGGTGACGTCGGCGACCTGCAGCTCCCGCTCGGGCTTGACCGTGGTGAAGGTGCTGGTGGCGGCGGTGGTGCCGGCCTTGGCCGAGACGTTGTAGTTGGTGGAGGGCTTCAGCGGCGTCCGGGAGACCCATTTGGTCTTGTCGGCGTTGAACCTGCCCTCGACCGTGTGGCCGCCGCCGTCGACGGTGACCTCCTCCAGCGCGCCGCCGGCGGAGGTGACCACGACCTTCTTGTCGGGGCTGACCTTGGCGCTGCCTTCGGCGGGGCTGATGGTGACGGTGGGCGCCTGCGGGGTGGCCACGGTGGTGGCGTCGGGCGCTTCCGGCCCGCGCGAGGCGGCGTTCCCGCTCGAGCAGGATGCCGTCAGGGCCGCCACCGCCAGCAGCGCGAGGCCGGCGGCAGACTTCGTCCATGCGGGCGCAACGTTCAAGACTGTCCTCTCCCCCAGGGCGGCAAACCCACCCCAAAGACTTTAATGCTCCTGCATGTATGACGCAGAAGCATTTAGGAGAGTTCGGTCACATTTGCATCACTAATTGCTGTCAACCCCAGGTCAACCTGCGTCAATGCGACGATCAACGCCCCTCGCCGCCCTCGGGCGCTCAGCGCCGCTCCAGGCGGTGGGTCAGGCTCGTGTGCCGCCGTCCGGCGCCCTTGGTCCGTACGGCCTGGGCCAGCGCCCGCCGCGACCCCACGATCACCACCAGCCTCTTGGCCCGCGTGATCGCGGTGTAGAGCAGATTGCGCTGCAGCATCATCCACGCGCTGGTGGCCAGCGGGATCACCACCGCCGGATACTCGCTGCCCTGGCTGCGGTGGATGGAGACGGCATAGGCGTGGGCCAGCTCGTCCAGCTCGTCGAAGGCGTAGTCGACCTCCTCGTCCTCGTCGGTGCGCACGGTCAGGCTGTGGTCGTCGGGACGGATGCCGGTGACGATCCCCACCGTGCCGTTGAACACCCCCGCCGCGCCCTTGTCGTAGTTGTTGCGCAGCTGGGTGACCTTGTCGCCCACCCGGAACACCCGCCCGCCGTAACGACGCTCGGGCATGCCCTCGCGGGCCGGCGTCAGCGCCTCCTGCAACGCGATGTTGAGCGCCCCGGCCCCGGCCGCGCCGCGGTGCATCGGCGCCAGCACCTGCACCTCGCGCCGGGCGTCCAGCCCGAACCGGGCCGGGATGCGCCGCGCGACGACGTCCACCGTCATCGCCGCGATCTCCTCCGGCTCCTCGCACGGGAACAGAAAGAAGTCCGACATGCCGGCCAGCACCGGATGGTGCCCGGTGTTGACCCGGTGGGCATTGGTCACCACCCCCGACTCCTGCGCCTGACGGAAGATCTGCGTCAGCCGCACCCGCGGCACGTCCACCGCGGCCAGCAGGTCCTTCAGCACCTCCCCGGCCCCCACCGAGGGAAGCTGGTCCACGTCGCCCACCAGCAGCAGATGCGTCCCCGGCGCCACCGCCTTCAGCAGCTTGTTGGCCAGCAGCAGGTCCAGCATCGAGGCCTCGTCCACCACCACCAGATCGGCGTCCAGCGGGTTGTCGCGGTCGAAGGTGGCCTCCCCGCCCGGCCGCAGCTGCAACAACCGGTGGACCGTGGTGGCCTCGTGCCCGGTCAGCTCCGACAACCTCTTGGCCGCCCGCCCGGTCGGCGCGGCCAAGATCACCTTGGCCCGCTTGGCCCTGGCCAGCGTCACGATCGACCGCACGGTGAAACTCTTGCCACACCCCGGCCCGCCCGTCAGCACCGCCACCTTGCACGTCAGCGCCAGCCGTACCGCCTGACGCTGCTCGGGCGCCAGCTCGGCGCCCGTCTGGGCGGCCAGCCACGACTCGGCCCGCTCCCAGTCGACGTCGGCGAAGGACCGCAGCCGGTCATGGCCGCTGTTCAGCAACGACAACAACCCGCCGGCCAGCGACAGCTCGGCCCGGTGGAAGGGCGGCAGATACACCGCCGGCACGCTGTTGTCCCCGGCGGGCACCTGCTCGCGCACCACCCCCTCCTCGGCCGCCAGCTCCTCCATGCACCGCGTGGCCAGCTCGGCCGGCACGTCCAGGATCTTGACCGCGTCGGCCACCAGGTTCGGCGCCGGCAGATAGCAGTGCCCGTCGTCGGCCGCCTGCGACAACGTGTACCGCAACCCCGCCTTGACCCGCTCGGGACTGTCATGGGGGATCCCCACCGCCTGGGCGATGGTGTCGGCCGTCTTGAACCCGATGCCCCACACCTCATCGGCCAGCCGGTACGGCTGCCCGCGCACCACCGAGATCGACGACTCCCCGTACTGCTTGAAGATCCGCACCGCGATCGAGGTGGACACCCCCACCCCCTGCAAGAAGATCATCACCTCCTTGATGATCTTCTGCTCCTCCCACGCCGCCGCGATCATCTTCGTCCGCTTGGGACCCAGCCCCGGAACCTCCACCAGCCGCTGCGGCTCCTGCTCGATCACCTCCAGCGTCCCCGTACCGAAATGATCGACGATCCGCTCGGCCATCTTCGGCCCGATCCCCTTGATCAGCCCCGACCCCAGATAACGCCGGATCCCCTGAACCGTGGCCGGCAACACCGTGGTGTAGGACCACACCTCGAACTGCCTGCCGTACCGCGGATGCGACGTCCACCGCCCCCGCAACCGCAACGACTCCCCGACCTGCGCCCCCAGCAACGGCCCCACCACCGTCAGCAACTCCGCCCCCGACCGCTCGGTGGCCACCCGCGCGATCGTGTACCCCGTCTCCTCACTGGCGAAGGTGATGCGCTCAAGTACGGCGCTCAGGTACGTAGCGTTGTCTTCGGAACCCGCCTCCGGGCTCCCCACCGGCTTCCCCACGCCGACGAGACTAGGGCAGACCCTCCCCACCCGGCACCGCCCCGCCAAGCGGCCACATCTTTCATGATCCCCACCTCACCGATTGTCCAGCCGGCGAAAGCGGCTTCCAGACAATCCACGGCCCGCCGACACTGAAGACCCCTTGGGGACACAACCCACGGGGCTCTCGACGATCACGAACACAGGAGGCGGCATCATGCCCAAACTCGTCACCAAGACCGCAGCGATCGGCGCGGCGATCCTCGCCATTCTGCCGACCGTGGCCTCGGCCGCTCACGCCACCACCAGCGACGGCAAAAGGACAGCCCCCACCATCTCGTACCCGACCGTAAGAAAATGTCGATGACCACCCCAGCGACGACCGGATCGGCAGGGGAGGCTGCCTGAAAGTGGCCGCGGCGGGAACTGGCCCGTTCAGGCCGAAGGTCCAGCGCCACCCTCACTGCTCTGCTCCACGCCCGGCGCCCATGGGCGATGGCGATCCCAATCTTCACAAACGCTGAGAGTGCTCTGCATGCCGCAGTCGGGACATCGGTAGTACTTGTCCCTTGACCGGACCTTCTGCCAGAACGCCACCACCACAGCGACGGCCACCGCAGAGGCCAAGCCGATGTCCGCGGCCGCAGGCGTCACGGCTGTTCCCACCGCGACCAATCCGCCCCACACGATCAACCCCATGACCGAGAAAACGACGGGCCTGTTGACGGTACGCCTCCGCCCGGATTCCACGACCGGCCGAGGCGTGACCGGCGTGGCGCTGAGCGCTTCCCACAGCATGCCGCACTCCAAGCAGCGCCATGGCGCCGTCTCGTGGGCGCCGTCGGGGCGGATGCAACGGTGAGTGCTCAACGGCGTCCTCCGTGTGACGGTCAGGGCGGATCGGTCTGCCGCGCGTGGCGCCACTGTGTCACACGCGTCCATCCCTACGTCGCCGTACGGACGGCACGTCGTCCCGCTCCACGCAAGGAGTGATCGCCATCGCACGACAGCCGGCCGACGTCACAGACGGGGGAGAGGAACCACACCGCGAACCCGGCCACCCCACGACAACCGCCCCCGTCAGCATCCAAACCACCCACCACCCCTTACAGTGTCGTCGGTGAAGATCCGCGAAGGCCGCCCCGGCGACGACGCCGTCGTCCTGACCATGTTCGACAGCGCCGTGCAATGGCTCGTCAGCCAGAACCGCACCGGCCAATGGGGCACCCGCCCCTTCACCGGCGACCCCAAACGCACCCGGCAAGCCGCCGACTGGCTCGCCGCCGGCGGCATGCGCATCGCCGAGATCGACGACCAACCAGCCGGCTGCATCGTCGTCGGCGACGCCATGCCCTACGTCACCCCCGCCACCGAACCCGAGCTCTACGTCCAGGTCCTCGTCATCGACCAGCGCCACGCCGGCCGATCCGTCGGACGACACCTCCTGCAATGGGCCCTGCAAGAAGCCCGCGACCACGGCCTGGGACTCGTCCGCGTCGACTGCTACGCCGGCGACGACGAACGCCTCATCGCCTACTACGAAAGCTGCGGATTCACCCGCGACCAGCCCTTCACCGTAGGGGAGTGGCCCGGCATGATCCTCCGCCAACGCCCCTGAACCCGGACCGACCCCGCCCCAGCCCGGCTCTCACACCAGCGCCAACTGGGCCGCCGACGGCCCCCGACCCACCGGCTCCGGCGCACCGCACCGCATCCCATAAACCCGGCACAACTGCGCAATCTGCCCCGTGATGCGCTGCTCATAACCGGGGGAGGGGAACCCCGCCCGATCGTAGAGCTCCTCATAACGCTCCACCAGATGCGGATGCGCCCCAGCCAACCACCGCATGTACCACTGCCGCGTCCCCGGCGGCAACCGCAACACCACCGGCTCCACCGCCACCGCCCCCGCACCCGCGATCCGCCGCACCGTCGCCGTCAACTGATCAGCCGCATCACTCAGCAACGGCAACACCGGAGCCATCAGCACCCGGCACTCCACCCCCGCCTCCACCAGCGCCGACACCAACTCCAACCGCGCCTGCGCCCCCACCGCACCCGGCTCCACCGCACGCCTGATCCGCTCGTCCACGAACGCGATCGACACCGCCACCCGCGCACCCGCCCGCGCCAGCACCCGCGCATCCCGCAACACCAGCGCACTGCGCGTATACACCGTGAACGGCACCCCCGCCGCCCCCAGCGCCGCCACCACCCCCGGCATCAACCGATACGTCTCCTCAGCAGGCTGATAACCATCACCCGCCACCCCCACCGCCAGCGGCTCGCCCTCCCACCGCCCCAACTCCGACCGCAACCGCTCCACCACATTCGCCCGCACCACGATCCGCGAGTCGAAATCAGCCCCCGCATCCAACCCCAGCTTGCGATGACCCGCCCGCGCCCCACACCCCAGACACGCATGCGCACAACCCCGATAAGGCGAAACCGCCCACCGCTCGACGATGCCCGCACTCCCAGGCACCCGCTCGATCACCGTACGGGCCTGCGTCTCATAAAAACCGTCACGCACCACCGCCCGCCGCTCGATCAGCGGCCGCTCATCGACCGCCTCCACAAGCGCCAGCGCATCCCAACCCACCCGACCAGTGGAACACGCATTCGACTACCTTTTCAAGCCGAACCCACAACACCCACACCCCGAAGGAACCCCATGGCCTGGATCCTGCTCGCCCTCGCCATCGCCTCCGAAGTCCTCGCCACCACCGCACTCAAACTCAGCAACGGCCTGACCCACATCGGCTGGACCATCGCCGTCGCCACCGGCTACATCACCTCATTCGTCCTGCTCGCCCGCGCCCTCAAACTCCAACTCGACATGGGCACCGCCTACGCCATCTGGTCCGGCGCCGGCACCGCCGCCATCGCCATCATCGGCGCCACCCTCATGGGCGAAACCCTCACCCTCACCAAGATCAGCGGCATCCTCCTCATCATCGGCGGCGTCATCGTCCTCAACCTCGCCGGCAGCCACTGAACCCCACCCAAAACCGATTGAACGCCCCCCACCCCCTCCCTACACTGCCCCCGTGCTCACACCCCCGTACCCCCTCACCACCCCCCGCCTCCACCTACGCCCCTTCACCCCCGACGACCTCGACGCCCTCCACGCCTACGAATCCCGCCCCGACGTCGCCCGCTACCTCTACTGGGAACCCCGCGACCGCCCCACCACCCGCACCTCACTCGACAAAAAAATCACCCGCCACACCCTCCACCACGAAGGCGACGCCCTCGACCTGGCCATCACCCTGCGCACCACCGGCCAACTCATCGGCAACGCCCTGCTCATCTGGACCAGCGCACAACACCGCCAAGGCGAGATCGGCTACGTCCTGCACCCCGACCACCACGGCCACGGCTACGCCCCCGAAGCCACCCGCCCCCTGCTCCACCTCGGCTTCACCCAACTCGGCCTCCACCGCATCACCGGCCGCCTCGACACCCGCAACAAACCCTCAGCCCGCGTCCTGGAAAAACTCGGCATGCGCCACGAAGCCACCCTCGTCGACAATGAGATCGTCAAAGGCGAATGGACCAGCGAAACCATCTACGCCATGCTCGAAACCGAATGGACCCCATGACCCTCCACCACCTCGCCCTGCAAACCGACTGGGAACACGCCCAGCAAGCAGGGGAGTACCGCATCTCCACCCTCGGCCACACCCTCGACGACATCGGCTTCATCCACCTCAGCGCCGACCACACCCAACTCCGCACCGTCCACGACACCTACTACACCGCCGTCACCCAACCCCTCCTCGTCCTCGACATCGACCCCACCGGCCTCGACATCCGCACCGAGAACGGCTACCCCCACCTCTACGGCCCCCTCCCCGTCACCGCCGTCACCGCCACCCACCCCTACACCCCCTGACCCCCCGTCCACCCCATCGCCCGCAACAACCGCAACACATGCGGCGGCGTCCCCACCAACTGCGTACGCCCCGCCCGGCACGACACCACCAGCAACCGCGCCCCCTCCACCCCCAGAAAATCCAGCCCGCTCACATCCACCACCAGCGACTCGTCGATCCGCCGCGCCCGGCCCAGCGTCTCGGCCAGCGCCACCTGGTTCGTCGCGTCCACCTCGCCCACCAACCGGATGATCGACGGACCCGGCATCGGGCAGCACGTGATGCGCAACTGGTGATCGACATAGAGCAGATGGGGGAGGGACGCACACCCGAGGGGGTCCGGGGTATTCACGACAAAGCCGCCATTCCCGGGCTCTCGCATGCCCGGTATCGGAAGAGGGGAGTGGACCGTGGACCGCGCGGCCGTGACGCACGCCGGGACCGCCGACCCCTCTGCACCAAGGCGGCCCCGCCGAGGCCGGAGGGGTTTCACGCCCCCTATTCACACACCCGCACCCCGACAGCATAGAGCAGCCGTCCGACCGCCGTGCGTAATCACGGGGATCTCCGGAGCCGCACGACCAGCCCTTTTGCGGACGAACTACCCAAACCGCACAGAATCCACGTTCTGTTCGGTATGAGTAGTTTGTCCGGCTAGAGGCGGTTCACGAAGCGGGAGGCGGCACGCTGGCTCATCCCGGTCTCGCCGCGTACCAGGAAGACGGCTTCCTGGATCTGGCCGAGCGCCTTGAGCTCCCTAGCCTGGTCCACCAGGTCGACGCTGGGGTTCGGACGGTTGCGGGGGCTCTTGGTGAACCGGACGGCCAAGATGATCAGCCAGATGACGGCGGCGACGACGACGGCCGTGAGTGCGACGAGGCCGGCCGTCGAGGCGGCCAGGGCCGGCGGGGCGGCGAGGAACTGGCTGGACGTCAGGCTGGGCATGGTGGAAATCTGCCCGGCGGGTGACTGTTCATGCGGGGTGTTTTTGCTGTGCCGTGGCGTGTGGCTGGTTGCTCGATAATGAACATTATGTCAAGTAGATCGGATTGAGGGCCTCCTCCGCGCTTCCCTGTCGCGGGTGGGTGGGTTCGACAGTTGTGTGGTGGAGCGTGGGATCGCCGTCGCCGGAGAGGTGGATGGGCGCCCCCGCTTCTGATGCCTGAGGATCGGGGGCGGGTTCCGGCGCTGCTTCGTGGCGGTGCGTGTTTCGGGTGGTACTCCCCCGTGGGGCGTGGGGCCGGTGATCGTCTAGCCTTTCGTGCGTTGTTGTCTTGGCTGTGGTGAGCGGGGTGGTCGGCGGATGGGCACGGTGTGGCTGTTCACGGGTGACAGCGTGACTCAGGGGGCGTTGCACACGTTCGGGTGGCGTGACTACACGCAGTTGTTCGCCGAGCGGGTGCGGTTCGAGTTGAACCGGCCGTCCGATGTGGTGATCAACACCGGGGTGAGCGGTCAGAGGGTCTCTGAGCTGGATGTGGAGCACGCGGTGTTGCGTCATCGGCCCGATGTGGTGGTGATGATGTTCGGGCTCAACGACTGTGTGGCCGGGCCGGAGGGTCTTGCGGCTTTTGCCGGTGACTATGCCGCGGTGGTCTCCCGGGTGCGGGAGGCGGGTGCGAGGGTGGTGCTTCAGACGCCCAATCAGGCGCCGGAGTCCGGTTGGGCGGATCTGCCGGCTTATGCCGAGGTGGTGCGTTCGCTGGAGGCGGATGTGCTGGTGGATCATCATGCGGCCTGGGATGGCGGCGAGCATTGGATGGGGTCCGGGTGTCATCCCAATGAGTACGGGCATCGGGCGTTGGCGAGGAATCTGCTGCGGGCGCTCGGTCTGTGGGAGCCGGTGGGGGTGAGTGGGTCGCTGTTCATCCCGTGAGGGGTGGTCGGGTGCCTTTCAGGACGGGATGGGCGGGCATTCGAGGACTTCGATGGAGTTTCCTGGCATCAGGGCGATGTGTGGGTGGTCGCTGAAGAGCTGTGCCGCGTCGTGGTGGGTTTCGGCTTGCACGATGGCGTATCCGGTCTTGGTGTCGGTGAAGTCTTCGATGCCTTGGGTGGTCACTCGTTTCTTGTGGAAGAGGGGTGCGCCGGGGTCGATCAGGGCGTGTTCGTTGTTGTGGGCCCATGCTGCCCATGCGTGCATGAATGCGGTCTGTTGCTGGTCGGTGAGTTTCGCCTTGTCGGTGTGGTCGGCCGTGCCGTGGAGGATGGCGAGATATTTGCCCATGGGCGGAGGGTAGCCGAGGACCTCCTGGTTCGAGGGTGAGGCTGGTGTGGGGTGGGGTGTTGGCGGGCGTTGCTTGTGGGGTTGGTGGGAAGTTTTTTCGTGGGTTTTCGCGTTGTTTGTGATCTTGGCGGGTGAATTGGGATTGCGGGGGTGATCTGGGGTTTCGTGGGGTGGTGGGGTGGTGTGGCGGGGCTCTGCTGGGGGCTGACGGGGGCTTTGACGGCGTGTTGATTCACTGTCTTTGTCATGTTCGGTGGTTTTAGGGTAGAGCTCCTGCTATTCGCTCAGCGAGAGGAGCAGCACGTGGGGAACCAGTCGGTTTTATGTCCGGTGTGTCAGGGGGTTCTGCCTGCTTCCGACAGGGAGGCGTACACCCCGATGCGGGGGCGGTTGATCCTGACGAACGGTTATTGCGGGGGTGGGCACGCCGAGCGGCGTGTCGAGGTGGCGGAGGCCGAGGAGACGCGGCAGGTGGCGCGTCCGTTGCCGGTGCCGGGGGTTGTTGCGCCGGTGCCGATGGGGCGGCGCTGATTTGTCTGGTCATCGGTGGCCTGGGGTGGTGTGCCAGTAGTCGCGGGTCTGTGTGGCCAGGCCGTCGGGGTTGAAGCGGGCGAAGACGCAGCCCGCGAGGGTGATGGGGTGGCCGTTGTCGAGGGCGTGGACCCGGTATTCGATGGCGGCCTGGTCGCCGTCGACGATGGGGGTGGTGAAGGTGACGTGGGGGTCGCTTTCGCCGGTGAATGACTGCCGGATGTAGTCGGCGATGGCGTCTTTTCCGTGGTGGGGTGGGCGGAAGGGCATGCTGGTGTGGGTGGCGTCGTCGCTGTAGAGGGCGATGATGGCGGTGGTGTCGTGGTGGGTCCAGCCGTGTTGCCAGGTGTCGGCGAAGTGCTGGGCGGCGGTGCGGGTGTCCATGTGATCCATTGTGTGCGGTGGGTTTCGGGTGGGGTTCCTGGTCGGGGTTGAGGTGTCTCCCCCGCCAGGATTTTTTTCGGGCATATCAGGGCAATTTGGCTGCTCAGCTCGGTTGTCTGCGGTGATTTGTCAGCATCGGTGGAAGATTCGTGTCAACATCTAGAGATGCCTGGGCCTTATGGGACTGCCGTTAATGCCGGTACTGGTGGTGTTCGTCCGCTCGCGATCGGTTGACGCCTCTCCCCTGCCCGCTGCCCTTGACGTCTCGGCGAAGGAAGTTCCGCGTTGCGCATCCTGCTCCTGTGTTCCTCGTTCAACGGCCTGACCCAGCGTGCCTGGCTGGAGCTGCGGCGGGCCGGCCATGATGTGAGCGTCGAGCTGGCGATCTCCGAGCGGGTCATGGTGGAGGCGGCCGAGCTGGTCAAGCCGGACCTGATCATCTGCCCGTTCCTGAAGGAGCGGGTGCCGGAGGCGTTGTGGCGCGGGCACCGTACGGTGATCATCCATCCTGGGCCGCCCGGGGACCGGGGGCCGTCCTCGCTGGACTGGGCGATCGCCGAAGGCGAGCGCGAGTGGGGGGTGACGGCGCTGCAGGCGGTGGAGGAGATGGACGCCGGCCCCATCTGGGGGTGGCGGACGTTCCCGATGCCGTCGGAGCCGCCGCGCAAGTCGGCGCTGTACAACGGGCCGGTGGCCGACGCGGCGGTGGAGCTGGTGGCGGAGGTCGCGGCCAAGGCCGCCGACCCGTTGTTCGCGCCGGCGCCGCTGGACTACCGCTCCCCCGGTGTGACGGGGCGGCTGCGGCGGCCGATGCGGCACGCCGACCGGGAGTTCTCCTGGGAGCAGCCGGCCGAGGAGATCGTGCGGCTGGTGCGGGCGGCCGACGGCGCGCCGGGCGGCCGGGCCCGGTTGTGCGAGCTGCCGGTGCGGGTGTTCGACGTGCACCGGGGTCCCGATCTGGCCGGCGCGCCGGGGGCGGTGGCGGCCCGGCGTGAGGGCGCGGTGCTGGTGCACACCGGTCAGGGGACGGTGTGGGTGGGCCATCTGCGCCTGGAGGCCGGCCCGGAAGCGGGCTCCCAGGCGGGCGGGGTGAAGCTGCCGGCGACGATGGTGCTGGGTGAGCGGCTGGCGGGCGTGGGTGAGCGGGCCGGCTACAGCGAGATCACCTACGAGCGCGGCGAGGAGGTCGGGGTGGTGAGCTTCGACTTCTACAACGGCGCGATGTCCACCGACCAGTGCCGGCGGCTGGCGGCGGCGTTGCGGTACGCGGCGGCGCAGGACACGCGGGTGCTGGTGGTGCGCGGTGGCGAGGTGTTCTCCAACGGCATCCACCTGAACGTGATCGAGGCGGCGCGTCATCCGGAGGTGGAGGCGTGGATGAACATCAACGCGATCAATGCGGTGTGCCGGGAGATCGTGGGGTGCACCTCGCAGCTGGTGGTGACGTCGATCGCGGGGAACGCGGGGGCGGGCGGGGTGATGATGGGGCTGGGCGCCGACCGGGTGATCGTGCGGGAGCCGGTGGTGCTCAATCCGCATTACCGGACGATGGGGCTGTTCGGCAGTGAGTTCTGGACGTACGTGCTGCCGCGGCGGGTGGGGGCGCAGGCGGCGGCGGAGCTGACCGGGCGGGCGTTGCCGGTGGGGGCCGCCGAGGCGGTGGAGCTGGGGCTGGCCGACCGGATGGCGGGCGGTTCGCGGCAGGAGTTCGAGCGGCGGGTGGTGGACTTCGCCCACCGGCTGGCCCAGGACTCCTCCTACGAGGCGTTGCTGGCGGCGCGGCGGCAGGCGCGGGAGGCCGACGAGCGGCGCAAGCCGCTGGACGCCTACCGGGCCGAGGAGCTGGCGGAGATGAGCAGGGACATGTTCGACGACCGCAACGGGTTCCGGGCGGCGCGGCGGGCGTTCGTGGGCAAGGCGCGGGCGCAGGCCACTCCCCCGCATCTGGCGGGTCATCGGGAGCTGTCCGGCGCGTCGGGACCCGGGGTCGCGGCGGCATCTCATATGTGAGATATGGTCGTGTGTTGTGGCAGATGATTATCTTGTGCGGATCGGCCGGCTCATCCGGGATGCGCGTCAGCATCGCGGTTGGACGCAGCTCCAGCTGGCCGATGCGCTGGCGACGAGTCAGAGCGCGGTCAACCGGATCGAGCGCGGCAACCAGAACATCAGTCTTGAGATGATCGCCCGGATCGGGGAGGCGCTCGACAGCGAGATCGTGTCCCTGGGGTACGCCGGTCCGATGCATCTGCGGGTGGTGGGCGGGCGCCGGCTGTCGGGCAGCATCGACGTCAAGACGTCCAAGAACGCCTGCGTGGCGCTGTTGTGCGCGTCGCTGCTGAACAACGGGCGCACGATCTTGCGCAAGGTGGCGCGGATCGAGGAGGTCTACCGGATCCTGGAGGTGCTGGCCTCGATCGGGGTGCGGGCGCGGTGGATCAACGAGGGCAGCGACCTGGAGATCGTGCCGCCGGCCCGGCTGGAGCTGGAGGCGATGGACACCGAGGCGGCCCGCCGGACCCGTAGCGTGATCATGTTCCTGGGGCCGTTGATGCACCGTACCGGGGAGTTCCAGATCCCGTACGCGGGCGGCTGCGACCTGGGCACGCGTACCGTCCAGCCGCACATGTCGGCGCTGAAGCACTTCGGGCTGGACATCACCGCGACGGGCGGTTTCTACCACGCCAAGGTGGACGGGGGCGCCGCCCCGGCGCGGCCGATCGTGCTGACCGAGCGCGGCGACACCGTGACGGAGAACGCGCTGCTGGCCGCGGCCCGCCATCCGGGGGTGACGGTGATCCGCAACGCCTCCTCCAACTACATGGTGCAGGACCTGTGCTTCTTCCTGGAGCAGCTGGGCGTGCGGGTGGAGGGCATCGGCACCACGACGCTGACGGTGCACGGGCTGGCCTCCATCGAACGCGACGTCGACTACTCCCCTTCCGAGGACCCGGTCGAGGCGATGAGCCTGCTGGCGGCCGCGGTGGTCACCAGTTCGGAACTGACGATCTGCCGGGTGCCGGTGGAGTTCCTGGAGATCGAGCTGGCGGTGCTGGAGGAGATGGGGCTCGACTGCGACCGCACGGGCGAGTACTGGGCGGCCAACGGGCGTACCCGGCTGGTCGACCTGACGGTGCGGCCCTCCAAGCTGGTCTCCCCCATCGACAAGATCCACCCGATGCCGTTCCCGGGGCTCAACATCGACAACGTGCCGTTCTTCGCCGCGATCGCGGCCGCGGCGCAGGGCTCGACGCTGATCCACGACTGGGTCTACGACAACCGGGCGATCTACCTGACCGAGCTGACCCGGCTGGGCGCCTCGGTCAAGCTGCTGGACCCGCACCGGGTGCTGGTGGAGGGGCCCACGCGGTGGCGCAGCGCCGAGATGATGTGCCCGCCGGCCCTGCGCCCGGCGGTGGTGGTGCTGCTGGCCATGATGGCCGCCGAGGGCACGTCGGTGCTGCGCAACGTGTACGTGATCAACCGCGGCTACGAGGACCTGGCCGAGCGGCTGAACGCGCTGGGCGCGCGCATCGAGACCTTCCGCGACATCTGATTTTCGTCGGTGGCGGCCGCTACCGTCTCCTCTGCAGGCAGCATCCCGCGCGCGGCATCGCGCGCGGGGATGCTGCGTCGCCCACATGTGAGGAGGGGAGCCGGTGCGGCCCGCGGAGCTCGACAGGTTGACGGTGGGACAGGCGGCTGACCGCTACGTGGAGCTGGTGGTGGCCAAGACGTCGACGGGCGCGCTGTCCCCGGCCACGGCCGAGGTCTACGCGCGTGACGTGGCCACGCTGGTGGCGCTGGCCGGGGCCGACGTGGTGCTCGACGACCTGACCGGCGAGGACGTCGATGCGATCTTGCTGGCGTTCGCGCGCAAGCCCGACGCGCGGCAGGCGGGCGGGTCGGGTCCGGGGCAGTCGCCGTCCTCGCAGGCCCGGTTCCGGCGGTCGATCTCGGCGTTGTTCAAGCACGCCACGCTGGCCGGGTGGGTGCAGATCAACCCGATGACGGCGGCGACGGTGACGGCCAAGCAGCGGGGCGGGCTGCGTCCGGAGCGGCGGGCGCTGACGCGGGAGCAGGCCCAGGGGCTGATCGGCGCGGCGCGGCAGTTGCGGGAGGCGCCCGAGCAGGAGGGCAAGCGGCGCGACCAGCGCATGCAGTTGCGCGACGCGGTGATCGTGCTGCTGCTGTCGACGGTGGGACCGCGGGTGTCGGAGCTGGTGCGCGCCAACGTGGAGGACTTCTACACCAACGACGGGGTGCGCTACTGGCGGATCTTCGGCAAGGGCGGCCGTACGCGCGACGTGCCGCTGCCCGACGACGTGGCCGAGGTGTTGCAGGCCTACCTGGCGCGGGGGCGCGGCCAGGTCGCCGGCGCCGACGACGGCAAGGCGCTGCTGCTGTCGTGGCGGGGGCGGAGGCTGGCGCGGGGCGACGTGCAGGCGGTGATCGACCGGGTGCAGCGGCACGTCGATCCCGATCAGCGGCGTTCGGTGACGCCGCACGGGTTGCGGCACACCACGGCCACGCATCTGCTGGCCGACGCGGTCGACATGGACGCGGTGCGGCGGGTGCTGGGGCACAGCGACCTGTCGACGCTGGGGCGTTACCGTGACGAGCTGCCCGGGGAGCTGGAGGTGGCGATGCGGTCGCACCCGCTGTTGCGTGACAAGCCGTCCCGGTAGGGGCCCCGGTCCGGGGGCGATCGGGGTCGTGATGGCGGCCATCGGGGACGTGATTGGCCGGGGGCGGGCGGGGGCTGGTTAGCTCGGCCGCGTGAACGGACAGATCACCACCGGATGGGTGGACATCGCGGGCATGGCGGCCTACACGGCCCTGCCCGTGGGGGTGCGGCGGCCCGTGGGCGTGCTGGTCGCCGGTGAGATCTTCGGGGTGAGCGGGTACGCGCGGCGGATGGCCGACCGGCTGGCCGGGTTGGGGCATGCGGTCGTCGTGCCCGACTTCAACCATCGGCACGAGCTGCGGCCCTCCCCTGCGCCTTCGAGGGCTCCTACGGCTCCTATGGCGGGTCCGGCGACGGCGGGTCCGTCAACAGGCCCGGTGGCGGGGACATCGCCGGGCTCCTCCGTGGGCTCCTCGGCTAACCCGGTGGTGGGCCCCTCAGGGGATGCAACAGCGGGCACTGTGGCGGGCACTGTGGCGGGCTCTTCTACGGGCTTGGTGCAGGAAGGGGGCGAAGCGGGGGCCGGGGTGGCGGTTGCCGTGGATCCGGTGACGGGTGGCCCGCTGGGGCGGGTGGTGGAGTTGCCGGCCGATGCGGCCGGCCGGGAACGGGGGCTGGAGCTGGCCTGGCTGCTGCGCCGGGAGCAGGTGCTCGATGACGCGCGCGCCGCGTCGGAGTATCTGCGGCGCGCGGGCGCCTGGCCGGCCGCGGCGGTCGGGTTCAGCCTGGGCGGGCACGTGGTGTGCTCGGTGGCCGGTGAGCTGGGGCTGGCGGCGGCGGTGGCGCTGTACCCGGGCTGGCTGACGGGCACCGAGCTGCCGCTGAGCCGTCCGGAGCCGACGCTGGAGCGGGCCGCGCGGGCGCCGGGGCGGCTGGTGGTGCTGCTGGGCGCCGACGACCCGATCATCGACGGCGCACAGCAGCGGGCGATCGGCGAGCGGCTGGAGACGGTGGTGTATCCGGGGGCGAGCCACGGGTTCGCCGCCGACGAGCGTGACACCTTCCACCCGGCCTCGGCCCAGGACGCCTGGCGTCGCATCGAGGAGGTGCTGGACGAGGTACGCCGCTCCCGTACGGACTGACCCTCGGCTCGGGTGGGTCAGGTGCGGGCGGGGGTGGCGTGGACGGCCAGGCGGTCGAGGGAGATGCCCAGGACGTCGGCCAGTGAGGCGATGGTGAAGAACGCCGGCGTGGCGATGCGCCCCGTCTCGATCTTGCGGAGGGTCTCGGCGGACATGCCGGCCGCGGCGGCGACCTCGACGATGCTGCGCTCGCCTCGGGCCTGGCGCAGCATGTGGCCGAGCTGCTCGCCGCGCAGCCGCTCCTCGGGGGTCAGCGGGGATCGCACCATGTCCCCCAGCCTACACCCGCGGGATACTTATACCGGTATTGTTATCGCCCCCTTGCGGGGCATCCGGGTCAGGGGATGCGGGACACCTCGGGGAAGCGGCTGTCGGGCTCCTGGAACAGGCGGGTGGGCTTGCCCAGCAGGTGCAGGTCGAAGAACGCCCCGACGTAGGCGCGCTGGGCCGCCACCGACCGCTGCGGATCGATCGTGCCGACGAAGTCGGCGACCGGCACCCCGCCCTGCCTGCCGTCCTGCTTCCCGTCCCCCGCCTTGGGCAGCGCCGCGGCGATCTGCGGCAGCAGCGCCTGCAGGTCGGTGAACGAGCCGTGCGCGGCGCCCTTGAACCGCAGCTCCCGCTTCCACCCGGTCGAGGCGCGCCAGAACGACTTCCAGCTCGGCTCGTTCTCGCGCGTGTGCGTCTGGGCCGCCAGTTGCAGGAACGGCCTGGTCACGCCGGTGGCGGCGACCGGGCCGACGTAGCCGCCGTCGAGGTTGGCCCCGGCGTCCACCCGCGGGTCGTCGTGGACGAGCTGGGCCGCCACCGACCCGCCCAGCGACTGCCCCAGTGCCCCCACCCGCGTCAGGTCCGGCGCGCCGCGCAACCCGGCCGGCATGTCCTCGCCGCCGATGGCCCGTCCCTGCCCCAGGGCCGTGACCTGGTCCAGCACGAACCGCATGTCGGCCAGCCGCGCCCGCGCGTGCCGCTCCAGCAGCGCCTTGATGACGCGCGGGGTGAGCTTGGCCGGCAGCGGCAGCGCGCGCACGACCCGCCCGCCGGGGAACTCCACCTGGTCGGCCTCGTAGGTGTGGTCCACGGTGACGACGAGGTAGCCGCGCGAGGCCAGGTCCTGCACGAGCGTGGTGCCCAGCGTGCGCGGCCCGCCGTCGCCGGAGCCGAACAGCACGACGGGCAGCCGGCCCGCGCCGCGCTCGACCGGCGCGCCGGAACGGGCGGCGGTGCGGGTGGCGGCCCAGTCGACGGCGCCCTTGGCGATGCCCATGGGCGGTGCGGAGTGGCGGTCCCAGTCGGCGGCGGCCAGGGGTGCCATGTGGGGGGCGAGCGGTTGCGTGCCGCTCTTGGCGGGGTACCACAGGCTGACCATCAGCTCGCGGTACGGCTTCGACCGCACCAGCGGGTCGCGGCGGGAGCGGTCGACCAGGCGCAGGGCGACGGTTCCCACCGGGTGGGGGCCGCCGGGCGCGGGCAGGACGACCGTGATCGCCTGCCGCGCCTGCTGTGCCTGTTGCGCGTGCAGGGGGACGGTGGCGGGCGTGAGGGTCAGGGCGGCGACGGCCAGAGGGGCCGCGTACATCTTCACGGGCATGCCGGTGTTCTCCTCGAACGGGACGGAAGGCGGGGGGTGTGCTTCCGAGGCTGGCAGGCAGGCTCGCGAACGGGCCAGCGGCCACGGGCTGACCTGCGGGTACGACTTTCGGATGAGGGGCCGGGATCCTCCTCCTTGCGGAGGATGGGGGGCGCCGGGGCGCGGCCTTTAGGGTGGGCGCATGACTCCGGCCGCCCGCCCGACCGCGCCGCCCCGCTCGACGACCCGCCCAGAGCCCAGCCCAACGCGCCGCTCGGTGACGGGCTCGGTGACGGGCTCGACGGTCCCCCCGACGGTCCCCCCGGCGGTCCGCCCGGCGATCGGCTCGGTGGTCCGTTCGGTGATGGGCTCGGTGCCGCCTGTGGTCGCCGACGCGTTGCTGGCCGTTGTGATCTTCGTGGTCACGCTGGGGCCGGGCCGGGTGGCCGAGGGCGGTCCTGCGGTGCTGGCGCTGCAGGTGGCTCTGGTGGCGCCGCTGGTGTGGCGGCGGCGCGCCCCGCTGCTGGTGCTGTGCGTGATCGGCGGCGCGGCCGCCCTGCAGTGGGCCATCGGGGTGCAGCTTCCGGCCGACGCGGCGTTGCTGGTCGCGCTCTACACGGTGGCGGCCCGCCGCCCGTGGCGGGCGACGCTGGCGGCCGCGTTCGTGCTGGAGACGGGGGTGGTGGCGGCCGCGGCGCGGTGGGCGCCGCCGGGCCGGATGCCGTTGACGGTGGCGGCGCTGAGCGCGATGTCGGCCGCCGCGCTGGCCGCCGGTTTGTGGACGCGGGCCCGGCGCGCCTACGTCGCCTCCCTGGAACGCGACCGCGACCAGCGGGCGCGTCTGGCGGTCGCCGAGGAACGCGCCCGGATGACGCGGGACATGCACGACATCGTCACCCACAACCTGTCGGTCATGGTCGCGCTGGCCGACAGCGCCGCCTACGTTCACGACCGCGCGCCGGGTCAGGCGGTGGCCGCGATGGCGCAGATCGCCGACACCGGCCGCCAGGCGTTGCGCGACATGCGCCGCTCCCTCAGCACCGACCGGGGCACCGAGACAAGCGCCGACAGAGCTGCCGCCCCAGCTGCCGACGGAGCCGCCAGTGGAGCTGCCAGTGGAGCTGCCAGTGGGGGCACCAGTGGAGGTGCCGACAGAGCTGCCAGCGGCTCCGTCGGCGGAGGCGCCGGCCAGGGGGTCGGTGAGGGCATCGGTCAAGAGCAGGAGTCCGGCGTCGCCCCGCGGCATCCGGCGCCCGGCGTTGCCGATCTCGGCCCGCTGGCCGACCGGATGCGCGCCGCCGGGCTGCCGACCCGGTTGAGCGTTGACGGCGACCCCGCCGACGTCCCGGCCGCCGCGCAGCTCACCCTCTACCGGCTGGCCCAGGAGGCGCTGACGAACACGCTGAGGCACGCCCCCGGCGCCAGCGCGCACGTCCAGGTGAATCTGACCCGCATGAGGGCCGACATCGAGATCACCGACGACGGCGGCCGCCCGGCGCCCCAGCGGCCCGCCGGGCGGGAACTGGCCGGGCGGGAACTGGCGGGACGAGGGCTGGCCGGGATGCGTGAACGCGTCGCCGCCTACGACGGCACCCTGCACGCCGGCCCGGCCCCCGGCGGCGGCTGGCGGGTCGCGGCCGCCCTCGACCTGACCGGCCCCCACACGTCCGGCCCTCACACAACCGGCCCGGACGCGACCGGCCCGGGCGCGTCATGAGCCTCGACCTGACCGGCCTGGGCGCGTCATGACCGTCCGGCTGCTGATCGCCGACGACGAGGCGCTGTTGCGCATGGCCTTTCGCATGGTGCTGGACGCCGAGCCCGACCTGCACGTCGCCGGCGAGGCCGCCGACGGCGAGCAGGCCGCCTCGATGGCCCGCCGGCTGCGTCCCGACGTCGTGCTGATGGACGTCCGCATGCCCGGTCTGGACGGCATCGAGGCCACCCGCCGGATCGTCCGGGACTGTCCCGACTCCAAGGTGCTCATCCTGACCACCTTCGACCTCGACGAGTACGCCTTCGCCGGGCTCAAGGCCGGTGCCGCCGGGTTCCTGCCCAAGAACACCCCGCCCGCCGACCTGCTCGGCGCGATCCGCAACGTCGCCGCGGGCGAGGCCGTCCTGTCGCCGCGCGTCACCCGCCGCCTGCTGGACAGGTTCGCCCCCCAGCTCACCCCCGCCCCCCGCGAACAGCACCGGCTGCTGGACCTGCTGACCGCCCGCGAGCACGACGTGCTCGTCCAGGTGGCGCGCGGACTGTCCAACGCCGAGGTCGCCGCCGCTCTGCATCTGGCCGAGGCGACCGTCAAGACGCACCTGAGCCGGGTGCTGCTCAAGCTCGGGCTGCGGCACCGCGCCCAGGTGGTGGTGTTCGCCTACGAGAGCGGCCTGATCCGTCCCTCCTCATGAGCCGGGGGTCAGAGGATTCGGAACGGAATCCGGCGTCAACGGGGTTCCCCGCTGGTCAGCGGGCCGAGCGTTTCCCCGATCTGCGTTATGTGACGGGCCAACGCCACCAGGGCCGATCGTGGTGACACTGCTGAGACCCCCAGTCATGGATGGCGGCTGCGAGCCAACCCGCCTGCGGGATTGCGGGTCTCCCAGGTTTTGTTGGCGGCTGCATACACGATCTTGATAGGTCGGCGTGGGTTTGGATCAGGAGTTTGATGACCGACTCGCCAGGCTCTGGCCCTCAACCAGGCCAGCAGGACGAGGCCGCCCGATCGCGCGAAAGCCCCCCGGACGCTTGGGAACGGCTTCGGCCCTACCTTGAGATCGGCCGGCAGCTCAGAGGCACAAAGGTCCGGCAGCGGCGCGGCCGACGTGGCGATCTGCGGGGCGCGTGAGAGTGAACGCCCCGACGTGGCCTCCTTCGCCCGCACTGGCAGGCCCTCGGCGCGGACGGTCGATGCGCCGCACCTGGCCGCCCTGGTCCGCGCCCGGGCCACCTTCGCAAAGGCACGCTCATTGAGCGGTCGGAGGAGTCATCGGGGATCGAGGAGTCGTCGATCCCCGCTTCAAGATCTTGATCCGCAGATCGTGTCGATTGTTCCCCTGCGTGACCATATGAACATGATCGACTGTCAGGCACTCGTCATCGGGGCGGGCTTTTCGGGGCTCGCTGCCGCGCACCGGCTGGACGCCGCCGGCGTGGACGTCCGCGTCCTGGAGGCGCGCGATCGCGTAGGCGGGCGCACATTCACGCGCTACCTCCACGGCGGGCTCCAGATCGACCTCGGCGGTCAGTGGTTCGGCCCGGGCCAGACCCGCATGTACGAGCTCGCCGCACAGTACGGCGTGAAGACCTTCCCTCTGCGCGAGGTGGGAGAGAGATTCGCGTTCCTGGGCGGCCGGCGCAACGCCGGACCCGACGCCGAGGTGTCCGCGATCTACGCCGAGCTCGACCGCCTCGCCCGGACCGTGAACCTGGAGTGCCCCTCGCTCACCCCCGACGCCGCGGAGCTCGACGCCCAGACCCTGCACGTCTGGCTCGCCGACCGCACCGACGCCGAGCGCGCCGCCTATGCCGCCCGCCAGCTGGCCGGGGGGCTGCTGGCCAAGGACGCCAGTCAGGTGTCCATGCTGCAGGTCCTGTTCTACCTGCACTCCGGCGGCGGCGTGGACTCGATGCTCAACACCGTGGGCGGAGCCCAGCAGGATCGCGTGATCGGTGGTCCGTTCGCGATCGCGCAGCACATGGCCGAGGCGCTCGCCGAACCGGTCGTGCTCGGGTTCGACGTCGCGTCGCTGACCCGCGAGACCCGCGGCCGGCGGGCCGCGACCTGGACTGCTCGCGCGCGCGACGGCCGCGAGCTCACCGCGGACCGGATGATCGTCGCGGTCCCCCCGGTGGTGCTGGACCGCATCGAGATCAGCCCGGCGATGCCCGGGACCAAGCGCCGCGCGGTGCGCAACATCTTGCAGGGTGACGCGATGAAGTTCCACGCCGTCTACGCCACGCCGCTGTGGAACGACCAGGGCAGGTCGGGGGCGTTCACCAGTTCCACGGGCCTGATCACCGAGGCCGTGGACAACTCCGTGCCCGGCCACGCCCAGGGCGTGCTGACGTTCTTCGTATACGGGCACGACGCCGCCCGCATCCGCGGCCTGGACGCAGGCGCTCGCCAAGAGCTGCTGCTCGCCGAGATCGCCGACCGGCTCGACGACGAGCGCCTGAGGCGCCCTGTCGACTTCGTCGAGTTCGACTGGGACGCCGAGCCTCACACCGGCGGCTGCTTCTCCGGCAGCTTCGCCGTCGGCACCATGCACGTCTACCGCGACGCCCTGCTCGCGCCGTGGAAGGGCCTGCGGTTCGCCGGGACCGAGACCGCCGACATTTGGAACGGCTACTTCGAGGGCGCCGTGCGGGCGGGAGAGCGCGAGGCGGCCGCACTGGCCGACGAGCTTGCGGCCGCGCCGTGACCGCTTTTCCGCGCGGTACCGTTGACCGCGCTCACCGTCAGCGCGGCGCGGTGAACTTTCACGCCCCGGTCGGGGCGCTTCCGCGGGGGGCGCCGATGCCTCGGAGCGCGGGCTACCGCGGCCCGCCGCCCGGCGGTGCCTCACGATCGCGGCAACCGCTCACCAGCGCAGCATGGCCGCCACTCCGCCCGCCTCGGCCAGCTCGCCCGCCGCCCCGCTCTCCAGCACGGTGACCTCGCCCCCGTGTTCGAGGGCGAGCTCGATCATCTCCTCCTCCAGATCCTCGGGAGCGACGGGCGTGGGGGGCGCGGCCTTCCACCCGCCGGCGTCATCGAGCAGCAGGTGCTCGACCCGGCCCTGCCGCAGCAGGGACAGGATGTCGTCGAGGCCGACCGCGCCGTTGCCGCCCGACAGGGCCAGGTCCCGGGCGCGCACGGCCAGCGCGGCGTCATGCCGGGCCCGCGCCTCATCGAGAACGGGACGCACGAACTCCAGCACCTCCGGCGGCGACAGGGCGGGATCGAGCACGGCGTCCACCTGGATGATCTCCGTGCCGGCCGGCAGCGCCTCGCTCAGCACCGAGGTGTCGCGGGGGTCGCCCACCAACAGCAGCATCTCCCAGCCCAGCCGCCGAGCGTGCCCGGCCACGTGCGGGACCGACTCGCGCAGGAACCTGGTCAGGTGTTCCTCGACGCGCTGGTCGAAGCGGTCGGGGTGGATACCGCCCCGGGAGAGCCTGGGCAGCGTCGTCGACCCCCCGCCGGACGAGCCCGCGGTCGCCAGGTCGAAGGTGACCGGCTCCAGCTCGTCGGCCAGACCGTACCGGCAGTCGAACAGCCGCACGCCGTCACGCCCCACCCTGGCCACCCCGGCGGGCCTGTCGGCCTGAACGGCGGTGACGAGCGGCAGCAGATAGGCATGCTCCCGCAGCGTGGCGAGGTCGCCCACCGGGAGCTGGACCCACTCGGTACGGACCTCCTCGCCGGCCACCTGCGCGAACAGGGCGCGCCCGAGACCGGGACCGGCCGGGTCGAGCAACTCCTCGATCCGCGGCTCCAGCAGGTCCAGGCGGAGGCCCGCAAGCCTGGCCCGCTCGTGGTCGGGGTCCGCGGACAGCTCCTGGCGCAGCGCGGCGATCTCGTTGCGCAGCCGGGTGCGCCCGGCCTGCGTGCCCGGCTCCATCGTGGTGTAGAACGACAGCACACCGACTTCGTCGGCGAAGGCCGCCAGCTCACGTAGATCTGCCTGGTCGAACACCATGACGCTCACCTCCGTAGGCGGGGCCCTGGCGCGGGCCCCGGCGGTGCGGGGGTGAGTCCAACTTATCCCGTCGCTCGTTCTCGCCGGTCAGCGGCCTGCCGGAGTGCCGCGTTCAGGCCGTGGCGGCGATCGCTCGCGTCCCCGCAGACCATGGCGGGTCGGCTGGCCTCGCCCCTTGCCGGAACTGTCGGCGCCCGCCGCTAGCGTGGCCGCATGGACGACAGCATCGTCATCACCGGCGCGCGCGTGAACAACCTCAAGAACCTGTCCCTACGCATCCCCAAGAACCGGCTCGTCGTCTTCACCGGCGTGTCCGGCTCCGGCAAGTCCTCGGTCGTCTTCGACACCGTCGCCGTGGAGTCCCAGCGCCAGCTCAACGAAACCTACTCCTGGTTCGTCCGCAACCGGCTGCCCAAGCACGAGAAACCCGAAGCCGAGGCCATCGACAACCTCGGCGCCGCCATCGTCGTCGACCAGAAGCCGGTCGGCGGCAGCTCGCGCTCCACCGTCGGCACCATGACCGACATCCTGCCGATCCTGCGCGTGCTGTTCTCCCGCTACGGCACCCCCAGCGCCGGCTACTCCTACGCCTACTCCTTCAACGACCCCCACGGCATGTGTCCCGGCTGCGACGGCCTGGGCCGGGCCATCCGGCTCGACCTCGACGCGCTGCTCGACCCCGGCAGGTCCCTCGACGAGGGCGCCATCCGCTTCCCGCTGTTCGGGGTCGGCACCTGGCAGTGGCAGATCTACGCCCGCTCGGGCACCTTCGACCCCGCCAAACCCCTGGCCGACTACACCGACCAGGAGCGCCACCTGCTGCTGCACGGCGGCGGCTTCACCGTCGAGGTCCGCGGCAAGAACGGCACCCTCAACAAGGTCGACTACGAAGGCGTCGCCGACCGTTTCACCCGCCTCTACCTCAAACGCGACCTGTCGGGCCTGAGTGACAAGACCCGCGAGGCGGTGCTGGCCTTCGTCACCGAGGGCACCTGCCCCCAGTGCCGGGGCGCCCGCCTCAACCAGGCCGCCCTGGCCACCAGGATCGGCCCCCACACCATCGCCGACCACACCGCCATGGAGATCACCGACCTCATCGGCGTCCTGGCCGGGCTCGGCAACCCCGTCGCCGACACCGCGGCCGCCGCGCTGCGCCGCATCGACCAGATCGGCCTGGGCTACCTCACCCTCGACCGCGAGACCACCACCCTGTCCGGCGGGGAGAGCCAGCGCCTGAAGACCGTCCGCCATCTGGGCTCCAGCCTCACCGGCATGACCTACGTCTTCGACGAGCCCAGCGCCGGCCTCCACCCGGCCGACGTCGGCCGGCTCAACACGCTGCTGCTGGCCCTGCGCGACAAGGGCAACACCGTCCTGGTGGTCGAGCACGACCCCGACGTCATCGCCGTCGCCGACCACGTCATCGACCTGGGCCCGGGAGCGGGCCTGCACGGCGGCACCGTCGTCTACCAGGGGTCCGTCGAAGGGCTGGCCCGCTCCGGCACGCTGACCGGCCGCCATCTGCGCGCCCGCACCCCGCTCAAGACCGCCGTGCGCCGCCCCACCGGGCACCTCACCATCACCGACGCCGCCCTGCACAACCTCGACCACCTCACCCTCGACGTGCCCACCGGCGTCCTGACGTGCGTCACCGGCGTGGCCGGGTCCGGCAAGTCCACCCTCATGGGCGAGGTGTTCACCGCCCAGCACCCCGGGGCCGTCACCGTCGACCAGGGGGCCGTCACCGTCTCGGCCCGCTCCAGCCCGGCCTCCTTCATCGGCGTGCTCGACCCCGTCCGCCGGTTGTTCGCCCGCGCCACCGGCACCCAGCCGGGCCTGTTCAGCTACAACTCCACCGGCGCCTGCCCGGCCTGCGAGGGCCGCGGCGTCATCCACACCGACCTGGCCTTCATGGACCCGGTCACCGCGGTGTGCGAGATGTGCGGCGGCACCCGCTACAACCCCGAGGCCCTGCGGCACCGGCTGCGCGGCCACACCATCGTCGACGTCCTGGCCCTGACCGCCGAGCAGGCCGTCGCGTTCTTCACCGAAGCGGCCATCCGCGACCGCGTCGCCACCCTGGTCGACGTCGGCCTGGGCTACCTCACCCTCGGCCAGCCCACCTCCACCCTGTCGGGCGGGGAGCGCCAGCGCATGAAACTGGCCGGCGAGCTCACCAAGACCGGCGCCGTCTACGTCCTGGACGAGCCCACCACCGGCCTGCACCTGTCCGACGTCGACACCCTCATCGACCTGCTCGACCGCATCGTCGACGCCGGCAACACGGTCATCGTGGTCGAACACCACATCCAGGTGCTCAAGCGGGCCGACTGGGTCATCGACCTCGGGCCGGGCGGCGGCAAGCACGGCGGCCGCCTGGTCTTCCAGGGCACCCCCGCCGACCTGCTGACCGCCGCCGGTTCCCGCACCGCCGAGCATCTGGCCGCCGCGCTCGCCTGACCAGCCCGCCCGGCGTCAGCCCTGGGGCTCCTGCGCCGGGCAGGCGATGCCCTTGGCGGGCACGGACGCCGAGATCAGGTAGCTGTCCATGGCCGCCGTGGTGCACGCGGTCATGCCGTAGACGCCGTGCCCCCAGCCCTCGTAGGTGAGCAGGGTCGCCTTGGGGCCGAGCTGACGGGCCACGTTGGCCGACCACGCGTACGGCGTGTCGGGGTCGTGCCTGGAGGTGGCCACCAGCAGCGGCGTGCCGCCCCTGTACCGCAGCGGGTGCTGGGGGTTGCCGACCGGATGGCCCTGGCAGATCGGCATGTCGCCCATCGGCATCGGGTTGTAGCGCATGTCGGGGGCCACCGCGTTGGCGGCGCGCATCACCTCGGCGTAGTGGGCGTAGTCCCGCAGCGACAGGTTCCAGTCCTGGCACAAGATCGCGGTGGGCAGCTCGGCGTAGGCGCCGTTGACCGGCCAGTTGCCGGGAGGGCCGGGCATGTCCTCCGGCACCGGGCCGCCCGCCAGCGCGAGCAGCACCTCGGCCTCCAGCCGCCAGGCGGGCGCCTCGTTGAGCACCACGCCCAGCCACTGCAGGTTGTGCGCGCTCACCGGCCGGCCGTCGCCCGGCCACAGCAGCTGGCCGCGGCCCGCCTTGGCCAGCAGCCCCTTCCACAACGCCCGGATGTCGCGGCCGCGCAGGACGCACTCGCTGTCGCGCCCGCACCAGGCGACGAACTCCTCGAAGCTGTCCTGGACGGTGGCCGCCTCGCTCACCTGGAACGCCTTGACGTCCAGGCTGTGGTCCATGTTGCTGTCCAGCACCATGGCGCGGATCCGGCCCGGGAACAGCTCGGCGTACATCTGCTGGGCCAGCGTGCCGTAGGAGACGCCGTAGGAGGTCAGCTTGTCCTCGCCCAGCGCGGCGCGGATGGCGTCCATGTCGCGGGCCACGTCGACCGAGTCGAGGTGGTCGTACAGGGGGCCGGTGAGCCTGCGGCAGTCGGCGCGCAGCCTGGTGTCGAAGGCGACCCAGGTCAGGTAGTCGGCCTGGCTGGTCATGACCGGATAGGGCATCTGGTTGTACACCGAGGCCGAGCAGGTCACCGAGCGGCTGCGGGCGACGCCGCGGGGGTCGTAGCCGACGATGTCGAAGCGCCGCTGGATGTCCTGGCTGAAACCGGAGGGGCGCAGGATGTCGTTCACGCCGGAGTTGCCGGGCCCGCCGGGGTTGCTCAGCAGGGAGCCGATCCGCTGGGACGGGACGGTGGCCTTGCGGCGGGCCAGGGCCAGGCCGACGGTCGGCCCGTCCGGCCTGGACCAGTCGATGGGCACGGCCAGCGTGCCGCACTCGACGGCGGGTTCCTCCTCGCACGGCCCCCAGGTGATGCCGCGTCCGCCGGCGGCATCCGTGACGTCCTGCCGGGTCACCGCCGCGCCGGCCGTCCCCGCCATGGGGACGGCGAACAGCGCCGCCACCGTCGCCAGGGCGGTGGCCAGCAGGGATGTTCTTCTCAGCACAGTGCTCCTGTCGTCGATCGGCACGTCGATCGGCGGGCGGGGCTGCTCGCACGGCGTGATGGGCCCCCTGGCCCGGCTGTGGAGCGTTCCTCGTCCTGCCTCAGCGGCCCGTGGCGGGGCCGCTGCCGTGCCTTTCCTTGATCACGACTCGGAATCTAACAGGCGAAGGCCGTACTGGTGGACATTACGCCAGAATCTGGACATATACCGGCCCGAGGCCGCGAGCCCGCAACCGAGTCAGCAGCTCAGGTCACGCACGGGCAGACGGCCCGTCACCAGGAAGCCGGTGACGGCACGGTCACCGCAGGCGTTGCCGTTGGCCAGATACACCCCGTGACCACTGGAGTCCACGGCGACCATCCGGGCCCGCTGCCCCAGCGCCTCGCGCATCTTCAGCGCCCCGCTGTAGGGCGTGGCCGGATCCCGCAGATTCTGGATCAGCAGCACGTTGGCCGGACCGCGCGAGCCGATCCGCGTGGCCGGCTCGGCAGGACGGAACGGCCAGTACGCGCACGGCCCGACGTTCACCGGCATGCCCGCCGTCAACGGGTAGGCGGCCCGGCTGCGCCGCACCTGCTGCTCGTGCCGGGCGAGCGAGCCCGGCCACACCACGTCGTTGCACATCGTGGCCCCGGCGTGCGCCGCGGTGTTCTGCAGAGCGGCCTGCGGCGGCTGGTTCGGCGCGGGCAGCTCGGCGCCGCTCAGCGCGGCCTTCATCAGCCCGGCCAGCATCGGGTAGTTGGCCCGGGAGTACAGCGCGTTGAGCAGCGTCTCCCGCAGCAGATTGCCGGTCAGCCGCTGCTCCGGCTCGGCCCCCGGCCAGGCCAGTGGCTCGCGGTCCAGCCGGGCCGCCAGCTCCAGGAACGTCCGCCGCACCGCGGCCACGTCGGCGCCCAGGCCGTAGTCACCCTCGCGCGCGGCCGCCCATGCGCCGAAGTCGGGGAAGGCGTCCTGCACCCCGACCGCGTAGTTGGCCAGCCACTGGCGCGCCACCTTGTGCGGATCGGGATCGTCGTTGCTGTCCAGGATCACCCGATCGGTGGTGCCGGGGAACATCGTGGCGTGCACGGCGCCCGCGTAGGTGCCGTACGAGACACCCCAGTAGGAGATCTTGTCCTCACCCAGCGCCACCCGGATCCGGTCGATGTCCCTGGCGTGGTTGCGGGTGCTGATGTGCCGGATCAGCGGCCCGCCGTTACGGGCGCACGCCTCGGCGATCCGGCGCGACCACGCCGCGTTCCCGGCGATCCCCCCGTCGGCGTCGGGATAGGGCTTCAGCCGCGTCAGCGACAGGTCGGCGGGCGCGAGCCCACAGGAGACCGGCGAACTCCTCCCCACGCCACGCGGGTCGAACCCGACGATGTCGAACCGGTCGAGCACCTCCTTCGGCAGCTTCTTCACCAGGGTGCTGGGCCGGTTCAACCCCGGGCTGCCCGGACCGCCCGGGATGATCAGCAACACGCCGCGGCGCACGTCGGGACGGGCCGTCCGGATCCTCGACACCGCCAGCGTGACCGACGGGCCGCCGGGGGCGGAATAGTCCATCGGCACCTCGATCGTCGCGCACTCCTGGCGAGAGTCGACACCCTCACCGGGCGCGCAGGCGTCCCACCGGGTGACGGCGGCGTGCGCCGGGGCCGCCAGGAGGGCGGCCGTCAACGTGGCAGTCAGCGTGGTCGTCAGCGTGGCTGCGGACAGCAGGGCAAGGGATTTCATCAGGGGCCTTTCGGTTCCGGAGGGACGTCCACGACTCTGCCGGGTCGTTGATCGCCGAACCAGAGACCTCGTCACCGGCCGCCCGTGACCTCATCACGAAACCGGCAAAACACCCCAAAACCGGAAACGTGGAACGGGATGGAACGCCCAGCCGACAAAGACCACCCACCCGAAAGAGACCCGCATGAAACCACTCACCCGACTCCCCCTCACCACCGCACTCCTCCTCACCACCCTGCACACAACCCCCGCCCACGCCGACACCCCACCCCTCCTGCACGCATGGGGCTACAACTTCTTCGGCCAAGTCGGCAACGGCACCAACGACACCCCCGTCACCCACCCCATCCCCATGGCCTCCACCGGCGGCCACGACGTCACCCAGACCAGCGGCGTCTACCTCGAAAGCTACGCCCTCCACACCGACGGCACCCTGTGGACCTGGGGCAACGGCACCCAACAGATCCCCCGCCCCGTACCCGGCCTCCCCCCGATCAAGCAGATCAGCAGCGGCGCCAGCCACAACCTCGCCGTCGGCCGCGACGGCTCACTCTGGGCCTGGGGCAGCAACGACTTCGGCGAACTCGGCGATGGCACCACCACCCGCACCCCCACCCCCAAAAAAGCCCCCATCACCGGCATCGTCCAAGCCGCCGCCGGAACCGGCTTCACCCTCGCCCTCAAAGCCAACGGCGAAGCCTACGCCTGGGGAACCAACCGCTTCGGCCAACTCGGCGACGGCACCACCACCCAGCGCACCACCCCCGTCCGCGTCAAAGCCCCCTACGGCATCACCCAGATCTCCGCCACCGGCGAATTCGGCATGGCCCTGCGCAACGACGGCTCCGTCTGGGCCTGGGGAACCAACGCCTCCGGCCAACTCGGCGACGGCACCACCACCGACCACCCCACCCCCACCCGCGTGGACCGCCACGTCTCCGGCATCACCGCCATCTCCGCAGGCATGGCCCACACCCTGGCCCGCGCCGCCGACGGCACCGTCTGGACCTGGGGCAGAAACTGGGCCGGACAACTCGGCGACGGCACCACCACCGACCACCCCACCCCCGTCCACCTCCCCCTCACCGGCATCACCCAGGTCAGCGCCGGAACCGGCGAAAGCCTGGCCATCGACACCACCGGCACCCTGCGCTACTGGGGCGACAACACCTACGGCCAAGCCGGCAACGGCACCGCCGCCCCCGGCAACCCCGTCCTCAACCCCACCCCCGTCAACGGCCTCAACGGCGTGACCACCGCCAGCGCCGGCATCGTCCCCCTCGCCGTCGCCGCACCCGGACCCGTCGCCGTACCCGACCTGACCGGAACACCGGCCATCCTGGCGGACCGGCCACTACTGGCCGTCGGCCTCCTCCTGGGCACCAAGGCCACCACCCCCGACAACCAACTGTGCAACCACCTCGGCGAAATCGTCAGCCAGAACCCCCAACCCGGCCAAACCGCCACCGCAGGCTCCGCCGTCGACATCGTCGCCGCCGTCAAACCCCCCAACGGCTGCCTGTGACCACCCCCCTCACGAAACCCCGTCCACCACCGGAACCAGCACATCCGTCACCAACTCACCAGGCGGCGTACACCCCGGATCCGACACATACACCTCCCGCACCGCACCCCTCACCACCAGCCGCCGCTCGGCACACCACGCCAGAACAGCATGCACCGTCAACGCGATCTGGTCATAAGGCCCCACATGCGTCGCCCGCGCGAACAACCCACCCGGCAGCACCCCCGCCTCCACCCCCTCACCGGCGAACCCCTCCACCCCACCGTCCAGCAACAACGCCACCCGGACGTCCACCACCTCACCCACATCAACCGGAAACAACCCCACCAGCCGCACCGGCCCGAACCCCTCCGGCACCCCCGCCACCAACCGCGCCACCGCCGCAGACGTAGCCCGCCCCACATCCTCCATCCCCGCCGCCCGCTCACCCGCGAACACCGCCCGCGCCCCCACCTCCCGCACCACATCCACCTCAGCCGCCGGCAACCCCACAGCCAGCACCCGCTCCAACGACGCCAACGTCCGCCGCCGCCGCGCCAACTCCACCTCCAACGACACCCGGACCGACTCCAACGCCCCCACCTCCCCCGACAACACCCGCCCCACCACCGCCAACGGCACATCCAACGACCGCAACAACCCGATCGACAACGCCTCCCGCGCCTGACCAGCCCGGTAATACCGGTAACCCGTCACCCCATCCACATACGCCGGACGCAACAACCCCAACTCGTCGTAATGCCGCAACTGCTTCACACTCAACCGACCAAGCCGCGCAAACTGCCCAATCGGCAGCAACTCCTCATCCACCAACACACCCACCCTCACGTAACGTCAGACCCATGACCCTGTCCATCGGCCAAGTCGCCAAACTGGCCGGCATCACCGTACGAACCCTCCACCACTACGACGAAATCGCCCTCCTCACCCCCAGCCAACGCACCACCGCCGGCTACCGCCGCTACACCGACGACGACCTCCTCCGCCTCCAGCAAATCCTCCTCTACCGCGAACTCGGCTTCCCCCTCGAAGAGATCACCGACATCCTCGACCACCCCCACACCGAGCACCTCACCCACCTCCACCGCCAACACCAACTCCTCACCCGCAAAGCCCAACGCCTCCACCAGGTCATCACCAACGTCGAACGCGCCATCCAAGCCCACACCCACCGCATCCCCCTCACCCCCCAAGAACGCTTCGACGTCTTCGGCGACTTCACCCCCGAAGACCACGACGCCGAAGTCCAACGCCGCTGGGGCCACACCGACACCCACGCAGAGAGCCGCCGCCGCGTCGCCACCTACACCAAGACCGACTGGCTCCGGCTCACCGCCGAAGCCACCGCCATCGACGACGACATGCGCGCCGCCCACACCCGCGGGCTCGCCCCCGACCACCCCGACGTCATGGACATCGCAGAACGCCACCGCGCCCACATCACCCGCTGGTTCTACGACTGCCCGCCCGAACTCCACCGCGGCCTCGGCGACCTGTACGCCACCGACCCCCGCTTCACCGCCACCTACGACGACCGCGCCCCCGGCCTGGCCGCGTACTACCGCCAGGCCATCCACGCCAACGCCCGCCGCCTCTGACCTGGCGGAAGGGTTTTTGAGTGAAAAAACTGGATCTTGTCCAGACCCACCACCTTTACATTGTAGATTTCTAAGCTGGGAGGTCGAGCGCGGCGGCCGTCAGCGCGCGTGCCCGGCGGGGAGAGCCCAGCAGCTCCACCGTGTCCGACAGCTGGTCCACGCACCCCGCCACCGGCAGCCCCCTGACCACCGGATCCGTCACCGACGCCATCAGCGACCGCGCGAACCGCTCCCCGCCGATCACCCGGAACGGCCGGTCGTGGAACCCCCGCACCCCCTCCTCCAGCCGTTCGGTCAGCGCCATGCGGTTCTGCAGCGCCGCCAGCCGTCCGTACGCCGCCGTCAGGCCCTCCTCCCGCTCGCGCCACGACCGCGCCGCCATCGCCGCCGCCAGCGCCTCGCCCAGCTCGGCCGAGCCCGGCAGCCGGGTCAGCGCGCTGCCCAGCCATTTGGCGTACGGCGGGTAGCGGCGCCGCAGCAGCAACGCCAGCCGCATCACCTCCCGCGCCAGCCGCGCCGCCACCACGGCCGACCCCAGCTCGTCCCCCACCTCCGCGCACCGCCCCGGGAACGGCTCCTCCTGGCCGATGCGCTGCCACTGGCAGGCCAGCACGTACCGCCACACGTCCTGCGGATACCAGCGCAACGCCTGCCGGGCCGCCTCCAGCCCCGCACCCGGCACCCCGTCGCAGAACACCTCGCCGCCCGTCACCTCGGCCAGCGTCTGCCACGGCACCGACAACCAGTCCAGCAGGGACACGCCCGCCCGCGGATCGAACCCGAGCCGCCCGACCAGCCACTCCCCCAGCTCGGCGACCACCACCCCCGGCTGCCGCACCCCGTGATACTCGAACACGGTGTCAAAACCCCCGAACCGGTCGGGCAACCCCGCCGCCACCCGCTCCCGTACCGGCTCCACCTGACCGGCGGGCACGAACAGCAGCACCCTCGGCCCCCAGTCATGGTCGGCCGAGCGGGCCGTGTCGAACGCGAGCACCTCCGACCCCGGGCCGATCAGCGCGGCGCTGTGCCGCACCCCGGGAAGGAGCGGCGCGACGACTTCGCCGTAGAAGGCACGAGAAAGCTCAATACCAGGCACAAAGTTGGACATCACGCCGTCAACTCTGCACGAGCACCGCCCGAACCTCACCCGGTTTTCCCAGCGCCGATGACAGCGTGGTGACCGACCGGACACGCCAGGGGGAGGGACCCGTTGACCAAGGTCGTCGCCGACATCTCCGTATCGCTGGACGGCTACGTCACCGGCCCCGACCCCGGACTCGAACACGGCCTCGGCACCGGCGGCGAACTGCTGCACGCCTGGGCCCGCCGGCCCACCGACGTCGACGCGCGCGTCCTGGGCGCCGCGGCCCGCGCCACCGGCGCGGTCATCATGGGACGGCGCACCTTCGACGTGGTCGACGGCCCCTACGGCTGGGGCGACCCGCTCGCCTACGGCTCGGCCCGCGACCAGGCGCAGACGCCGCCCGTGCTCGTCGTCACCCACGTCCCGCCCTCAGCGGTACGCCGGCCCGAACTGTTCACCTTCGTCACCGACGGTCCGGCCGCGGCCGTCGAGCACGCCCGCACCGTGGCAGGGGACGGCGACGTCGTCGTCATGGGCGGCGCCGACCTGATCGGCCAGGCCACCGACGAAGGGCTGCTCGACGAGCTGCGCCTGCACCTGGTGCCGCTGCTGCTGGGCGCGGGCACCCGCCTGTTCGCCCACGTGCGCCCGCGCCAGTGGGAGCCGGTCGACACGCACTTCTCACCCCTGGCCACCCACCTGACCTACCGCGCCATCACCTGACCCACCCCCCGCTGCCCCCGGCGGGGTTCAGCCGGCGACGTGGCAGGCCAGCACCAGGCGCCGGCGGTAGCCGATGCGCTCGTACACCTTGATCGCCGCGGCGTTGACGTCGTCCACCATCAGCGCCGCGCGGCCGTGCGTGGCCACGAGCTGGGACGACATCCACCCGCACACCCGCTCGGCCAGCCCCCGCCCGCGGAAGCGGGCGGCCGTGGCGACCCCGGCCAGCAACCCCACCGACGGCGCCGACCAGGCGTCGGCCGCCACCGCCGCCAGCTCGCGCCCCACCCGCGCGCCCGCCCAGCGCCGCACCCCGGCCGCGCCCGGCACCGCGTACGAGGAGGGCGCGTCACCGGCCAGCAGCGCCGTGATCTCCTGCTCGGCGTCGCCGTCCAGCCAGCCGACCACCGGCGGCGGGCCCGCGGCCTCACCGCCCAGCGGACCGGCACCCAGCCGCGGGCCGGCCCGCAGAGGACCGGCTTCCAGGGGTGGCGTGCCGGGCTGGCCGGTGCGGGCGCGGGGCGGCCCCGTCAGGCTCATCCACGAGAACGCGCCGCTCTCCCGCACGCCCTCCAGCCTCGCCGCCACCCGCCGCATCAGCTCCCGCTCGCCCAGCGGCCGGTAGGTCGGCCCCAGCTCGGCCAGCGCGTGCCGGACCAGCTCGGCCGCGTCGTCCGGGTCGCCCCACACCGCCAGCCGGTCATATCGGGCCAGGCCCGGGGCGGCGGCCACCACCGCCTCCCGTAACGCCCAGGCGCGGGCCCGGCCGCGCAGGTCCTGGGCCGTCCACACCACCAGGTCGTCGTCGCCGCACGCGGCGCGCACCGCGCCCGGGTCGCCGAGCCGGTGGATCACAAGATCTCGCCCGGCCGGTACGCGGCGGCCTGCGGGTGCTCGGCCACGACCTGCCCCACCTGCCGCACCACCTCGGCCACCTGCGCGGCGGCCGCGCCGGTGAAAGAGACCCGGTCGGCCAGCAGCGCCTCCAGCTCGGCCCGGTCCAGCGGGAAACGCTCATCGCCGCCCAGCAGGTCCAGCAGCTCGTTGGACGCGCCCCGCGACCGCATCGCCAGCGCCGCCGCCACCGCGTGCTCCTTGATCAGCTCGTGGGCCTGCTCGCGGCCCATGCCGGCGCGCACGGCGGCCATCAGCATCTTCGTCGTGCCCAGGAACGGCAGGTAGCGGCCCAGCTCAGCCGAGATCACCGCCGGGAACGCGCCGAACTCCTCCAGCACCGTCAGCATCGTCTCCACCAGCCCGTCGAAGGCGAAGAACGCGTCCGGCAGCGCGACCCGGCGCACCACCGAGCAGGACACGTCGCCCTCGTTCCACTGGTCGCCGGCCAGCTCGCCCACCATCGAGGCGTAGCCGCGCAGCACCACGGTCAGGCCGTTGACGCGCTCGCAGGAGCGGGTGTTCATCTTGTGGGGCATCGCCGAGGAGCCGACCTGCCCCTCCTTGAACCCCTCGGTGACCAGCTCGTGCCCGGCCATCAGCCGGATCGTCCTGGCCAGCGAGGACGGCGCGGCCGCCAGCTGCACCAGCGCCGAGACCACCTCGAAGTCCAGGGAGCGCGGGTAGACCTGCCCGACGCTGGTCAGCCGCCGGGAGAACCCGAGATGCGCGGTGACCTTCTCCTCCAGCTCCGCCAGCCTGTCCTGGCGGCCGCCCAGCAGGTCGAGCATGTCCTGGGAGGTGCCGACCGGGCCCTTGACGCCGCGCAGCGGGTAGCGGCCGATCAGCTCCTCCAGCCGGTGGTAGCCGGCCAGCAGCTCGTCGGCGGCCGAGGCGAACCGCTTGCCCAGCGTGGTGGCCTGCGCCGCCACGTTGTGGGAACGCCCGGCCATGACGGTGGAGGTGTGCTCCTCGGCCAGGGAGGCCAGGCGGGCCAGCAGCGCCACGACGCGGTCGCGGACCAGCAGCAGGCTGTCGCGGATCTGCAGCTGCTCGACGTTCTCGGTCAGGTCGCGCGAGGTCATGCCCTTGTGCACCTGCTCGTGCCCGGCCAGCGCGTTGAACTCCTCGATGCGCGCCTTGACGTCGTGGCGGGTGACGCGCTCGCGCGCCGCGATCGAGTCCAGGTCGACCTGCTCGACCACCTTCTCGTAGTCGGCGACCGCGCCCTCGGGCACCGCCACCCCGAGCTCGGCCTGCGCCCGCAGCACCGCCAGCCACAACCGCCGCTCAGCGATGATCTTGTACTCGGGAGACCACAGGCGGGCCAGCCCGGGTGAGGCGTAGCGGGCGGCCAGGACGTTCGGGATGCGCGGCTTGGAAGTCACGTTGGACAAGTCTATTCACACCCCGTCGCCCCCACCGCATCCAGCCCGCGCGGGCGTCCCGGTGGCCGCCTTCGCGCGCACGGAGGGGCGCTGACCAGCGCCGTCGCGCCTCCGGCCGGACGGGGGCCATGTTTCCGCCCGTCCTGGCCGGTAAGTACGGAAGTCGCGAGGACCCGACCAGAAAGGCATGAACATGAGCACCGACGACAAGATCCGCAACAAGGCCCAGGAGCTCAAGGGACGCGCCAAGGAGAACATCGGCGACGCCACCGACAACGAGAGCCTTCAGGCCGAAGGCCGCGCCGACCAGACCGAAGGCGGCCTGAAGCAGGCGGGCGAGAAGGTCAAGGACGCCGGCAAGAAGGTCAAGGACGCCTTCAAGAAGTGATCGCCGCGGGCCTTGGGGGGCGGCGCGGGGGGGTCGTACCGACCTCGCACCGCACCGCCTCCCCCGCTTCCCGGTCACCGGCCCTTGCCGCTCAGCCGCGGCTGTTCGGGCTGTTCGGGCCGGTCGGACCGTCACCGGAAGCGCGTGCCCCACGTCGGCTAGCTGTTGCACTCCCGGGACAGGACCTTGCCGGTCTTGGCGTCCGTGCAGGTCTTGCACGTACGGTCCGGGCTCCCCGTGATCGGTTCCTTGGTGGTCTTGCACTCGCGCTCGGTCGACTGCTCCGGCTGCTTGGTCTTCTGCTCGCAGTACTGCTTCTTGTACCCGCCGCCCTTCTTGTCGCGGCAGTAGTAGCACCGCTTGTTGCCTTCCTCCAGATATTTGCACTTGGGCGCGCCACTGGCGGCGCCGCCCGCGGCACAGTCGGCAAGCGCGGCCGGCGTGGCGGGCGTGGCGGTGGTGGCATGGACTTTCTCCCCCAGCGCCTGCGAGGCCATCGAAGGGGCGAGGGCGGCAGCGACAAGGGCGCTCACAGCGCATGCTTCCTTGAACACGTTTCCTCCCACAGGACATCTTTCTCTGGCCCCTCCATCGTGACCCGCCCCCACCAGCAATCGTCAAGACATCGATCCGGAATTTATTTTCCGCCCCCGAACGCATTTCTCCGCCCGAAACCTGGCGGTGCATTTCCATTACGCGGTCAACGCCACCTCCAAAAGCACTCTTTACTTCATCGGGCCGTCCGCCGTTCCCGCCGTCCGGCCGCATCCTCTGGAGGCTCCCGGACTCGAACGACGTGGAGGCGCTCGAAGTGTTCCGAGCGCCTCCACGCACGAGAAGCGGCTACTTATCGGGGACGGCCTGCGCGGTCAACTGGCCGCGCGTGGGGCGACACCCGACTCCCTTGTTCTCTTTGTGCCACACCCATCCGACCTCTACGACGAACGTGCGTTCCGTATGGCACACGATGGAGTGTTCGGCCATGAAGATGTACTTCATGCCCGCCAGCTTGAATTCGGCGTTCAGGATGCCGTGGAAGTGGTGTCCGAACCGCGTGAGCATGCAGACCCCGATGAGCGGGCTCGTGCTGCATTCAGCCGTGACCTCGGGCTCGCTTCGCTTGACCGTGGTCTTGGCGTTCTCGAGGTTGTTGGTGAGCTTGGTCTCGTGACATTCACCCGCGATCGAATACTCGACGGGCAGGGAGATGTTGAACTTGTATTCCGGCGAGTTGTTGAAGATCTTGGGCGCGATGTCGGTCGCGATGTCACTTCCGAGATTGAGGGACTCCTGCAGGAAGCACCCCTTGGCGATCACCTCCATCCCCTTCTCCTTCTTGGTGCCGAACAGCGCCTTCTGCATCGCCACGCCGAACTTCGTGTTCCAGTACTTACCGGAGTTCGGGTAGGCGAAGAACATGTTCTCGAAGGGACCCACGGCCCACCACTCGTGAGCCTTCTTCCGGCCCCAGTCCACCGGCTTGGACCACTTGGAATACACCGACGACCGTACGTACCAGTTCTTGATGCGCAGGCTCTCCACCTGCTGGCAGTAGATGTCGTACGGATTGGCCCGGCAACCTCCGGGCCCGGCGGCGGCCCCGCCCGCGCCGCCCTCGGACACCCCGCACACGGCCTCGACCGTGCCGTCGGGATGGACGAGGCCGGAGCACGGGTCATGCCCGTCGCTCGTGTCCTCGTAGTTCGGCAGGGGGACGTCGATGATGGTCAGATCACCGCAGCGGTCGAAGACGAAGATCGAGATCGTGGATTCGATGCCTTCGACGACACCGGCCGCGCCTGTCGCGGAACGCGCCTGAGCCGCGCTGACGGTTGAACTCTTCTGTTCGGTCCAGGTCCGCTTCACTTCCGTGGTGACCTTGACAGTGCCGTCGGGCATGGCCTGGATCACCGGGTTCAGCAGCTCGACCTCGGAGCCGTCACGCGTGACGCCCCTCCGCTGCATGTCCTTCAGGTTCTGCTCGAGCTCATTGTTGAGCAACGACAGCTTGGCCGTGGCAGGCGCCTGAGGGGTGACACCGGGAGCGTCCCAGACGGTCGCGGCTCCTCTTTCCAGGACGACATCCTGCGCCTGAAAGTAGGCCTTGATCCGGTCGCCGTATTCCTGTGCGCCCGAGCTCACGCCGGCTGTGGCGGCCTTCGCGCTCGCGGCGCGACCTGCCGCCGAGAGGGGCTCCAGGACACACGTGCTTCCTGGTGCGGGAGGCGGCGGGACGGCCTTGGTGGTGACCGTGGCGGCTTCCCAGCCGCTGGTGCCGAAGGCCGTCTTCGCGCGCACCCGGATGGTGTAGTTCTGCCCGTTCGTCAGGCCGGAGACGGCCGCGTATGGATCCTTCGCCTCAAGTGTCTTGACCACGGCGCCGCCGTTGTCGAGCACCTCGACGTCGTACCCGTTCAGCAGGGCGACGCTGCCGTTGCTCTCAGGCAGGCCCCAGCTGGCGACAGCGCTCGCGTCGCCACCGGAAGCCACCAGGTTGAGCACCTTTCCGGGTGGACCGGCCGGCAGATAGGTGAGCGTGAGCGACGGCTGCTGGACTGCCACTTCATCCCCGAACGCGATCACCTCGTCCTTGTTCGAGGTCAGCATCAGCCACTGATAGACGCTACTGGCGATGTCACTCTGAGGACCGCTCAGTGGAAGCGTGTACGGCGCGATGTCGGCATCGGCATCACCAGCCAGATCCGAACCCTTGGTCTCGCCGGTGACCGAACTCTGCAGCGGCGTCGCCGTGACCACCGCGTCGGCCGGACACGTACCAGCCGGACAGACGGGATCCCCGAGCTTGAGGACTCCTTCCGTCACCATCGATCCCGGAGGCAGCTCGTCGAGTTTGATCTTGACGAGCGCCACGGTCTTCTCGGTACCGGCGCCCCCAATGCGCGCCGTGGTCGCGTCGGTCACCGTGCACGGGTGGCCGTCGCAGGCGGTCGGGTCGGTCTTGGCCGACTTGATGACGAAGTTGTCCTTGCCCAGGGTCAGGTGCCGCACGTCCTCCACCGGGGGCGGCGGGGGCGTGCCCGGGGTGGTGAAGGACACCGGGGCGGTCTTGGGGGTGCAGACCTCCTCGAGCATCGGCGTGGTCGGCGTCGTCGGGGTGGTCGGCGTGGTCGTCGGGGTGGGGGTAGGCGTCGGGGTCGGGGTCGGGGTCGCGCCGATCGGGGCCTGCATGTCCGCCTGGATCTCGGCGGCGGTCTGCGCGCGGTTGTAGATGCGCAGTTCGTCGATCGCGCCGCCGAAGTACTCGCCCCAGTTGGTGTTGGCGCCGATCTGCAGGGCGCCGCCGGAGTCCTCCAGAGCGCCGACGGCCTTCTGCGCGACCTGTTGCCCGTTGACGTACAGGCGTGCGGTGGTGCCGTCGTGGGTGACCGCCAGGTGGGACCAGGCGCCGGTCGAGAGCGCCGCCGTGCCGTCGACCTGCTGGTGGACGCCGCCGGAACGCAGCCAGCTGCTGGGGGTCAGGCCGTTGGAGGCGTACAGGCCGTAGCCGACGCCGTCCGTGTAGTCCTTGAAGGCGACGCTGCGCCAGCCGCTCAGGCTGGTGGGGTTGATCCATGCGGACATGGTCATGCCCCGCGGCAGCACCAGGCCGGCGTTGTGCGGGACGGAGACCTTGCTGGACGTGCCGTTGAAGGACAGCGCCTTGCCGTACTTGCCGGCGGTCCAGGTCGTGTTCTGGGCGGTTCCGGTGTTGTTCTTGCCGGAGACGTCGCCGACGCTCGTGCCGGCGCCCTCGTTCATGCCGTAGGCGGCCACGAGCCCCTGGGGAAGCGGCGTGGGGGTCGGTGTCGGCGTGGGCGTGGGGGTCGGCGTGCTGCCCGGCGTCGTGGTGCCGCCCTGACCGACGGCGCAGGCCACCATCTGCCACTTGTAGGTGGTGCCGGGCTGGACCGTGTTGGCGGGAATCTGGAAGGAGGCGCGTTCGCCGCCGCTGACGCTCCGGGTCCCGAGCGGAGCCGACCCGACCGGGGTTCCGGCGTTGTCGTACAGGTAGTACTTGGCGGTCACCGGCCCGCCGGAGGGGCGGTTGACCATGCCGGACAGGATCGGCTGGGCGGGGTCGGCCATGCCGGTCTCGGTGTCGGTGGGCAGCGTCGCCGCGTCGGACGTGATCCGGTAGGCCGGGCTCTCGCTGCAGGACGGCGGCGTCACCCCGGTCCGGCACGCCTTGACCACGAACTTGAAGCTGGCCGGATTGTCCAGGGAGAAGATCCTCTCCGGGGTCTGACCGGCCGGCACGCCGTTGTTCGTCGTCGTGCCCGGAGCGGTGACCATCGTGCGCAGGTCGGACGCCGACAGGACCCTCTGGTAGGCGTGGACGTCGTCGATCGCGCCGGTGAAGGGCGTGTGGTCACCGGCGATCTGCCCCTTGCCGAACTGGAAGGCGCCGCGGGCGTTCCACGTCACGGTGTGATCGCGTTCGTCGGCCAGCTCACCGTCGACGAACAGGCGGATCTTGTGAGCGCTCTGGTCGTACTGGATCGCCACATGGCTCCATCGGCCGACCCGGGCGATGTTCTTGGAGACCGCCCACTGTTCGTAGATCCGATCGGAGATGTCCTGGGTGACCATGGTGAGAATCCACCGCTGATCCACCTCGGGAACCGTCGAGCGGGCGTAGGCCAGGGTGAAGGCCGGCTGGTTGACGCCCTGCTGGGAGAAGACCACCTGGTCCTCGGCGCTGTCCTCAAGCCTGACCCAGGCCGTCACCGTGTAGCTCTGATCGGTGTTGAGCACCGGCCCGGCGGTGGCGCCGGTACCGCCGGACAGCTTGAGAGCCTGACCGACCTGCCCCGGGACGCGGCTGTAGGAACCGGTCAGGGTGGCGTTCAGGTTGTGGCCGGAGGCGTCGGCCGCGCCGGCCCCGGAGGTCTCGTCCAGCTTCCAGTAGCCCGCCTCCCCGGTGGGGAGCTGCGCGGGCGGCGGCGCCATGGTGGAGTCGTTGACGCTGACGGTGTAGTCGAGCGGGGTCGCCTCGGGCACGCCGGACTTGTAGGTGACCTTGACCGCGGTGGAGCGGGCGATGGCGTCGTTGCCGCTCAGAGAGTCGATCGACTCGGCGGCGACCGTCGGGATCTCCGGCGGCAGCACCCAGTCCACGCTCAGCTTGGGCACGTTCTGGTTGTAGGCCTGAGGCCAGAAGTCGAAGTTCTCGCTGGCATTGGAGGCAGGGGTGCTCTCGGTGCCCAGCTGCATCATCAGCCCGTGGTTGGGGGCGCCGCCGGCCCAGGCCTGAGCCATCGCGGTCAGATCCCAGCTCCACACCGCCCCGGCGGTCTGCGGCTGGATGCACGGATTGATCGAGGAGCGCCCGTCGGGGGTGGTGGCGGGCTGCCTGCTCCAGAACGTGTCGTCGGCCACCCACGCCTCGGTGATCCGATGCGCGAAGATCGACTGGTAGTTGACCAGGCAGGAGCTGGCGTTGGCCCGCAGGGTCAGCTGCATGGTGGCCTTGAGCACGTTCCGGTTGGCGATCGACGTGGTGTCGAAGGCCATCAACGCCCGAAGCGTCTCGGGGACGTCGGTGCAGGTCTGGTTGGGCCACGTCCCGGTGCAGCGCCGGTAGTTCTGGCGGCCGACCCTGCCCGGCGCGATCTGGGAGTTGGGCGACATGATCCCCACCTCTTGGGTGACGCCCAAAGTGGTGGTGGGATCGACGGTCACCGGGTACCGGGTGGCCGGGTCGGCCAGCCAGGCCGGATCCGGCTTCAGCACCAGGACGGTCCGGCCGTCCTTGGTCTCCACGCTCGTCCTGACCTTGGCCTCGCGGCCCGGCTGGTCGTCGGCGGTGTCGGCCGCCGCGGCGTCCCACATCCGGGGCGCCGGAGCCGACAGGGCGGTCTTGCCCTTGCTGTTCTTCAGCGCCAGCCCGCCCCCCTTCGACATCGACAGCGTCAGGCCGTCGGTCTCCACCGGCAGCCGGAACTCCACCGGCTTCGTGGGCCGCTCGCGCAGGACGACGTCGTGCCGGAAGCCGGTGGGCAGGGCCGTGGCCACGAGATCGGCGCCGGGCCCGGCGGCGTCGGCGTACCGGGCCTTGTCGCCGGTGATCTCCGGGCGTGGCAGTGGCGCGCCCCAGGACAGGGCGACCCGCTGTTTCCCGTCACGTGCCAGTGAGGCGAACGGGCCATCGCCTCCCAGCGAGAAGCTCACGTCGGCCTTGGCCAGCTTCGGCTTCAGCACGCCGTCCCGCTCCACCAGGCTCGTGTCGATCCGGCCCCAGCCGCCGTCGGCCTGTTTGAGCTGCACCGGCCCGTCGTAGGCGTGGGTGGTCAGGTGCCCGTCGGGATAGGCCCACACGCGGGCCGACTCGGTGAAGGCCGCCTCCACCGGCACCGGCTTCCCGGACTTGCGCGCCTGGGCCACCGCCGCCCGCAGCGGCGCGTCCGGATCCTCCGGCTTGGGGAAGGTCGTCATCGACGGAGGTGCGGGGGTCGCGGCCGGAGCCGGTTCGGGGTCGGCCGACGCCACCGTGGTTCCGGCCACCAGCAGCGACGCCGCCACCGTGAGCGTCGCGGCGACGGCGAGGCGTCTGGGCGGCTTTCCGCTCACCGTTGCCGCGCTGACTAACTTGTTCACTAACACTCACAATCTGTCACGAGTTGGATTAGCAAACAAGCTTTACCTGCCGTCAAGATCGCCAGGCAACAAGATCCGGGATCACAATAAGATAAACATAAAATTTGTAACGGCCGCCGTCGACGGCGCGATATATCTGGCCAAATTACTGGTAATTGTCATTCTCACAATACGCGGAGTGGCAAGGCGATCACACCAGCAAAACCGGCCTCCGCGGCACGCTGTGGTGCCAACGTCCCCCATAACCAAGCCCCACTGTGGAGCAAATGCACACGTTGCCGCCCGCAGGCCACAGAAATTACATATGAAGCACCTGGCCCTACGCCAGAAACGCCGAATTCCCGCAACGAAAGGAACGGCACATGCCCCATGCCCACGGAACACACCGCGACCTCTTCCGCCGGGCCGCGGCAGCGCTCGGCGCGCTCCTCATGGGCGTCTCCCTCGTGGCCGGCGCCACGTACCCCCGCGCACGCCGCCGGCGGCTGCGCCGACAGGTCGCAGAACGGCTGGACCATCCGGCTGTGCGCCAGCAAGAACGGGCTCGACCTGATCTCCGACATGTACGTCATCACCAAGGGACAGACCGGCAACGGCTGCAGAGGCGAAGGCCACGCCACCTCATCCGGCCGGCCGATGGGACACCTCGACCTCACCGGCTGCGCCGACATCGCCGTCAACACCCGCTACGCCATCGCCTCGCAATGGGCGGCCGGCGGCGCGCAGGTCACCACCCGCGCGGTCATCTTCGAGAGCCTGTCCCCCTTCCGCGCACTGTTCGACCAGAGCGCCTCCTTCAGCGACGTCTGACGGCCCCCCGAACGGCCGGATGCCCGGCGCGAGGTGAGAGACCTCGCACCGGGCATCCATGACCCCACCCACCCCCGGCGCCGCATGAGGTCGGCGCCGGGGTGCTCCGCTCACGACGTGGGCGTGAGGACCTTGGCCTCGTGCTTGGGCGCCGACGGCTTGCGCCCCATCCGCTCCTTCGCCCGCTCCACCACCGTGTACAACGTCGGGACCAGCACCAGCGTCAGGAGCGTCGAGGACACCAGGCCGCCGATCACCACGATCGCCAGCGGCTGCGAGATGAACCCGCCCGAACCGGTCACCCCCAGCGCCATCGGCGTCAGGGCGCAGATCGTGGCCACCGCCGTCATCAGGATCGGCCGCAACCTGCGCCGGCCGCCCTCGATCACCGCCTCGACCACGCCCAGCCCCTGATCCCGGTACTGGTTGATCAGGTCGATCAGCACGATCGCGTTCGTCACCACGATGCCGATCAGCATCAGCATGCCGATCAGCGCCGGCACGCCCATCGCCGTGTCCGTCGCCACCAGCAGCCCGATCGCGCCGGTCGCCGCGAACGGGATCGACACCAGCAGGATCAGCGGCTGCACGAAGCTCCGGAACGTCGCCACCATGATCATGAACACGATCGCGATCGCCGCCAGCATCGCCATGCCCAGGTCGGAGAACGCGTCCGCCTGGTCGGCCGAGGCGCCGCCGATCTCGTACCGGGCGCCGGCGCCCAGCGACACCGACTTCAGCTTCGTCGTCAGCTCCTGCGTGACCGTGCCCAGGTCCGAGGCCTCCACCTTGCCCGACACCGTCGCCGAACGCTCACCGTCGATCCTGGTCACCTGCGTCGGACCGGCCACCTGCTCCACCTTGGCCACCGACGACAACTTCACCAGGCCCGCCGCCGTCGGCAGCTTCAGGTCCTCGATCGCCTTGACGTCGTCGGGCGCGTCGCCACCGCGCAGCACCAGGTCGCTGCTGCGGCCGTCCAGGGTGATCTGACCCAGCGGCGCGCCGCGGAACGCCTGCGCCACCGCCTGGCCGACCTGCCCCTCCGACAGCCCCTTGGCCGCCGCCTTCTCCCGGTCCACCGCGACCTCGATGCGCGGCGCGCTGGCCTCCAGGTTCGACGACAGGTCACGCAGACCCTTCACCTGGCCCATCGCACCCTTGACCGCCTCGGTCGCCGTGCGCAGCGACTCGGCGTCGGGCGCCTGCACGATCACGCTCACCGTGTCGGAGGAGAACCCGCCCCCGCCGGCGCCGCCGACCGTCACCTCGCCGACCCCGGACAGGCCCGTGATCTTCTCCCGGAGCTGCTGCTCCACCGTCGCCGGCTCGGCGCCGTCCTTGACCGTCACCGAGAACGACGCCCGGTCCGCGCCGCCGCCCACGCCGCCCTGCATGGCGTTGCCGCCACCCACGTTGACCTGGTACGTCTCCACACCGGCCAGCCCCGACAGCACACCCTCGACCTTCTTGGCGGCCTTGTCCGTCGTGGCCAGATCGGTGCCGACCGGCATCTTCTGCGTCAGCGAGATCGTGTTCTGCCCGGAGGAGTCCAGGAAGTTCGTCCGCAGACCGCCCGCCAGGCCCATCGTCCCGACGAACACCGCCACCCCGATCAGCACCGTCACCAGCTTGAACCGCGTGGCGAACCGCAGCACCGGCAGGTACGCCCGCTGCAACGGGCTGCGCAGTTCCTTGGCCTCGGCCTCCTCACGCTGGGCCCGCGCCTGCTCCGGCGACAATGACGGCGCCTTGAGGAACCAGTACGCCAGCACCGGCACCACCGTCAGCGACACCACCAGCGAGGCCAGCAACGCCACCGCCACCGTCACCGCGAACGGCCGGAACAACTCCCCGACCATGCCGCCCACGATCGCGATCGGCGCGAACACCGCCACCGTCGTCAGCGTCGAGGCCGTCACCGCCCCCGACACCTCCCGCACCGCGGTCAGGATCGCCTGCAGCTTGGCCTCGCCGTAACCCAGATGGCGCTTGATGTTCTCCAGCACCACGATCGAGTCGTCGACCACTCGGCCCACCGCGATCGTCAGCGCGCCCAGCGTCAGCATGTTGAGCGAGTAGTCACCCGCCCACAGCGCCAGCAACGCGATCACCACCGACAGCGGGATCGACACCGCCGTCACCAGCGTCGAACGCACCGACAGCAGGAACACCAGGATGACCAGCACCGCGAACGCCAGCCCCAGCAGGCCCTCGGTGGTCAGGTTCTCGATCGACTCCTCCACGTACGGCGCCTGGTCGAACACCACCGACACCTGCGTGTCGGAGGAGTCGCCCAGCGACCGCGTCAGCTCCGGCAGCTTCTCGCGGATCTCGTGGGAGATCGTCACCGCGTTGCCGTCGGGCGTCATCGTCACCGACACGCCGAGGCTCGTCCTGCCGTCGGTACGGGTGATCGTCGAGGCGTCGGCCAGGCCGCGCTTGATCTCGGCCACGTCACCGAGCTTGACCGGCTTGAGCGGCTTGGGCCGCGCCACCTGCTGCGGCAGCGCCGCACGGCCCGTCTGGGCCGGCTGCCCGGCCTGCGGGCGGCCCTGCGCCTGCCCCGGAGTCTGCCCCGGCGTCTGGGCCGGGGACTGGGCCTGCTGCTGGGCAGGCTGCGCGGGCGTCAGGTAGAGGTTCTTCAGCTTCTCCAGCGAGTCGACCCGCGCCCCCACCTGCACGGTCAGCGACCTGCCGTCGGAGGTCAGCGACCCGGCCGGGATCGGCGTGCCGTTCGCCTTGAGCACCTCGGGGATCTGCGCCGCCGACACCCCGGCCAGCGCCATCTTCTTGACGTCCGGCTCGATCGTGACGACCTCGTCACGGGTGCCGGTGACCGCCGCCTCGCGCACGCCCTCCACGCTCTGCAGCTCCGGCACCATGATCCGGCGCAGCTTGTCGGCCATCGCCCGCTCGTCGCCGCCGTCGCCCACCGCCAGCACCAGCACCGGGATGTCGTCGGTGTTGCCCGCCACCACCTGCGGATCGACGCCCTGCGGCAGCGAGATCCTGGCGACGGCCTGCTGCATCTTGTTCAGCGAGGCCTCGATGTCGGTGCCGTACTCGAAGGCCACCTGGATCTGGGCCATGCCCTCCTTCGACGTGGAGGTCATCTGCTCCATGCCGGGGATCCCCTGGAAGGAGTCCTCGATCGGCTTCGTCACCTGGTCTTCGACGATCTCCGGCGAGGCGCCGGGGAAGGGCGCGATGACGAACGCGCCCGGATACGCCAACGACGGCAGGAGCTGCTGCTTCAACTGCGGAATCGTGAACGCGCCGAACGCGGTGATCACGACCGCCACCAAGATCACAAGACTGCGGTTGACCAGACTCAACCGGGCGAAAGCGGTCATAGGCTCCCCTCCAAAGTTCGCCCCAGACTAACACTTTGCCTTATACGAATATTTAGCCTGATCCAGCTTTCCTGATAACCTTCTCAGGAAGCGAGAGGTGAGCGTGAGCGACGACCGCGAAGACCTGATCCGCCGGATCACCGAGACACAGCGCGACCTGGGAAGACTGTTCACCCGGCAACAGTCCCCCCTGTTCAGCTCCAACCTCACCATCCGGCAGCTCCGCGTCGTCATGCAGCTGTCGACGCACGGCTCAGCCTCCGGCCAGGACCTCGCCCACACCCTCGGCGTCAGCCTCGCCACCGTCACCGGCATCGTCGACCGCCTGGTCGCCCAGGGCCTGGTCAGCCGGCACGAAGACCCCAACGACCGCCGGGTGCGCCGGGTCGAGCTCACCCCCGCCGGCGCCACCCTGATCGCCGAGATCAACGACGCGGGCCTGCGACACTACAAGCGCATCATGTCCCACCTCGACACCGAGACCCTGCGCGCCCTCGACCACGCCACCCGCCGCATCCGCGAAGTCGCGGACAAGCTCTACAACGAATGACCCGCCCGGGGCGCTCCCGATCGTCGCCGCTTTTTCGGTGGATTGGGGATGAATGTCACCGGCCCACCGGCTTTACATTGTAGATTTCAAGCGGGACAGCATCGGCGGGAGCTCGCCCTCGCAGGCCACCGTCAGCCGCCGCGTCGCCCGGGTCACCGCCACGTACAGGTCGTGGCCGCCCATCGGCAACTGCTCCAGGATCCCCGCCGGATCGACCACCACCACCCCGTCGAACTCCAGGCCCTTGGCCTGCGTCACCGTCAGCACCGCCACCGGCGCGTCCAGGTCCGCCGACCCCGGGAACAGGGCCGCCACCCGCGCGTGCAGCGCGTCCGGCGTGATGACCCCCAACCGGCCGCCCTCGCCCCGCGCGCTCAGCTCGGCCCGCTCCGCCGCCACCAGCGCCGGCAGCTCCGCCACCGCCGCCCGCACCGCGCGCGGCTCGTCGCCGCCGTCGCGCACTGACTCCGGCGGCTCCTGCCACGGCGCCACCGCCGCCAGCACGTCGGCCGCCACCCGCATGATCTCCACCGGCGTGCGGTAGTTGACCAGTAGCCGCTCCTCCCGCCAGCGCCCCTCCAGGTACGGGTCGAGCACCTGCGCCCACGAGCGCGCCCCCGCCGCCGACCCCGTCTGGGCCAGGTCGCCCACCACGGTCAGCGACCGCGCCGGAACCCGCCGCACCACCGTCCGCCAGGCCATCGGCGACAGCTCCTGCGCCTCGTCCACGATCACGTGCCCGTACGCCCACGTGCGGTCGGCCGCCGCCCGCTCGGCCGTCGTCAGCCCCGCGCCGTCGTCGGCCTGCCGCTCGGCCAGCACGTCGGCCCGGTCGAAGACGCCCCCCTCCAGCAGGCCGGTGGTCTCCAGCACCTCGCGCGCGTACAACTCCTGCTCGGCCCACTCCTCCCCCGCGCGCCGCGCCGCCACCCGCTCGGCCGAGTCGTCGTGGCCCAGCAGCTCGGCCGCCTCGTCCAGCAGCGGCACGTCGCCGACCGTCCACGGCGACTCGCGGGGCCGCACCAGCGGCGTCCAGTCCAGGCCCGGCGGGCACACCGACCACAACGTGTCCGGCGCCGACAGCAGATCGGCGACCAGCTCCTGCGGCGTCAGCTCCGGCCACAGCTCGGCCACCGCGCGCCGCACCGGCTCCTCACCCCACAACCGCTCGGCCGCCAGCGCGATGTCCGTCTCGTCCAGGTCGCCCTCCAGGTCCAGCGGCTCGGCCAGCTCCGGGTCGTCGGCCGCCAGCTCCTCCAGGTGCAGCGACTCCTCCAGCGCCCGCGCCTCCGCCCTGGCCAGCTCCTTCAGCAGCTCGGTGACGTACAGCTTGCGGGCCATGTTGTGCGGCAGGCGCACCGCCCGCGCCCGCTCGCGCAGCCGCACGCACACCGCGTGCGGCACGCGCAGCCGCAGCCCGTCGAGCTCCACCTCCAGATCCCCCGCCGGCACCCGCTGCCGCTCGGCCACCGCCGCGGCCACCACCTCGGCCATCCGCAGATCGCCCTTGACCACCGCGGCCGCCGGCGGATCGGCCGCCACCGCCCGCACCCCCGGGAACAGCTCGCCCACCGTGGCCATCACCACCTGCGTCTCCCCCAGCGCCGGCAGCACCTGCCCGATGTAGCGCAGGAACATCGGATTGGGCCCCACCACCAGCACCCCGCGCCGCTCCAGCGTGTCGCGGTGGGTGTAGAGCAGGTAGGCGGCCCGGTGCAGCGCCGCGACGGTCTTGCCGGTGCCCGGCCCGCCCTGCACCACCAGCGCCCCCTGCAGGCCCGCCCTGATCACCCGGTCCTGCTCGATCTGGATCGTGGCCACCACGTCGCCCATCCGGCCGGTACGGCCGCGCCGCAGCGCCGCCAGCAGCGCCGCCTCGCCCACCAGCGTGCGCCGGTCGCCGTCGGACATGCCCTCCAGGTCGAACACCTCGTCGTCGATGCCGACCACCGTGCGGCCCTTCAGGTGCAGATGCCGGCGCCGCACCAGGCCGCCCGGGTCGGTGGCGGTGGCTACGTAGAACGGGCGCGCGGCCGGGGCCCGCCAGTCGATCAGCACCGACTCGTGGTCCTCGTCGCGCAGCCCGATCCGGCCGACGTACGTGCTGAGGCCGCCGGAGTCGTCGATCCGGCCGAAGCACAGGCCGCGCTCGACCGCGTTGAGCTGGGCCAGCCGCCGCGCCTGCTCGGAGGCGGTCACCTCGCGCTCGAAGCGCGCCTGCCGGGTGCCCGTCGCGCCGCCGCCGGCGTACACCTGGCGCAGCGTCGCCTGCGCCCGCTCCCTGGCCGCGTCGAGCCTGGCGTACAGCCACCGGACCGTACGCTGCTCGCTGTCAAGGGCTTCCGCGAGACCATCTTGACGATTAGCCATTCCCTGCTATACTCCTTTACGGGAGCTCTGTGGAGCCGCTTCTCGTATTGCCGAGTTCACGAGCCTAGCCCTCCTTCGCCGTTCCGGCAACCGACGCCGCCCGCCCGCCTTCTCACGACTGCTGCTAGCTTGAGCGCTCGTGTCGGACTATCTGCGTGACCTGTTCTCCCTGTGCGGCCGCCGCGCGCTCGTCACCGGCGGCAGCTCGGGCATCGGCCTGGCCATGGCCGAGGCGATCGGCCGGGCCGGGGCCGAGGTCGTCCTCGCCGCCCGCAGGCCCGCCGAGCTCGACCGGGCCGCCGAACGGCTGCGCGCCCACGGCGTCACCGCCTCCGCCGTCAGCGCCGACCTGCACGACCGGGACGACCTCGCCCGCCTGTGCGCCGCCGCCGGAGAGATCGACATCCTGGTCAACGCCGCCGGCAACAACATCCGCAAGCCCATGGCCGAGCTCACCCCCGGCGACTACGAGCAGACCATCGCCGTGCACCTGACCGCCCCCTACCTGCTCGGCCAGCACTTCGGCCCCCGCATGGCCGCCCGCGGCCGGGGCCGCATCATCAACGTCGGCTCCCAGCAGTCCATCAGCGCCTTCGGCGACAGCGGCGTGTACGGCGCCGCCAAGGCCGCCGTCGCCGGCCTGACCCGCTCGCAGGCCGAGGCGTGGTCGGCGCACGGCGTCTGCGTCAACACGATCATCCCGGGATTCGTGCTCACCCCGCTGACCGAACCCGCCCAGGCCGTCCCCGGCCGCGTCGAGGAGCTGGCCGCCCGGCACATGACCGGCCGCAACGGCGTGCCCGGCGACTTCGCGGGCGCGGCGGTGTTCCTGGCGGGGGACGCCTCGGCGTTCGTCACCGGCCAGCTGCTCTTCGTCGACGGCGGCTTCTCCGTGCACTGACGGCGGGCGGGCGGCCCGGACCGGCGCCTTTACGTTGTAGATCAGGTACTGCGGCGGGCGCGGTAGGCGCTGGCCTTGGCGCGGTTCTGGCACGAAAGGCCGCAGAACCGGCGCGAGGCGTTGCGGGTGGCGTCGAAGAAGACCAGCTCGCACGCCGCCGCCTCGCACGTGCGCAGCCGCACCCCTTGCCCGACGCCGATCACCATGGCCAGCCCGGTGGCCATGTCGGCCGCCCACGCGTCCACCAGGCCGGCGGCGGGCCCGTGGAAGGCCAGGACCGGCGGGTCGCCGTGGAGGTTGGGCACGGCGCCGTGCCGCAGCAGGGCCCGGTTCAGCACGGCCGGCACGGCGGGGCTCGCGGTGAAGGCGGCCCGCAGCTCGTCGGCCACCCCGGCCAGGCGGTCGGCGTCGGAGCCGGTCAGCGCCCTGCTGGGCGTCCATCCATGCCGGACGAAGGCGGCCTCGAGCGCGGCGCGCCGGTCGGCCGGCGGCCCGGCGGGACGGCCACGCACCTGGGTAACGGCCAGTTCGTTGACCAGCAACACGGCCAGATCAACCCATCTACCGACATACCTGTCAATTTGCGACTGGCCGGTGATACGCCACGCGTCTGTCGTCACCGGCGAAGCTTACCTAGACAGTGAGGACGGGCGCATGAGGGTCACTCGAAGCCGGGCGCGGGCTGCCACAGGCTGATCTCGGTGCCCTGGTCGTCGGTGCAGGAGCAGCCGCGGCCGGACTTGCTCTCGTACACCTCGCCCGTCGTGCCGCCGAGCTCGTGCACCCGCTTGACGGCGGCGTCGATGTCCTCGACGTGGTAGTAGAGGTTGGGCTGCGCGGACGGGCCGCCGGCGCGCAGGCCCATCGGCACGTCGGCGTTGGTGACGTGCAGGTAGCGCTCGTGCTCGCGCCTGAACTCCCAGCCGAACAGCGGCCCGTAGAAGGCCGCCGCCCGCTCCAGGTCCTCGACCGACAGGGTGTAGTAGCCCAGCTGGACACTCATGCACGTCTCCCCGCAATAATTGCCGCTATCGTTAAGCACCAACACCATAACGGAAGCAGGAAAAGATTAACAACAGCGTTAACGACCTGGACGCCACGCTGGCCGCCCTCGCCGACCCCACCCGGCGCAAGGTGATCGACCTGCTGCGCGAGGGCCCGCGCCCGGCCGGCGAGCTGGCCCAGGCGGTGCGGATGAGCGCCCCCGCGCTCAGCAGGCACCTGCGCGTGCTGCGGGCCGGCGGCCTGGTACGGGCGGAGGCGGGCGGCGACGACGCCCGGCTGCGGCTCTACACCCTGCGCCAGGAGCCGTTCGCGGCGCTGCAGGCGTGGCTGGACCAGGTGCAGGCGTTCTGGGCCGAGCAGCTCGGCTCGTTCAAGGACCACGTGGAGCGCGGTCAGTGAACGCGGTGCGGGCGGCGGTCGTCGTGCCGGTCGATCCGGCGACCGCGTTCCGGATGTTCACCGACGAGATCGACCAGTGGTACGTGCGCGGCCGCCACAGCTGGGTCGACCCCGCCCGCGCGGTGGCCATCCGCTTCCAGGACGGCTACCTGCGCGAGCTGTGGGACGACGGCGGCCACGCCGACATGGGCCGGATCGTGCACTGGGAGCCGCCCCACCGCCTGGTCTGGGCCGACCTGCTCAACCCGGGCGGCCGGATGGAGATCGAGGTGGCCTTCACCGCGGTCGAGGACGGCACAGAAGTGCTGCTCGAACACCGCGGCCTGGACACCCTGCCCCCCGACGTGGCCGGGCGCATCCGCCGCGGCTACTCCTGGAACATCGTGCTGGGCTGGTTCGCCGCCCGATGGACGCGGGCGTGATCAGCGACGGCCGTACTTCTTGTGCACGGCCTGCTTGCTGACGCCGATCGCGTCGGCGATCTGCGCCCAGGGCAGGCCCGCCACCCTGGCCCGGCGCACCTGGACGGCCTCCAGGCGCTCGATCTCGCGCCGCAGCGCGGTGGTGGCGTGCAGGGCCAGCAGCGGATCGTCGTCCTGCGCCTGCCTCATCAGGGACGCCAGGTCGTTGGTCATGCCCTAACGGTAGTCCACGATCGGCCGCCGGCTCGGCGGGTCATCGCGCGTCCAGGGCCAGCCGGACGCCGAGGCCGATGAGCACGACGCCGGAGATCTGCTCCAGGCGGCGCCTGACGGCCGGGCGGCCGAGGAGGTCCCTGGCCCTGGCGACGGCCCAGATGAGCAGGCCGTACCAGAGGGTGTCCACCAGCACCCACACGACGGCGAGGGTCACCAGCGTCAGCGGCACGTTCTGCCCGGCCGGCACGAACGGCGGCAGGAACGACATCGCGAACACCGCGGCCTTGGGATTGGCCAGGCAGGTGCCGAGCCCCGACAGGTAGGACCTGCGCAGCCCGGCCACCGCCGCGCCCTCCACCGGCTCCCCCTCCACCGGCGCGCCCTCCGCCTGCGGGGTCGCCCGGCGCGCCTTCCACAGCGCCTGCGCGCCCATCACCACCAGCACGACCGCGCCCGTGACGCGCATGACGTCGTAGGCGACCTGCGAGGCCACCAGCAGCGCCGACAGCCCGGACGCGGCGGCCAGCCCCCACAGCAGGATGCCGGTCTCGTTGCCCAGCGTGGCCGCCAGGCCGCAGCCGCGGCCGGCGCGGAGCGTCTGGCGCAGGATGATGGCGGTGCTCACCCCGGGGACCATGGCCACCAGGAAGCACGCGCCGACGAAAGCCAGAAGGTACATGGTGGGCATGCTGACAGAGAAGGCAGCCCTTTTCTCGCCATTTATCCGGACAAGTTGATCTAGAGGTACAGCTTGCCGAGGCCGGTCACCGCCTCGGCCATCAGCACCCGCAGCTCGGCCGGCTCCAGCACCTCGACGTCGGCGCCCATGCGCAGCAGCAGCCAGCGCGCATGCGTGAGCGACTCGACCGGCACGGTGATCGTCCGCCAGCCCTCGGGGTCGGGCTCGCCCGCCGCGGCCAGCGCCGCGGCGACCACGTCGGACCCCATCGTGTACGCCAGCAGGTCCTCCCGGCCGGGCGCGAGCCTGATGACGGCCTCGGCGGTGTACATGCGCTCGCGGAACTCCTTGGCGTACGCCCGCCAGAACGCCGCCAGCTCGAACCCCTCCGGCCTGCGGAAACGGCCCGGGAGCTGCTCGACGGTGAGGATGCGCGAGACCCGGTAGGTACGCGGCGAGCCCTCGGGCGGGGCGGCGACCAGGTACCAGGAGCCGCCCTTGAGCACCAGCCCGTACGGGTGGATCACCCGGTCGACCTCCCGCTGCCCCCACCGGCGGTAGGTCATGTGCAGCGGCCGCTGCTCCCACACCGCCTCGGCCACGTCGCTCAGGTGCGGCACGTCGTCGGCCGAGCGGTACCAGCTCGGCACGTCCAGCAGGAAACGCTCGCGCATGCGCGAGGCCTGCGAGCGCGGCTCGGGCGGCAGCGCGGCCAGCAGTTTCAGCTCCGCGGTCGCCGCGACGTCGGCCAGGCCCAGCTCGGCGGCCGGTCCCGGCAGCCCGGCCAGGAACAGCGAGGACGCCTCCTCGGCCGTCAGCCCGGTCAGGCGGGTGCGGTAGCCGTCCAGGAGCTGGTAGCCGCCCGCCGGTCCGCGGTCGGCGTAGACCGGGACGCCGGCCGCCGACAGGGCCTCGACGTCCCGGTAGACCGTGCGGATCGACACCTCCAGCTCGGCGGCCAGCTCGGGCGCGGTCATCCGGCCCCGCGTCTGCAGCAGCAGGAGGAGGGAGAGCAGGCGGCTGGCACGCATATTCGTCATTGTATTGCGCACATTTTCGGTGTTTGTATGAACATATGGAACGTTTGACCGCCATCATGAACGCCCTGCGCGCCCACGACAGCGTCTCGGTGGCCGAGCTCGCCGAGCGGCACGGCGTGTCGGAGATGACGATCCGGCGCGACCTGGACGAGCTGGCCCAGCAGGGCGTGGTCCGCCGGGTCAGGGGCGGGGCGCTGTCCCTGCTGCTGCGCGGCGAGGAGCCGCCGTTCGGGGTGCGCGAGCGGGAGGCGGTGGAGGCCAAGCGGCGCATCGGCGTCGCAGTCGCGGCGCTGATCGCCGACGGGGAGGCGGTCGTCCTGGACGGCGGCACCACCGTCCTGGAGGTGGCCCGCGCCCTGGCCGGGCGGCGGCTGACCGTCCTGCCGCTGGCGTTGCAGGCCGTCTCGCTGCTGGCCGCCGCGCCGCGGGTGCGCCTGGTGCTGCCCGGCGGCGAGGTCCGCAAGGGCGAGCTGAACCTCACCGGCCCGCTCGCCGAGAGCTCGATCGCGGCGCTGCGCTTCGACACCGCCGTGATCGGCTGCTGCGGCCTGTCGGCCGAGCACGGCCTGACCGCGCACGACCTGCCCGAGGTCGCGGTCAAACGGGCGGCCATCGCCGCCGCCCGGCGGGTGATCGTGGCCTGCGACTCGGGCAAGTTCTCCCGTACGGCCTTCGGCGCCGTCTGCCCGATCTCCCGACTGGACGTCGTGGTGACCGACGACGGCGTGCCGCCCGAGCAGCGTGACGCGCTCGTCGCGGCCGGGGTGGACGTCAAGGAGGCCCGGTGAGACGCGAACGGACGGCCGTCTACCTGCTGTTCTTCCTGGCCGGCCTGGCCATCGGCACCTGGACGGCCCGCATCCCCGCCATCAAGGAGAACCTCGGCCTCGACGCCGGACGGCTCAGCCTGGCGCTGCTGGCCATCGCCGCGGGCGCCGTCGCCGGCATGACGACCGTCGGCCGCCTGGTGGACCGCTACGGCAGCAGCCGCGTCATGATCCCGGCGGCCCTGTCGCAGGGCGTGGTGCTGGTGCCGCCCGCCTTCGCCGCGGGCCTGGGCTCGCTGGCCGCCGCGCTGCTGGTCTTCGGGGTCGTCCACGGCGTCCTGGACGTGTCCATGAACGCCAACGCCGTCGAGGTGGAACGCGCCTGCGGGCGGCCGGTGATGTCGTCCTTCCACGCCGTCTACAGCATCGGCGGGTTCGCCGGGGCCACGACGGGCGGGGTGTTCGCGCAGGCCGGGCTGCCGCCGTCGGTGACGTTCGGGTGCGTGGGGGCGGTGATCGCCGTGCTGGCGGCGTGGGCCTGGCGGTGGGCGCTGCGCTCGGCGCCCGCTCCCCTGCCGGCCGGCGGCTCGGGGTCCGGACGGCCCAAGGGCATCCTGTTGCTCGGCGTGCTGGCCTTCTGCTGCCTGGTGGGCGAGGGGGCGGCGGCCGACTGGAGCTCGGTCTACCTGCGCGAGAACCTGGCCTCCTCGGCGGGGTTCGCCGCCGCCGGGTACGCCGCGTTCTCCCTCGCGATGACCGCGGGGCGGCTGGCGGGCGACCGGCTGGCCGCCCGGTTCGGGCCGGTGACGCTGGTGCGGTGCTGCGGGCTGCTGGCGGCGGCGGGGCTCGGGCTGGCGCTGCTCGGCGGGGGGCCGGTGGCCGGGGTGGTGGGGTTCGGCTGCTTCGGGGCGGGGTTGTCGTGCATCGTGCCGCAGGTGTTCTCGGCCGCGGGGCACCGGGACCCGGCCTTCGCCGGGCGGGCGCTGGCGCGGGTGGCGTCCGTCGGGTACCTGGGGTTCCTGTCGGGGCCGGTGATCATCGGGGCGGTGGCCCAGCTCGCCGGGCTGCCGCGGGCGCTGGCCGTACCGGCGCTGATGGCGGCCTTCGTCGCCCTGACGGCCCCCGCCCTGCGGCCTTAGGCATCCGGACGCGGGCGGTGGCGTGCCGGGGATCAGCCGAACTGCTGCCAGCCGAGCCTGATCACCATCGCCACCACCACGCACAACAGCACGACCCGGACGAACGCCGTGCCGCGCCTGATCGCCATCCTGGCGCCGAGCTGGGCGCCGGCCACGTTGCACAGCGCCATGCCGAGCCCCAGCGCCCACTGCACGTGGCCCTGCAGCCCGAACACCGCCAGCGCCCCGAGGTTCGTGCCCACGTTGATGATCTTCGCCGAGGCGGAGGCGGCGACGAAGTCCAGGCCGAGGATGGTGGTGAAGGCGATGATGAGGAACGTGCCCGTGCCCGGCCCCATGATGCCGTCGTAGAAGGCGATGCCCACGCCCGCCACGGCCACCGCCGCCACCACCCGGCCGTTCGTCCGCAGGTGCGGCTGCGGCAGGGCGCCCATCGAAGGACGCAACGTGACGAACGCCGCCACGCCGAGCAGCACCACCATCACGACCGGGCGCAACACGTCGGCCGAGATCGCCGCCGCCGCCCACGCGCCCAGCCCGGCGCTCACCACGGCCAGCGCCGCACCCGGTAACGCCACCTGACGGTCGATCTTGGTGGAGCGCGCGTACGCCACGGCGGCCGAGGCCGTGCCGAACACCGAGGAGAACTTGTTGGTCGCCATGGCCTGGACGGGCGGCATACCGGTCATCAGCAACGCCGGCAGCTGCACCAGCCCGCCGCCGCCCACGACCGCGTCGACCCATCCGGCGCCTGCCGCGGCCGCCAGCAACACCACAACCTGCTCCAGCGGCACGCCGCGCCCCCACTCCCCCAGGAAACGCCCAGAAGACTACAGCCCCCCTCCAACCACCCACCGCAGGCCACCCCCCACCCGGCCCTCACCCCACCCCTCGCGTGCTCCAGCCGTGCCGTCAGGCGGCGAGCAGGCGGAGCAGGACCGCGTTGCCGCTGGCGAACGAGCGCAGGCGCGGCCGCAGGTCGTGGATCTCGTGCCGGAGCACGCTCCTCTCGCCGGCCTCGGCCAGGACGCGGGTGACGGCGGTGTGCCGGCCGGCGAAGCGGGCGCGCAACGCGTCCAGCGCGGACCCTTCATGGCGACACCTGCCGGCCGTCACCGAGCCGCCCGGCGAATTGATGTAAAGCGTTATGTCCCGATGGGGGTCTTCGGCTGCCGGCAAAAGCAGCTCACCGCAGAGCCGGTTGCAAATCTCGTCGTCGACGTCCTGGCCGAGGACCACGATGCGTTCCTTCAGCAGGCGCTGACTGAGCTGGTCAGGCCAGGCCGCGCGCTGGGTCTCCGTCATTGACATCACCTTTCTGCCGAAACTGAACCTGCGAAAAACGCTGGACCCGGCGGCGGTGAATTCCAGCCCCTTTTCGCTGGGGGCGCATTTCACTCAAGGCGCGTTACTCCCAGCGCGAAAAACTATCGACATACAATCCCGGATGTGAGAAGGAACCTCCCCCGCCGTTGGGCGTGCCTCATCCTGGGCGGGGCGCTGCTGATGCCGTACATGATGGCCGGGGTGCTGGTCGCCGGGCTGTGGCGCGGCATGTCGTCCGACCTGCTGATGCCGATCCAGGTCGGGGTGTTCGTCGCGGTGCTGCCGGTGGTGGCGGTGACCGGGCTGTTCCTGCCGGTGCGCGCGCTGGAGGTGAACGCCGCCCAGGGGCTGCTCGGGGCCCGCGTGGAGACCCCGCCGCGGCAGGCCCGCCGGTCGTGGCAGGAGCGGCGGCGCACCGCCGCGTGGTTCACGCTGCATCTGGCGGTGGGCGGCGTGGTGAGCGGGTTCACGCTGGCGGTCGTGCCGTTCACGGTGTTCACGATGGCGCTGCCGTTCGTCGGGGAGCCGATGCCGGTGCTGGGGCTCACGGCCGAGCCGGGGTGGCCGTCCGTGCTGTGGGCGGCGGCGGGCGTGGGGGCGCTGGCGCTGCTGGTGGCGGGCGCGGCGGGGGCGGGGGCGCTGCTGGCCGCCCTGGCTCCCCCGCTGCTCGGCCCCACCCCCGCCGAGCGGCTGGCCGCCGCCGAGGATCACGCTCGTACGCTGGCCGAACGCAACCGGCTGGCCCGCGAGCTGCACGACTCGGTCGGGCACGCGCTCAGCGTCGTCACCCTGCAGGCCGCCGCGGCCGGACGCGTCCTCGACCGCGACCCGGCCACCGCCAGGACCGCGCTGGCGGCCATCGAGCAGTCGGCCCGCGCCGCGCTGGAGGACCTGGACCACGTGCTCGGCGTCCTGCGCGAGGACACACGCGAGGACGCACGCGGGGACGGGCGCGAGGACACGCGCGGGGACGGGCGCCACGACGCAGGCGGCGCGGGCGGGCCCGAGGGCCGCCGGCGGGACGGCGAGGAGGCGCGGCGGGCGCCGCAGGCGACGTTGGCCGACCTCGCGGCGCTGGTGGCGGGCTCCGGCGCCGAGGTGCGGCAGGACGTGGGCGACCTGTCCGGCGTACCCGCCGTCGTCTCCAGGGAGGCGTACCGCATCCTGCAGGAGGCGCTGACCAACGCGATCCGGCACGGCGGCGGCACGGTCCGGCTGGCCGCCGCCGTCCAGGGCGACGACCTGCGCCTGGAGGTCAGCAACCCCGGCGGGGCGCACGGCGGCCCGCACGGGGGGAGGCGCGCCGGGAGCCGCGGCCGGGGCGGCGGCCGGGGTGTGGCGGGCATGCGCGAACGCGTCCGCCTGCTCCGCGGCGACCTGCGCGCCGGCCCCGACGAGGACGGCTGGACGGTCTCGGTCCGCCTCCCCCTCCGCCCGAACCCGTAACCCCCTCAGCCGACTCCCTCCGGGCGGCTCGCTCCTGGGGCAGGCCACGCCGCCGTCACCCCGGGGACGCCCCGAACCCTCTCCGCACGGGTGCCGCTACGGTCAGGGGCATGACACTCAAGGTCGTGATCGCCGACGACGAGGACCTCATCCGCGCCGGGCTGCGCGTCATCATCGACGCCGAGCCCGGCCTGCGCGTGGTCGGCGAGGCCGGGGACGGCGCCGCGGTCCTGCCGGTCGTCCGCCGCGAGCGCCCCGACGTCGTGCTGATGGACGTCCGCATGCCCGCCATGGACGGCATCCAGGCCACCCGGCGGCTCGTGGCGCTCGACGACCCGCCCAAGGTCCTGGTCGTGACCACGTTCGAGAACGACGACCACGTCTACGACGCCCTGCGCGCCGGGGCGAGCGGCTTCCTGCTCAAACGCACCAGACCGGACGACCTGCTCCAGGCGATCAGGCTGGTGGCGGCCGGGGAGTCGCTGCTGTTCCCGGCCGCGATCCGCACCCTGGCCGGCCGCCGCCCGCGCGCCCACGTGCCGGGGATCGACCGGCTCACCGGCCGCGAGGGCGACGTGCTGCGGCTGATGACCAGGGGCATGTCCAACACCGAGATCGCCGCCGAGCTGGTCGTCAGCCAGGAGACCGTCAAGACGCACGTCGGCAACGTCCTGGCCAAGCTGGGCGCGCGCGACCGCACGCAGGCCGTGATCGCCGCCTACGAGTCGGGGTTCGTCTCGCCCGGCTGAGGCCGGTCGAGCAGCCGCGCGGCCGGCAGCAGGGTGGCCTCGGCGGCGCTCAGCCCCTTCTCGGCCAGGGCCCGGTCCACCAGGCGCAGGCCCACCGCGTAACCCGCCATGTCGGGAACGCCGCGGGGCTGCCCGCCGAAGAGCCGCATGGCGCTGTCGCCCAGCACGTACGCCGGGGTGTTCGCCATGCCCTGCAGGTCGAACGCATCCATGATCATCTTGTCGGCGCGCTCCAGCTCCTCCCCCGTCACCATCCGCGACCAGGGGCCCATGGCCTCCGGGCCGGACAGCTCCCTGACGAACGCCTCGGCCAGCCCCTCGGCCACCACGTGCTCGCCCACGGTGACCGTCCGCGGGTCCCACTCGACGTTGGTGTAGCGCACGTTGTGGTGGAACTCGTGCACCGCACAGTGCGCGATCCGGCCGATGACCTCCTCCGACGGCCAGCCCAGCAGGTACAGCCAGCCGGGCGAGCCGCCCATCCCGTAGTAGCCGCCGCTGACCTTCATCAGGTGCTCGTTGCCGGGGTCGCCGAGCACGAACATCACCTGCAGCGAGGACGCCTGCCTGGCCTCCTTCAGCGCGTGGGAGGCGCGCTCCAGCTCCCTGCGCACCTGGCCGAGCACGTCGGCCTCGATCATGGCCTGGACGGCGGGCAGGTACCGGGCGTCCTCGGCGTCGACGCGGAAGCCGCCGCCCTGGTGGTGGACGTCGACGATGTCGCCGGGCACCGGGATCGCCGGCCGGATCGGTGCCAGCATCTCCCGCAGCGCGTCGGGCCGGTCGGCGAGCGGCCGGGCGAGCAGGTCCGCCATGGCCGTGAGCGTGTCGTGAACGATGAACTCCATGCCACGGACGCTAAAGCCTCACGTAACGTGAGGCTCAAACGCATTAAAGCGGCGACTCGCCCAGTTCATCGCCCGGCGACTGCCCCGGCGTGCCGGGACCGGTGCGCGTCGGCGACGGCGACCGCGACGGCGAGGGCTCCTCCGGCACCGGCGTGGCGGGCGTGGGCGGCGGCGTGGGCACGAACACCGTCGGCGGGAGCTGGCGGGGCATCGGCTCGCTGTCGCGCCTGCCGAACAGCAGCAACAGCAGGATCGTCGTGACCAGCACCAGCAGGATCGCCAGCGCGAGGGCGGCCAGCAGCACCCGCCGCCGCGTCTCGGTCAGCGGCAGCCGCCGTGCCAGCGGCCCCGGCAGCGCGGGCGCGCGGTCGGTCAGCCAGTACGGCACGAAGTCCGGCCCGTGCGCCTGCCCGATGAACGTCCCGCCCACCATGACCGGGTCCAGGAACCGTTCGGCCCCCGGCTGCCCCGGCGCGTACGGCACCGCCACCCACGGCGCGGGACCGTCGTGCACGTCGAGCACCTCGGGCGTCCCGTCGAGCACCGAGGCGCGCCCCCGGCCGAGCCCCAGCCACCCGCGCCCGCCGGACCGCCCGGACGCCTCCTTGATCGCGGTCAGGAACCGGTCGCGCGCCGCCGCGTCGAGGGCGGCGCCCCGGGTGAGCACGGCCAGCGACACCGCGCGCCCGTCGGGTCCCTGTCCCAGGTAGACGAACCCGGCCGGGGCCGTGTGCAGGCGGGCCTGCACGACGTAGCGCCCCAGCTGGGGCGGATCACCGTACTGCAGGGGACTTGCCACGTTTGCCATGAAAGCACAGACGTGGCGTCGTGCACGTTCGCGGCGCGTTTGGTGGAATGGCGTCATGAGCGTCGCCGAAGAGTTGCCAGGCGGAAACGACGCGGCCCTGCTGCGTCGAAGTCTCGACGAGGTCCGGCGTGTCATCGTGGGACAGGAGCACATGGTCGAACGGCTGGTCGTGGCCCTGCTGGCCCGCGGTCACTGTCTGCTCGAAGGCGTGCCGGGCGTCGCCAAGACCCTGGCCGCCTCCACCCTGGCCACCGTCGTGGGCGGCACGTTCGCCCGGATCCAGTTCACGCCCGACCTCGTGCCGAGCGACATCGTCGGCACCCGCGTCTTCCACCCCTCCAACGAGAAGTTCGACGTCGAGCTGGGTCCGGTGTTCGTCAACTTCCTGCTGGCCGACGAGATCAACCGCGCCCCGGCCAAGGTGCAGTCGGCGCTGCTGGAGGTGATGGCCGAGCGCCAGGTCACGCTGGCCGGCGTCACCCATCCGCTGCCCAGGCCCTTCATCGTGCTGGCCACCCAGAACCCGATCGAGTCCGAGGGCGTCTACCCGCTGCCCGAGGTGCAGCGCGACCGTTTCCTGTTCCGCGTGCGGGTGCCGCACCCCAGCGCGCACGAGGAGCTGGAGATCTTGCACCGGATGAGCGTCACGCCGCCCGTGCCCGACCGGGTGCTCGACCCGGCCAGGCTGCTGGCCCTGCAGCAGGCCGCCGAGCAGGTCTCGGTGCACCAGCTCGTGGCCGACTACGTGGTGCGCCTGGTCATGTCCACCCGCGCGCCCGCCGACTACGGGCTGGGCGACCTGGCCGAGACGATCGAGATCGGCGTCAGCCCGCGCGCCACGCTCGGCCTGGTCTCGGCCGGGCGCGCGCTGGCCCTGCTGCGCGGCCGCGACTACCTGCTGCCCGACGACGTGCGCGACGTGGCCGTCGACGTCATGTCCCACCGGCTCATGCTGACCTTCGACGCCCTGGCCGACGGCGTCGATCCCGAGCAGGTCGTCAAGCAGATCCTGCACGCCGTGCCGCCACCCCTGGTCGTCTGGAACCAGAACCGTTGAACACCGGCGAGCAGGCGCTGCGACGGCTGGAGCTGACCGTCACGCGGCGGCTCGACGGCCTGCTGCACGGCGCCCACCAGGGGCTGCTGCCCGGCACCGGCAGCGAGACCGGCGACAGCCGCCTGTACGTGCCCGGCGAGGACGACGTGCGCCGCATGGACTGGGCCGTCACCGCCCGCACGACCGTCCCCCATGTCCGCGACCTCATCGCCGACCGCGAGCTGGAGACCTGGGCGCTGGCCGACCTGTCGGCCAGCATGGACTTCGGCACCGCCGACACCGACAAGCGCGACCTGGTCGTGGCCGCCGTCGGCGCGATCGGCTTCCTGTCCAGCCGCATGGGCGACCGGTTCGGCGCGCTGGTGCTGCACGAGGAGTACATCCACCGCATGCCCGCCCGTACCGGCCGCCCGGCCCTGTACGGGCTGCTCAACTCCCTCATGGACGCCCCGCGCGGCCGGGCCGTGCCCGACGCCCCCGACCTGGCCGAGGGCATCGACGTGCTGGCGGCCACCCGCCGCCGCAGGGGCCTGCGCCTGGTCGTCTCCGACTTCCTCGACGACCGCCCCGAGCTCGACCCCGACGCCGAACGCCCCTGGGAGCGCCCGATCAGGCGGCTGGCCTCCCGACACCAGGTGCTGGCCGTGGAGGTCATCGACCCGCGCGAGCTGGAGCTGCCGGACGTCGGCCGGGTGGCGTTCACCGATCCCGAGACCGGGAACGTACGTGAAGTGCACCTTTCTCCCAAAGTCCGGCAAGCATATGCAGAAGCCGCCGCCCTCCAGCGTGAGGGCACCCGGCTCGCCCTGCGCCGCGCCGGGATCGCCCACCTGGTGCTGCGGACCGACAGGGACTGGGTGTTCGACGTGGCGCAGTTCGTCCTGCGCCAGCGCCGCATGAGCCACCTCGCCCACCGGAGACCCGTATGACGTTTCTCGCCCCCGGCTGGTTGTGGCTGTTCGTGCTGGTGGCGCTGCTGGTGGCCGGATACGTCGTGGCGCAGTTCGCCCGCCGCCGCTACACCGTGCGCTTCACCAACCTGGCGCTGCTCAACCTCGTCGCCCCCGCCGGGCCGGGCTGGCGCCGGCACGTGCCTCCGGCGCTGTTCCTGGTCATGATGTCGTTCCTGGTGGTCGGCGCCGCCAAACCCGCCGACCAGGTACGCGTCCCCCGCGACCGCGCCACCATCATGATCGCCCTCGACGTCTCCCTGTCCATGGACGCCGGCGACGTGCAGCCCAACCGGATCAGCGCCGCCAAGGCAGCCGCCCAGGCGTTCGCCAGGGAGCTGCCCGACCGCTTCAACGTCGGCGTGGTGTCCTTCGCCCGCTCGGCCAACGTCGTCATCTCGCCCACCACCGACCACCAGGCCGTCGTCACCGCCATCGGCAACCTGACCACCCGGCCCGGCACCGCGATCGGCGAGGCCGTCTTCAACTCCCTCGACTCGGTGCGCTCCTTCGACCAGCAGGCCGCCACCGACCCGCCGCCCGCCGCGATCGTGCTGCTGTCCGACGGCGACAACACCTCCGGCCGGTCGGTGAACGAGGCCATCGAGGCCGCCCAGCAGGCCCACGTCCCGGTCTCCACCATCGCGTACGGCACCCAGGAGGGCACCGTCGACATCGACGGCAGGCCCGTGAACGTCCCGGTCAACAAGCAGACCCTGCAGTCGCTCTCCGACGGCACCAGCGGCCGGGCCTACGCCGCCGAGTCCGGCAGCGAGCTGCGCGACGTCTACGAGCAGATCGGCACCTCGCTGGGGTTCAAGCTGGTCAGCCAGGAGATCACCCAGTGGTTCATCGTGGCCGCGATCGTGCTCGGGCTGCTGGTGGCCGGCGCCGCGGTCTTGTTCGGCACCCGCATCCCGTAACGTTTTCCCACGTGGCCCACTACTTCTCCGAACGTCCCGAGACCGCGAGCAGGCCGGGCTCGGTCGACCTGGTCCTGCCCGACCTGCACCTGCGGCTGGAGACCGACCGGGGCGTGTTCTCACCCGACCGGGTCGACGTCGGCACGCGCGCGCTGCTGGAGTCCGTCCCGCCGCCGCCGCAGGAGGGCGACCTGCTCGACCTGGGCTGCGGCTACGGGCCCATCGCGCTGACGATGGCCTCGCGGGCGCCAGGGGCGACGGTGTGGGCCGTCGACGTGAACCGGCGCAGCCTGGAGCTGACCGGGCGGAACGCCCAGGCCGCCGGCCTTTACAAAGTAAGACCTGTTCATGTTGATGAAGTGCCGGATGACGTGAAATTTCGGGCCATCTGGTCCAATCCCGCCATCCGGATTGGCAAGCCGGCTCTGCACAAGATGCTCACCAGGTGGCTCACCCGGCTGACGCCCGACGGCGTCGCCTACCTGGTCGTCCAGAAACACCTCGGCTCGGACTCCCTGCAGCGCTGGCTCGGCGAGCAGGGCTGGCAGGCCTCCCGCGAGGCCTCCCGAGCCGCCTACCGCATATTGAAGGTGGCCCGATGAGAAGGCAGCTGCGCCCCACCGACGTCAAGCGGCTCAACCGCACCTGGCGCAGGAACACCGACAACCGGCTCGCGCTGATCCTGGAGTCGGTGACGGGCCCGTTCAACGTCGGCTCGATCTTCCGCAGCGCCGCGGCGTTCGGCGTCGACCAGATCTGGCTGGCGGGCAACGCCACGCCGCCCACCAACCCCAAGGCGGGCAAGACGGCGCTCGGCACCGAGCGCCTGGTCACCTGGCACGAGCCGGTCCCGGCCACCGAGGCGGTCAAGGCCGCCAAGGACGACGGCTACGCCGTGCTGGCCATCGAGCTGACCGGCGAGGCCGTGCCGCTGCACCGCGCCGACCTCGGCCGCGACGTGTGCCTGGTGGTCGGCAGCGAGGACCACGGCTGCTCCCCCGCCCTGCTGGAGGCCGTCGACGGCGTCTGCTACATCCCGCAGGTCGGCCGGGTGGGCTCGTTCAACGTGTCGGTGGCCGCGGCCATCGCGCTGGCCGAGGCGCGCCGCCAGGAGTGGGAGAATCTCCCCGAACCGTGACCGAACCGTCCACCATCGGAAGGGACACCGGGTCGTGCTCAGCCGTCGTTTCGCCTTTCTCGACCATCCGGGGCCGCTGGCCTTCGCCCACCGCGGCGGCGCGCTGGAGGGCGCCGAGAACTCCCTGGCGGCCTTCGAACGCGCGGTCGGGCTCGGCTACGACTACCTGGAGACCGACGCGCACGCCACCGCCGACGGCGTGCTGCTGGCCTTCCACGACCACACCCTCGACCGGGTGACCGACCGGCGGGGCCGCATCTCCGAGCTGCCCTACCGGGAGGTCCGGCAGGCCCGCATCGCCGGCGTGCACGAGATCCCGCTGCTGGAGGACCTGCTCGGCACGTGGCCGCAGGTGCGCTTCAACATCGACGTCAAGGAGGCGGCGGCCATCGCGCCGCTGGCCGGGGCGGTCCGGCGCACCAACGCCTACGACCGCGTCTGCCTGACCTCCTTCTCCGACGAGCGCCTGGTCATGGCCAGGGCCGCCATGGGCCGCGAGGTGTGCTCGGCGCTCGGCCCGCGCGGCGTGGCAGCGCTGCGGGCCGCCGCCGCCACCTCCGGCTACGGCCGGCTGCTGGCCCGCCTGTCGCGCGCCGGGATCCCGTGCGCGCAGGTGCCGATCGGCTTCCGCGGCCTGCGCGTCACCACCCGCCGCCTGGTCCGCACCGCCCACGCCATCGGCATGCAGGTGCACGTGTGGACGATCAACGACACCGTCCGCATGGAGCACCTGCTCGACCTCGGCGTCGACGGGATCATGACCGACAACGTCACCGGCCTGCGCGAGGTCCTCGAACGGCGGGGCCTGTGGCACCCGCGCGGCATGGCGGCCTGACCGGCCCGCCGGCGGCGACCTTCCTCTCCTGAGGTGATCACTGTAAGGTCATGTGCACGACACGTGGACGTGACCCACGACCTGCGAAGATGGGCACTTCGTCAGGCATGACCCCACCCCGTGGCCGGGCCGCGCGAGGCCCCCCGGCCCCCGGCCGCAGAGGAGCGACACGACACCATGGCCTCCACCGCACCCCCCGCGGCCCTCGACGACTCCCCCGCGGCGCGCCGCCGCGAGCAACGCGGCTGGTACTTCTACGACTGGGCCAACTCGGCCTTCTACACCACGATCATCTCGGTCTTCCTGGGCCCGTACCTGATCCCGGTCGCCAGGACCGCGGCCTGCGCGAAGGACTTCCCCGCCCTGGCGCCCGGGACGTGCGCGTCCCAGTTCGACGCGCTGGTCCTGCGCCACCCCGGCCTGGGGTACGTCGACGTGCTCGGCGCCGACATCAGGCCCGCTGCCTTCTTCGGGCTGACGCTGACGGTGGCGGTGTTCCTGCAGATCGTGTTCCTGCCCATCGTGGGCGCGCTGGCCGACCACACCGGCCGCAAGCGGGAGCTGCTCGGCGGGTTCGCCTACGCCGGCGCGCTGGCCACCATGGGCCTGTACTTCGTCGAGGGCGACCGCTACCTGCTGGGCGGCGTGCTGTTCGTGGTGGCCAACCTCGCCTACGGCTCCTCCGTGGTGGTCTACGACTCCTTCCTGCCGCAGATCTCCACCCCCGAGGAGCGCGACGGGGTCTCCTCGCGCGGCTGGGCGATCGGCTACCTCGGCGGCGGGCTGCTGCTCCTGCTCAACCTCGCGCTGTTCCTGCAGCACGACAGCCTCGGGCTGAGCGAGGGCATGGCGGTGCGCATCAGCATGATGTCCGCCGGCCTGTGGTGGGCGACGTTCACCGTCATTCCGCTGCTGCGGCTGCGCAACCGTCCCGTGGCGGCGCACGAGACCACGGCGCTGCGCTCGGTGCGCGGGAGCTTCCGCCAGCTCGGCCGTACGCTGGCCGAGCTGCGGCGGTACCCGCTGACGCTGCTGTTCCTGGTGGCCTACCTGGTCTACAACGACGGCGTGCAGACGGTCATCGGCAACAGCGCGGCGTTCGCCTCCGAGGCGCTCAAGCTGGACAAGACCGTACAGATCACGGCGATCCTGATGGTGCAGTTCGTGGCGTTCTTCGGGGCGCTGCTGCTGGGGTGGCTGGCGCGCGGCTTCGGCACCAAGCGCACGGTGCTGGCCAGCCTGGTGCTGTGGACCGGGATCGTGGTGGTGGCGATGTTCGTCGGCGAGGGGCAGGCGCTGCAGTTCTACCTGATGGCCTTCGCCATCGCGATCGTGCTGGGCGGCACGCAGGCGCTGTCGCGGTCGTTGTTCTCGCAGGTGATCCCGAAGGGGCGGGAGGCGGAGTACTTCAGCCTGCTGCAGATCAGCGACAAGGGGTCGGCGTTCATCGGGTCGCTGACGGTGACGATCGCGCTGCAGGTCACCAACAGCTACCGGATCGCCATCGTGTCCATGATCATATTCTTCGTGGTGGGCTTCGTGCTGCTCGCCCTGACGAACCTGCCCAAGGCCATCAGGGCGGCCGGCAACGAGGTCCCCTCGCGGATCTGACCCGCGTCAGGGGCCGTAGCGGCGCGAGAGCCAGTACGAGGTGCCCACCAGGGCGCCGGTGCCCAGGATGGCCAGCAGCACCAGCGGGCCGACGTGCCCGCCGCTGGTCATGGTGCCGCTCTCCAGCCGGATCTCGGCCCGTCCGGGAGCCTGGGCCGGGCGGGTGACGGGCTCGGGGGGCCGGGAGTCGCGGGCCTCCAGGCCGGGGATGGCCTCGACGTCGTCGTCCCGGCGCGGGGCGTGGGCCTGCTTCCTGGCCGGTTCGTGCCGCCCGGACCGGGGGGCCGCGTCGTCGTCGCCGTCGTCACTGTCGTCACTGTCATCGTCGTCGCCGTCGTGGGCGGCCAGGGCGAGCGCCGGGGGCGGCCCGGCCGCCGCCTGGGCCGGAAGCAGCACCCCTCCCCCGGCGAGGACGAACGCGAGCGCGGCGACCGCCGCGGCCCAGCGTGGCATGAGATCCATCTACGCCTCCTGATCGACGTCGCGGTCCCCTGAAGCCTGCGCGGCCGCCGTGGGGCGGCCGTGAGCGGGCCATGAGAGTCCTCTCACGAAGGGTCGCGCGTCAAACACGCAACGTCACAGATCGGCGGCCAGGACCATGGTGCCCGGCCCCCGGGCGGCGCCGGGACCGGGCATCGGCAGCACGGTCTCGGCGGTGGCCTCGCCGCCGCAGTGGGGGCAGGTGACGACGGGCGTGAACTCCCGCCCGCAGGAGTGGACGAGCAGCGCGGGCGGCCCGCCGGGCGGGGTGGACCACCGGTCGCCCCAGGCCATGAGCGTCAGCAGCGCGGGCACGACGTCACGCCCGGCCTCGGTCAGCAGGTATTCGTGCCGCACCGGACGCTCCTGGTAGGGGCGCTTCTCCACGACGCCGGTGGCGACGAGATGGTCGAGCCGGCGGGCCAGCAGGTTGCGCGAGATGCCCAGGTCCTCGGCGAGGTCGTCGAACCTGCGCAGGCCGAGGAACAGGTCGCGCAGGATCAGCGGGGTCCACGGCTCGCCGATGACGCCGACGGCCTGGGCGATGGAGCAGTGCATCTCACCGAACCTGTTCATGCACCCATGATAGTGGGTTGATAATGTGAACCCATGACAGTTCACATTCAGGACTCACCCGCCGGCGCGTACCGCCGGGCCGGCGAGGCGCACGACGCCCAGGCACTCAAGGCCACCCTCGCCGACGGCGTGGTGTTCCACTCGCCGCTGAGCCACCGGGCCGGCTTCGAGGGCCTGCCCCAGGTCGGAGCGCTGTTCGAAGCCGTCTTCGACGTGCTGTCGGACCTGCGCTACCAGAGCGACATCGGCGATGACCGCACCCGCATGCTCACGGCGACCGCCCGGGTGGGCCGCCAGCCGCTGCACGAGGTGGCCCAGCTCGAACTGGACGACGACGGCCTGGTCCGGGAGATCACCATGTGGATCAGGCCGCTGCCGGGACTGACCGCGCTGATGGCCGCCCTGGGCCCCCGCATCGCCAGGGACAAGGGCAGGCCGGGCCTTCCGCTGCTGGTGAAGGCGGCCTCCGCGCCGCTGGCCGCGATGACGAGGTTCGGCGACCGGACCCTGGTGCCGCTGCTGGCCTGAGACGCAGGCTGCGGCCGTCGCTCTAAAGAGAGAGCAGTGCTCTTGACAGGAGAACACCTGCCACGAGAGCATTGCTCTCACAACAGAGCAACGCCCTCAGCCAGGAGTCACCCATGACCTCCCCCCGCCTCACCTCCGCCGCCTTCGCCCTCGGCGGCGTCCTGCTGTTCGTCTACCCGGTGGTACGGCCGTCCGGCGACGACGCCGCCGCCATGGCCTCGACCGCCTGGGTCACCGGCCATCTGGCCGCGATGCTCGGGTTCGTCCTGCTCGGACTGGGCACGCTCGGCCTGCACCGGGTGCTCGGCGACCGCCTGTCGCTGCGCGCGGCCGCGGTGACCTGGGCCGGCGCCGGCCTGACCCTCCCCTACTACGGGGCCGAGGACTTCGGCCTGCACGTCATCGCGCAACGTTCGCTGCGCGACGGCGCGCCCGCGCTGATGGAGCTGGCCGAGCAGTTCCGCTTCGCCCCGGCGGCGGTCACCATGTTCGCCGCCGGGCTGGCGCTGCTGGGCGCCGGCACGGTGATGGCGGCCGTGGCCGTGTGGCGTTCGGGGATCCTGCCCAAGGGGGCCGGGACGGCGCTCGCGCTGGGTCTGGCGCTGTTCATCCCGCAGTTCTTCGGCCCGTACCCGGTGCGGATCGCGCACGGGGCGCTCGTCATGATCGGCGGGTTGTGGCTGGCGGCGAGCCTGCTCAGAGCCCCGCGGACGACCGTCGCGGCCTGAGGAAGCGGCACCGCTGGGAGCGGACTCGAATAACCGAGGCCCCAAGCGCGATTGGATCACCCCGCGGGTGGGAATCCCATCACGGTACCAAGCGTTAGACACCGTGGGAGACAGACCCCCCACGTATGGGGGCCCTGTAGGAGGCATTTAGACATGGGCGAGCGCGCGCTTCGTGGCACCCGGCTCGGGGCAACCAGCTACGAGAACGACCGTAACACGGATCTGGCCCCACGCCAGGAGGTGTCCTACACCTGTCCTAAGGGCCATCGCTTCGAGGTTCCGCTTGCCGCCGAGGCCGAGATCCCCGCTACCTGGGAGTGCCGCATGTGCGGCGCGACCGCGGTGCGGGTCGACGGTGAGCAGCCGGAGTCGAAGAAGACCAAGCCCCCACGGACTCATTGGGACATGCTGCTGGAGCGGCGGTCCATCGAGGATTTGGAAGAGGTGCTCAACGAGAGGCTCGCGGTCCTGCGTGCCCAGCGGCGCAAGAGCGCCTGACCCCTTCTCACGGTGAAAACCCCCGGGCGACGCCCGGGGGTTTTGCTGTGCCCGCTACCAGCGGTTGCGCGCCTCCTCGGCCCAGCCGGTGAGGCCGTCGAGGTCCACCCACGCGCCGTCGTCGTCCTGGACGCGGCCGGAGAAGTGGCCGAAGCACTGGTGGGTCTCGTTGGCCACCACGCCGAGCTGGGTACGGGCCACCTTCTCGTGGAACGGCCGGAACTCCACCTCGACCCGCGGGCCGCTGATCCGCCAGGGGCGCAGCCAGTCGCCGCGGTCGTAGGTCCACTCCAGCTCGTCGCCGATCTTGTGCAGCCGGCCGCCGGTGAACAGGGCGTTCTCGGTGACGCCGGTGCCGTCGGTCCACTTGCCGCCGAGCTGGACGGACCTGCCGGGCCCGCTGCCGGCCGCCCAGTTCCAGGTCACCGCGTACGGCCACTTGCCCCGGCCGTGGTCGAGCACGGCGAAGGAGTCGGCGGGGTCGATCGCGAACTCGTCCTGGCCGAGGCGCAGCCGTCCGCGGGCCGGGCGGCCGACGTCCTTGACCGTGTACTGGAACCGGTTCGGCCCCCAGGGGACCACGACGCCGAGCGACTCGTGGCCCTGCGGCAGCGGCACCTCCAGGTCGATCCGCACGCCGGGGGCGGTGGCGCGGATGACGGTGGCGGCCGGGTCCTGCCGGATGTCGATCGCCAGCCCGCCGCCGCGCACGGACACCGTGCCGGCGCCGCTGCGGTCGGGGAAGACGGCGCCGCGGGCCAGCGGCACGACGACGTCCTTGGCGAACTCCGCGCCGCCGGCCCGGTCGAGCACGTAGACGCCGTGCACCCCGGCGTAGTCCAGCGAGGAGGCCACCAGGCCGATGATGTGTGAGGGGGTGACGACGCCCCAGTACTCCCAGCGCTTGCGCCGTCCCCAGCCGCGCAGGTTGGCCCGGTGCAGCGGCGTGCGGGTCCAGCCGACCGCGGCGGGGTTCAGCCGCCCGCCGGGCAGGCACAGGTCGGCGGGGGCGGTGAGCTCCCGTTCATGGGTGGTCATGGAAGGCGAGCCTCCTCGTGACGGAGCGGATGAGGTCGGCGGGCAGCTTCAGCTCGGCCCGGTCGTAGGTGAGCAGGCCGTTCAGCTCGTCCTCGACGTCGGAGAGCTGGGTGTAGACGGTGGCGCTCAGGCCCTGGCGGATGGCCGGGACGATCTGCTCCTCGTGCAGCCGGACGAACGCCGCGCCCAGCTCTTCGGCGGTGCGGTAACGCCGGTAGCCGAACTCCTTCTCGCCCCAGGTGCGGCCCTCGACGGCCAGGCTGTAGCCACCGTACTCCGTCAGGGCCAGGACGCGGCCGTCCGGGCGGGGCGGCCGGAAGCGGCGGAAGTAGACGTGCAGGCTGAGCAGGTCGCCCGCGCGCTGGTCGTGCCAGCCGCTGGCGTGGTCGATCGTGCGGGTGGGGTCGAGCCGGGCCAGCTCGGCGGCGATCCGCGCGGCGTCGAACTGGCCCCACCCCTCGTTGAACGGCACCCAGACCGCCAGGCCGACCACGTTGCGCAGGTGCTCGACGGTCTCGCGCAGCTCGGCCTCGAACGCGGCCCGCCCGGCGGCGTCGGCCCGTCCGAAGCGGTGGTGGCGGCGGTCGTCCAGGCGCAGCGGCAGCAGCGCGGGGGTGGTGACGACCAGCGGCCGGTAGCTCTCGCCGCCGTTGACCAGGTCCTGCCAGACGAGCATGCCGAGCCGGTCGCAGTGGTGGTACCAGCGCAGCGGCTCGATCTTGATGTGCTTGCGCAGCATGGTGAAGCCGAGCTGCTTCATCATGACGATGTCGTCGACCATGGCCTCGTCGGAGGGCGGCGTGTAGAGGCCGTCGGGCCAGTAGCCCTGGTCGAGGATCCCGGCGTGGAAGTACGGCCGGCCGTTCAGCAGCAGCCGGGGCACGCCGCCGGCGTCGGGGCCGACGGAGAAGGAGCGCATGCCGACGTAGCCGCGGACGCGGTCTTGGCCGAGCGAAACGCTCACGTCGTACAGGAAGGGGTCCTCGGGGCTCCACGGGCGCGCGCCGGGCAGCGGGACGCGCACCGGCCGGCCGGCGGGGACGGTGGCGCGGGCCGCCACCTGGCCGTCGGCGAGGATCTCGACCTCGGCCTGGCCGCCCGCGGCGTGCACGGTCACCTCGACGCACTCCTCGGCGAGCACGGGCGTCAGCGTGAGCCGTTCCACGTGCGGCTCCGGCACGCGCTCGGCCCAGACGGTCTGCCAGATGCCCGACTGGGCGGTGTACCAGATGCCGCCGCGGCGCAGCCGCTGCTTGCCGCGCGACTGCCAGCCGGTGTCGCTGTCGTCCCGGACGGCCACGTCGAGGGTGTTGGCGCCCTCGGTCAGCGCGTCGGTGACGTCGAAGGAGAACGGCAGATAGCCGCCGCTGTGGCCGCCCACCTCGACGTCGTTGACCCACACCCGGCAGGTCTGGTCCACGGCGCCGAAGTGCAGCAGCACCCGACCGCCGGCGGGCCCGGCGGGCGGTTCGAACGTGCGGCGGTACCACAGGGTCTCCCCCGGCAGGAGCTGGCGGCCGACGCCGGACAGCGGCGCCTCCGGCGAGTACGGCACGAGGATGTCGCCGTCGTAGGCCCCGGGCCGCGCGCCGTCGTTGATCGCGTATCGCCAGCGGCCGTTGAGGTTGACGTAGCTGTCGCGGACGAGCTGGGGGCGGGGGTACTCCGGCAGCGGGATCGGGTCGCCGGTCACGAGAGCCACACCGCCGTGTCGGCGGGCAGGACGCCGCCGTCCAGGGGGCCGCTGGCCAGCAGGACGTCGTGGTGCGGGGGCAGCGGCACCGCGTCCGGGCCGAAGTTGACCATGAGCGTGAAGCCGGGCTCGCGGCGCAGGGCCAGCACGCCGGGCGGCGCGTCGAGCCAGGTCAGGTCGCCGTCGCCGAGCGCGGGATGCTCGCGGCGCAGGGCGATGGCGGCGCGGTGGAGGTTGAGGGTGGAGCCGGGGTCGTCCCGCTGGGCGGCGACGGTGAGGTGGGCCCAGTCGGCCGGCTGGGGCAGCCACGTGCCGCCCGGACCGAACCCGTACGGCGCGGACGTGCCCGACCAGGGCAGCGGCACGCGGCAGCCGTCCCTGCCGATGAAGGCGCGGCCGGTGCGCTCGAACATCGGGTCCTGCCGCGCCTCATCCGGCATGTCCAGATATTCAGGCAGGCCCAGCTCGTCGCCCTGGTAGAGGTAGGCGGCGCCGGGCAGGGCGAGCAGCAGCAGCGTCGCGGCGCGGGCGCGCCTGAGCCCGAGCTCGCGGTCGACGGCGACCTTCCCGAGCAGCACGTCGGCGGTGGGGGCGCGGACGAGGTCCTGGTCGATGCCGAACCTGGTCGCCATCCGCGGCACGTCGTGGTTGCCCAGCACCCAGGGGATCGACCCGCCCGTCTCGCGGGCCAGCCGGTACGACTCCTCGATCACCGCGCGGAACTCCCCGGCCGACCACGGCAGGGGCATCAGGCGGAAGTTGAACAGCTGGGCCAGGCCGTCGCCGGTGAGGTAGGGCCGGGCCTGGGCGGGGTCGGCGAACCAGATCTCGGCCACCGTGCCGCGCGGCCCGGGGTAGGCGGCCAGGATCTTGCGCCAGGACCGGTACAGCTCCAGCAGTTCGGGCTGGTGCTCGTACGGCACCGCGGACTGTCCGGGCGCCAGCGGCGCGCCCTGGCTGCCGGGGACGACGTCGGACAGGCCGTCCTCCTTGAACAGCATGGCGGCCACGTCGATGCGGAACCCGGACACGCCGCGGTCCAGCCAGAACCGCAGCACGTCCTCGAACATGGCGGTGACGCCGGGGTGCCGCCAGTTCCAGTCGGGCTGGGCGGAGTCGAACAGGTGCAGGTACCACTGGCCGTCGGGGGTCCGGGTCCAGGCGGGGCCGCCGAACATGGACTGCCAGTTGTTGGGCTCGTCGCGGAAGACGAACCAGTCGCGCTCGGGGCTGCCGGGGCCGGCGGCCAGCGCCTGCCGGAAGCGCGGGTGGGCGGCGGAGCAGTGGTTGGGCACGATGTCGACGATGACCTTGATGTCCCGGGCGGTGGCCGCGGCGACGTAGGCGTCGAAGTCGGCCAGCGTGCCGTAGCGGGGGTCCACGTCGGTGTAGTCGGCGACGTCGTAGCCGCCGTCGGCCAGCGGCGAGGGGTAGAACGGGCTCAGCCAGACGGCGTCCACGCCCAGGTCGGCCAGGTGGTCCAGGCGGGCCAGCGCGCCGGGCAGGTCGCCCTGGCCGTCGCCGTCGGCGTCGGCGAAGCTGCGGGGGTAGATCTGGTAGACGACGGCCTCGCGCCACCAGGCGTCGCCGTCGAAGACTGCGGATCGGTCGGGCACTGCGTTATCGGACACTGCGGATTCTCCAGATGAGGCAGGCGCCGAGCGCGGCGAAGGCCGCCGCGACGGCGTACATGAGCGGGTAACCGCCCGCGGAGGTGACCAGGGGCGCGGCGATGACCGGCCCGAACGTGCTGGAGGCGGAGTTGGCCAGGCTGACGATCCCCAGGTCCTTGCCGCGGTCGGCGTCGGCGGGCAGGAGCTGGGTGACCATGGCCTGGTCCACGGCGGCGAACATGCCGTAGCCCGCGCCGAGCAGGACGCTGGCGGCGATGGCGGCGGGCCAGCTGGTCAGGAAGGTCAGCACGAGCCCGGAGGCGGCCATCGTGAGCCCGCCGACGAAGACGGCCGTCCTGCGGTTGCCGAACCGGTCCGACAACCAGCCCGCGACCAGGGTGGGCGCGACGCTGCTCAGCGTGAAGACCGCGACCAGCACCACGACGCCCTGCTCGACGGTGGAGCCGGGGAAGAGCGCCTCGTAGCCGACGCCGTCGCGCAGGTAGTACTGCAGGTAGCCGATCGCCATGGCGAGGGTGAGGGTGATCAGGAAGCGGCTCAGCCAGGCCCAGGCGAAATCGGGGTGCTTGCGCGGGCTCACCTTGAAGCTGCGCAGCAGCGCGCGCAGCCCGAACGGCGGCAGGTCGGCCGGCGCGCTCGCGGGCTCCTTGGTGAACAGGCTGAACGGCAGCACCAGCAGCAGCACCAGGACGGCCATCGCGACGAACCCGGCCTGCGAGCCGGTCGCCACGACGGTGACCACGACGCCGCCCAGCAGCGGCCCGGCGAGCTGGCCCACGCCCGCCAGCGCCGACGCCTTGCCCCGCTGGCTGATCGGCACCTGGTCGGGCACGGTGGCGATGGCGGTGGCCAGGGCGGCGGTGAAGGCGAGCTGGGCGACCGCCCAGCCGACGACCAGCCCGGCCAGGGAGTCCTGGCGGGACAGGAAGACCAGGGACGCGGCGCAGACCAGCGCGCCGCCGGCGACCCAGGGGCGGCGCCGGCCCATCCGGGCGCGGGTGCGGTCGGACAGGGCGCCGAACAGCGGGTTGGCCACGATCGTGCAGACGGCGGCCACGGCGAAGACCACCGCCAGCGACGCCTCCTTGTGCTGCGGATCGATGCGCGCCACGTGGGAGGGGAGCAGGATCTGGTTTCCGACGGTCATCGCCATGATGACCCCCATCTGGGCCAGCGCCAGCAGGGACATCCAGCCCGCGGACACCCGTCTGTCAGGCGCTAGGCGCGTTTCGGCCATGCAGGTCCTCCCTGGGGGGAACGTGAGAGGATGTCACGTTAGAACATGACAGGTCGTTATGTTAAGACTTGTTCGTGGAGAACCCCGGCATCCGGCGCCGACCGGTCCAAAGGCGCAGCATCGACAGGGTCGAACGCATCCTCGACGCCTGCGCCCGCCTGCTGGACGAGGTCGGCCTGGACGCCCTCACGATCTCCGACGTCGCCAGGAGCGCCGGCGTGCCCTCCGGCACGATCTACCAGTTCTTCGACGGCAAACCGGGCATGCTGCGCGAGCTGGCGCTGCGCAACCTGGAGGTCCTGCTGGCCCGGCTGCGGGCCAGGGTCGCCGAGGAGCCGCCGCTGACCTGGCCGCGGGCGGCCGAGCTGGTGCTGGCCGAGACGGTGGAGATGCGCAGGAGCGTGCCGGGCTTCACCGTGGTCGACTTCGCCGACACCCGGCCGGGCGGCCCGTCGTTCCTGCCCGCCGGGCGGGTCCGGGAGAGCGGGGACGTGCTGGCCGAGCGGCTCTACCACTTCGCGCTGGAGGAGGCGGGGCTGCCGGCGCTGCCGGATCCGTACCGGGTGATGCGGCTGGCGATCCAGTCCACGGCGGCGGTGCTGTACCTGACGTTCTCCGCCACGCCGCAGGGCGATCCGGCCATGATCGAGCAAGGACGCAGGCTGCTGCGGGCCTACTTCGTGGACGTGGCCTCAGAAACATTCCGGTAACAAGGATTGACCGTTCAAAACCGGACGAACTACCGTCTTCCACATTCTATAGAAAGCAGAATGCAGGAGGCGGTGCATGGACGCGACGGCACGCGCGGCGATCGTCACCGACGTCGCGGGAGCGGTGGAGGTGCGCGAGTACGGCCTGCCGCAGCCCGGTCCGGGAGAGTTCGTCCTGGAGGTCGAGCTGTGCGGCATGTGCGGCACGGACGCCCACATCTACCGTGGCCGGCTGGCCAGCGTGCGCTTCCCCGCGCTGCTCGGGCACGAGATCGTCGGCCGGCTGGCCGCGCTCGGCGACGGCGTCGCGGCCGACCACGCGGGGCGGCCGGTGGCCGTCGGCGACCGGGTCGGCGTGTTCCCGTCGCTGAGCTGCGGCCGGTGCTTCGAGTGCCAGGTGCGGCGCAGGCCGGGAAGCTGCCCGGACCGGCGGCCGTCCTACGGGTTCGCCTCCCCCGCCGACCGGCCGCCGTACCTGACCGGCGGCTTCGCCACCCACCTGTACGCCTCGAACGCGGGAACGGTGTTCTACCGGACCGATCTGCCCGCCGAGGTCGCCGTGCTGCAGGAGCCGCTGTCGGTGGCCCTGCACGGCGTGGAACGTTCCGCGATCCGGATCGGCTCCACCGTCGTGGTCCAGGGGGTGGGCGCGATCGGCCTGATGGCCGTGGTCGCCGCCCGCGCCGCCGGGGCGGCCAGGGTGGTCGCCGTCGGCGCGCCGGGCGCCCGGCTGGAACTGGCCGCGCTGCTCGGCGCGGACACCGTCGTCGATCTCGGCGAGGGCCCGGACGGGCGCCGCCGGGCGGTGTTCGACGCTCTGGGACGCCCGGGCGCCGACGCCGTCATCGGCACCGCCGGCTCGCCCGAGGCGTTCACCGAGGCGCTCGGCCTGGTCGCCGACGGCGGCGTGCTGGCCGAGCTGGGCAACTTCACCGACCGCGGCGCCGTCCCGTTCAATCCCCACAGCGACCTGCTGAAGCGGGACCTCACGATCGCCGGCGTCTACGGCGCCGGCCCCGACATGCAGCGCCGCTACCACCAGGCGCTGACGATCCTGGAACGCGGCGGCAGCCCCTTCGAGCGCGTGGTCAGCCACCGCGTGCCGCTCGGCCGGGTCCGCGAGGCCCTTGAGGCCCTGGGCTCGGGCCACCCGCTGGACGGCCGGGACGTCGTCAAGCTCGCCGTCGCCCCCTCCGCCTGAAATCCCCCATTCCCCTCCGGGAGGACACCAGTGTTGACCAACACCCGGCTCGTCACGGCCGCGGCCGTGCTCGCGCTCAGCGTCGCCGCCTGCGGCTCGCCGTCGCAGGAGGTCGCGGCCGACGGCGGCGGCCTCGGCACGGCGCAGGCCCCGGTGTCGATCCGCGTGATCGCCAACGACGCGTTCGCCAAGCAGTGGCAGGACAAGCTCGTGCCGGAGTTCGCCAAGAAGCATCCCGGCATCAAGGTCACCGTGGACGGCATCCCCTACAACGACCAGCTCCCCAAGACGATGCTGGAGCTGACCGGCACCACCGCCACCTACGACGTGGTGCTCGCCGACGACCCCTGGCTGCCGCAGCTCGCCAAGACCGGCGCCCTGTACGACCTCAAGGGCCCCGAGCTGGCCAAGTGGAACGACCCCGGCTACGACTGGGCCGACTTCAACCCCTCGCCGCTGGCCGCCGGGGAGTGGGAGGGCAAGCAGTACGCCGTGCCGGTGCGCTCCAACCTGCTGCTGATGTTCTACAACAAGTCGCTGTACAAGAAGGCCGGCGTGGCCGAGCCGACCGCCGAGACCACCTGGGAGCAGTACTTCAAGGACGCCCCCAAGCTCGTCCAGGACACCGACGGCGACGGCAAGACCGACTCCTGGGCCGTGGGCACGTACTTCACGAAGGACCCGCTCACCCCCACCGTGTGGCAGACCGTGCTCAACTCCGACGGCGGCAAGATCCTGGACGGCACGAAGGTCGCCTTCGGCGGCCCGGCGGGCGTCAAGGCCCTGCAGACGCAGGTCGACCTGCTCAAGTACGCGCCGCCCGGGGCGAGCACGTACCAGTTCAACGAGCCGCTGGAGGCCTTCCGGCAGGGCAAGACGGCCACCATGTTCATGTGGGGCAGCGTCTACAAGGGCACCGCCGTGGACAAGGAGACCACCACCCTGACCCCCGAGCAGGTGGGCCTCACCACCCTGCCCGCCGGATCGACCTCGCCGGGCGCCCACCGCGGGATCTGGACGGCGGGCGTCTCCAAGAAGTCCACGCACCCGGCCGCCGCCTGGACCTGGCTGCAGTGGGTGACCTCCAAGGAGGGCGAGCAGTTCACCGGCAAGGCGTTCGGCACCTTCCCCGCCCGCAACTCCAGCCTCGACGGCACGCCGCCGGCCGAGTGGGCCGGCCCGGTCTACAAGGCGCTCAAGGACGGCTACGAGGTCGTCTCCAAGGGTGAGATGTGGCGGCCCAGGCTGCCCGAGTCCGACGCCGTGCAGCAGATCCTGGCGCTGCAGACCAGCCGGGCCATGTCCGGGCAGGCCACCGCGCAGCAGGCGATCGACCAGGCCGCCAAGGAGATCGGCGACCTGCTGACGTCCAAGGGCTACAACCAGTGAGGCGTGCCCGACTGGGAGAGCCGGGCACGGCCTGGCTCTTCCTGGCCCCCGCCCTGCTGCTGCTGGCGGGCATGCTGCTCTACCCGATCCTCTACACGGCCTGGGTCAGCGTGTCCGACTTCGACCTGGCCTCCTTCCAGCCGTCCGGCTGGGTCGGCCGGCAGCACTACGAGGCCGTGCTGCGTGATCCGGGCTTCCTGGACTCGCTCCGGGTCACCGGCGTCTACCTGGTGATCGCGCTGCCGTTGCAGATGGTGCTCGGGTTCGCCATCGCGTTCCTGCTCAACGTCGCCTGGCGGGGGCGGGGCGTGCTGCGCGCCCTGTTCCTCATCCCGATGGTGGTGGCCCCGGTGGTCGCCGGCGGCGTGTGGCGGATGCTGCTCGACCCGCTGTGGGGCGTGGTCAACTACGCCCTCGGCCTGGTCGGCGTCGGGCCCGTCGAGTGGATCGGCGACCCGGCGCTGGCCATGGTCAGCCTGATCGTCATCGACACCTGGCGCTGGACGCCGTTCGTGGTGCTCATCGCCTCGGCCGGGATCATGGCGCTGCCCGGCGACGTGTACGAGGCCGCCCGCTCCGACGGCGCCGGCCGCTGGGCGATCCTGCGGCACATCACGCTGCCGCTGCTGGTGCCGGTGATGGCCGCCGCGTTCGTGGTGCGCTGGCTGGGCGCGGTCAAGATGTTCGACATCGCGCTGGCCGCCACCAGGGGCGGGCCGGGCAACTCGACCAACGTCATCAACCTCTACATCTACGAGAAGGGGTTCCGGAGCCTGGAGTTCGGCTCGGCCTCCTCGATGGCGACGATCGTCCTGGTCCTGACGATGCTGATCACCTTTGTCCTGTTCCGCGTGACCCGGCGTCTGGAGAACCGATGGTGAGACGGTACGCGGCCGTCACCGGGGCCGTCCTGGTGACGCTGGCCTTCCTGTTCCCCGTGCTCTACATGGTCTCGATCTCGTTCAAGCTGCCCAGGGACATCTTCACGGTGCCGCCGCGGTGGCTGAGCGAGTTCACCCTCGACAACTACGTCAGCTACTTCCGGCAGGCGCGCATCCTGCCCCGCATGGTCAACACGGTCATCGTGGCGGCCGGCGCCTCGGCCATCTCCATGGTCGCCGGCTCGATGGCCGGGTACGCGCTGTCGCGGCTGCGGATGCGCGGCGCGGGCGTGGTGGGCGGGCTGATCCTGGCCTCGCGCGCGGTGCCGCCGATCGCGCTGGTGGTGCCGCTGTTCCTGGTGGCCAGGAAGCTGGGGCTGACCGACCAGTACATCACCGTGATCCTGGCGTACGTGACCTTCCTGGTGCCGTACGTGGTGTGGCTGATGCGGGCCTTCTTCCGCGGGCTGCCCAAGGAGCTGGAGGAGGCGGCGATGATCGACGGCTGCTCGCGGTTCGGGGCGTTCTTCCGGATCATCGTGCCGACGAGCCTGACCGGCCTGGTCTCGACGTTGATCTTCTGCATCATCCTGGCCTGGGAGGAGCTGCTGTTCGCGCTGATCCTCACCAACGACCGGGCGGTCACCATCCCCGTCGCCATCGCCGGGATCGCGGCCGACACCGAGAAGGGCGGGATGTGGGGGCCGCTGGCCGCGGTCGGCGTGCTGACCGTGCTGCCCGTGGTGGTCTTCGCGCTGCTGGTGCAGAAGTACCTGATCAAGGGTCTCGCGGACGGCGCGACCAAGGGGTGAGGAGCCGATGAGGATCACAGACGTCCGCGCGCGGGTCATCGAGCTGCCCTATCCCCGGCCGTTCGTGCCGTCGTGGGCCCCGGAGGGCGCGCACCGGGCGATGTCGGCGGTCGTCGTCGAGGTCGAGACCGACGAGGGCATCGTCGGGGTGTCCGGCGGCGACATGGGCCACGGCACCGGGCCGATGCTGCTGGAGGCGATCCGCGGCTGGATCCGCCCGCAGCTCGTCGGCCTGGACGCCTTCGACACCACGCACGTCGCCAACCGGCTGCGGTACGTGGCCGAGTACGTCTTCCCCCGGCCGTGGGTGGTCGGCGTCGCCGTGTGGGACGCCGTCGGCAAGGCCTGCGGGCAGCCGCTGTACAAGCTCTGGGGCGGGCACTCGGGAGCTGTCCGCGCGTACGCGAGCTTCGGCGAGCTCCGCGACCCCCGGCAGCGGGCCGAGGACGCCCTGGCCGCCGTCGAGCGCGGTTTCCAGGGCATCAAGCTGCGCGTGCACGCGGCCACCGTGGCCGAGGACGTGCGGCAGGTCGCCGCCGTCCGGGAGGCGGTCGGCCCCGACGTGGCGATCATGGTGGACGCCAACCAGGCGGCCGCCCGCTGGCGCTACGCCCCCGACGGCACCCGCCTGATCTGGGACTTCGAGCGCGCCCTGACCACCGCCAGGGAGCTGGCCGGGCTCGGCGTGGCGTGGCTGGAGGAGCCGCTGCCCCGGCACGACTACCGCGCCCTGCGCGAGCTGACCGCGGCCTCGCCGATCCCGATCGCGGGCTGCGAGCACAACCGGGGCATCGGCCAGCTCGTGCGCATGCTGGAGGATGGTTGCTTCGACATCTTTCAGCCCGACGCGAACGAGAGCGAGGAGATCGGCGCGCTGCGCGACTTCGGCGCCATGGCCGCCGCCCGGCAGCGCAGGGTCATCCCGCACGCCTGGGCCACCGGGCTCGGGGTGGCGGGCAACCTGCAACTTTGCGCCTCGCTGCCGAACTGCGACTGGCTGGAGTACCCCTACGATCCGCCGGTGATCGTCCCGGAGGTGTTCCACGCCATGCTGACCGAACCGCTGCTGCCCGACTCCCGCGGTCTCGTCGCCGTTCCGACGGGGCCCGGAATCGGTGTAGAGCTGGACCACGCGGCGATCGAGCCGCTCACCGTCCAGCGGGTCTGAAGGGCTCCTCAACCATGGCCGAATCGCGTTCCCCCTTCCGCACCAAGGCGGATCTTGCGGCGGAGCACATCAAACATCTGATCATGAGCGGCGAGGCGCCTCCCGGCACCAAGATCACCACCAGGGTGGTGGCCGAGGCCGTCGGCATCAGCGAGACGCCCGTGCGCGAGGCGATCAAACAGCTCTGCTCCGAGGACTGGCTGGTCGAGCGCCCGCACGTCGGCGCCGTGGTCGCCGAGCTCACGGTGGCCAACGTGCGCGAGCTCTACAGCGTCCGGGCCGCGCTCACCGCGCTGGCGCTGGAGCTGGGCGGCGTGCCGCTGGAGGGCGCCCGGCTGGCCGAGGTCGACGCGGTGCTCGCCGAGTGCGAGACCGCCGTCGCCCGCGAGGACGTCGCCGCCTTCGCCCGCCTCAACCGGCGCTTCCACTCCCTGCTGTGCGACACCGAGCACAGCAAGCTCACCCACCGCATGCTGCAGAGCCTGTGGGCCCGCACGGAGACCGCCCAGCGCGGCTTCCGCCTGGTGCCCTGGCGGCTGCCCAAGTCGCATGCCGAGCACATCGCCATCAGGAACGCCCTGGTCGAGGGCGACATCCCGCTGGCGGGCAGGCTGCAGCACGCGCACGAGATGGCCGCCATGAAGGCCCTCATCGAAGGAATCCAGGAGACATATGGCTGACACCCGCAAGGCTCTCGTCGGAGCCGCATGGCAGGAGGCCGACCAGACCTTCACCGTCCGCTCCCCCGCCACCGGCGAGCCGCTGGCGCAGGTCGCCGACTGCGGCCCGGAGCTGGCCACGCAGGCGATCGACGCGGCCGCGGCGGCGCTGCCCGGCTGGCGGGCCATGCCCGCCCACGAGCGCGCCGACCTCATGCGCGCCGCCGCCCGCGAGCTGACCGCCCGGGCCGACCGGATCGCCGCGATCATGACGGCCGAGCAGGGCAAGCCGCTCGCCGAGGCGACCGGCGAGGTGCTCTCCGGCGCCGACCACCTGCTGTGGGCCGCCGAGGAGACCCGCCGCCTGTACGGCGAGACCGTGCCCGGCGCGCACGAGGGCAACCGCATCTGGCTGCTGCCCGAGCCGGTCGGCGTGGTCGCGGGCATCACGCCGTGGAACTTCCCGGTCTCGATGATCACCCGCAAGCTCGGCCCGGCGCTGGCCGCCGGGTGCACGGTCGTGCTCAAACCGGCCGAGCAGACCCCGCTGTCGGCGATCGCGGTGGCCGAGGCGTTCGTCGCGGCCGGGCTGCCGCCGGGCGTGTTCAACCTGGTCACCACGTCCCGGCCGGCCGGGTTCGGCCAGGCGGTGATGAGCGACCCGCGGGTGCGCAAGGTGTCCTTCACCGGCTCCACCGAGGTCGGCCGCGAGCTGATCAGGCAGAGCGCCCACGACGTCAAGCGGCTCAGCGTCGAGCTGGGCGGGCACGCGCCCGTGCTGGTCTTCCCGGACGCCGACCCGGTCGCCGCGGCCCGCGCGGTGGCCCGCAGCAAGTTCCTCAACGCCGGGCAGGCCTGCACCTCGCCCAACCGGATCTTCGTCCACTCCTCGCTGGCCGCCGCCTTCACCGGCGAGCTGGTGCGCCAGGCGCGGGCGGCCGTGCTGGGCCCGCTCATCGACGAGGCGGCCGTGGCCAAGGTGAGCAGGCACGTCGAGGACGCCGTCGCGAAGGGCGCGGCCGTGCTGACCGGCGGGAGCCGTCCGGAGGGGGCCGGGACGTACTACCCGGCGACCGTGCTGGGCGGGGTGAGCGAGGACATGCTGGTCTGCCGGGAGGAGACGTTCGGGCCGGTCGCGCCGGTGCTGGAGTTCGACGACTGCGACAAGGTCGTCGAACGCGCCAACGCCACCCCGTACGGGCTGACCGCCTACGTGTGGACCAACGACCTGACCAGGACCCTGCGCGTGGCCGAGGAGCTGCAGTTCGGCATGGTCACCGTGAACGGCGGCCCGCTGGCGCCGCCGCAGGCGCCGTTCGGCGGGATCAAGAGCAGCGGCTACGGCCGCGAGGGCGGCCACCACGGGGTGGCCGACTACCTGGAGTACAAGTACCTCAGCGTGGGGCTGGGACGATGACGGAGAGCACGATGAAGACGAGCCCGCGCGCGGTCGCCGAGCGCGAGATCACCCGCCGGGTCGACCTGTGCCTGCCCGACGGCCGGCTCAACCCGGCCGCGGTCGGCTGGAGCCGCACCCCGCTGCACCGCGCCAACATCCGCGGCTGGGGCCGCACCATGCGCTGGGACTACTGGTGCGTCACCAGCCCCGGCCACGTGTTCGCCTTCAGCGCCAGCAGCCTCGACTACCTGGCCGGCGAGTCGGCGTTCTTCCTCGACCGGCGCACCGGCGAGCAGGTCTCCAGCCGGGGCCTGCTCGTCCCGGCCAGGGGCGTGTCCTTCTCCGAGCGCGGCGGCGAGGGCAGCGTGCGCATCGGCGCCGGCCCGGTCCGCATCAGCGTCGACGAGACCGCCGGCGGCACCCGGCTGCGGCTGAAGTCGGCCGAGATCGCCGCCGACGTGCTGGTGCGCCGGGTGCCGGGCCGCGAGAGCCTGTCGGTCGTGGTGCCCTGGGGCCCGCGCCGCTTCCAGTACACGGTCAAGGACGTCGGCCGGCCCGCCGAGGGCACCGTGCGCGTGGGCGGCCTGACCTACGAGTTCGACCCCGCCGACGCCCTGGCCACGCTCGACCTCGGGCGCGGGCGCTGGCCCGGCGACATCCGCTGGAACTGGGGCGCGGCCGCCGGGCGCCCCGGCGGCCGCGACGTCGCCCTGCAGCTCGGCGGCAAGTGGACCGACGGCACCGGCAGCGTGGAGAACGGCCTGATCCTCGACGGCCGCCTGCACAAGATCAGCGAGGAGCTGGTCTGGCGGTACGACACCACCGACTGGCGCGCTCCCTGGCGCATCGAGGGCGAGCGCGTGGACCTGGAGTTCGTCCCCGAGCACGTGCGCGAGGCCGACGTGCGGCGCGCGTTCTACATGCGCAGCCAGGAGGCCCAGGCGTTCGGCCACTACCGCGGCACGGTCGTCGCCGACGACGGCGAGAGCGTGACGGTCGACGGCCTGTACGGCTGGGCCGAAGAGGTCTACCGGCGCTGGTAGCGGCGGTGGCGCCGTCAGGCGTCGCGGTCGCGGCGGACGACCTCGCCGTGCACGACCCCGTCGCGCCCGGCCTCGTCCCGCCGGGGCTCGTCGTGGACGACCTCGCCGTGCACGACCTTGCCGCCCTGCGGGGCCCGGTCCGCTCCGGAGCCGGGCGGGAACAGGTTCGCGTACGGCGAGGCCGCCGCCATCCGCTTGACCCGCCGGTCGAAGAACCCCGAGGCCAGCCGCCGCATCAGCGGCCGGGTGAAGGGCAGCACGAAGACGAAGCCGACGAGGTCGGTGAAGAAGCCCGGGATCATCAGCAGCGCGCCGCCGGCCAGCAGCAGGCCGCCGTCGGCCAGCTCGCGGTCGGGCACCCGGCCCTCCGACAGGGCCGCCTGCAGACGCCGCCACACCCGGCGGCCCTCGCGGCGCACCAGCCAGGCGCCCAGCAGGCTGCCCGCGACGAGCAGGCCGACGGTCGGCCATCCGCCGATCATCGATCCGACCTGGATCAGCAGCCAGACCTCCAGCACCGGGACGCCCAGCAGGGCCAGCAACAGCAGCAGCCGCATCGTTTCCTCGATTCCGCGCACACGTACATCAGGAACAACGTCCGGCGGGCCGCGCGCGTTCCTGGACGCGGATCCTCAGCGCCCGCCAGCCGCCCCTCAGCCGCCCGTCAGCCGGCCGGTCAGCCGCGGGTGCGGCGCAGGCGGCGCGGCAGGCCGGTGACGCCCCACATGCCGATGCGCCACAACGCCTCGGACATGACCTTGCCGTTCATCTTGCTCTTGCCGACGGTGCGCTCGACGAACGTGATCGGCACCTCCACCACCCGCAGGCCGTGCCTGGCCGTGCGGAGCGTGAGGTCGACCTGGAAGCAGTAGCCCTGCGACTCGACCCCGGCCAGGCCCACCTTCTCCAGCGTGGCGGCCCGGTAGGCGCGGAACCCGGCGGTGGCGTCGCGCACCGGCAGGCCGAGCATCACCCGGGTGTAGATGTTGGCGCCCTTGGACAGCAGCTCGCGCCGGTGGGGCCAGTTGACCACCTTGCCGCCGGGCACGTAGCGGGAGCCGATCGCCAGGTCGGCGCCGTCGGCCAGCGCCTGCAGCAGCTTGGGCAGCTCCTCGGGCTGGTGGGAGCCGTCGGCGTCCATCTCGACCAGCACGTCGTAGCCCTCGCCCAGGCCCCAGCGGAACCCGGCGATGTAGGCCGCGCCGAGCCCCTGCTTGCCCGGCCGGTGCAGCACGTGGACGTGCTCGTCGGCCTCGGCCAGGGCGTCGGCGACCTCACCGGTGCCGTCGGGGCTGTTGTCGTCGGCCACCAGCACGTGGGCGTCGGGCAGGGCGGCGCGCACCCGCTCGACGATCGCGGGCAGGTTGTCGCGCTCGTTGTAGGTCGGGACGACGACCAGCACCCGGCCGACAGTCTCCATCATGAGCCGTTCCCCATTCGGTCGCCTCGCCTGCCGCGCCGTGCGGCGACTCCGACAGCCACCGCTCCCATCAACATCAATGCCCATTCAGGAAGCTCGCCCACCTGTGTGGCGATCGTTTCCTGGGTGCGCACGGGCACCTTGACCACGTTCATGTCAGGGACAAGTTCACGGGTCTGCCAGGAGACTTTACCGTCAGGCGTGACATATGCGGAGATCCCGGTCGTGGCGGCCGTGACGACGGCCCTGTTGTGCTCGACGGCCCGCAGCTTGGACATCGCGAGCTGCTGCGGCGGCAGGTTGGACAGCGCGTAGCTGGCGTTGTTGGTCTGCACCACCAGCGGGGTGCCGCCGGCGCGCACGGTGCCGCGCACGGTGTCGTCGTAGGCCACCTCGTAGCAGTTGACCGCGCCGACCGTGACCGGGCCGAGCTTCAGGTCGCCCGGCTTGGTGCCCGCGACCGACTGCCGGCCGACCAGGTTGGCCCGCTCCCACAGGGCCAGCACGATCTCCTTGAACGGCGTGTACTCCCCGAAGGGCACCAGGTGCTGCTTGTCGTAGTGGGCGCCGGGACCGCTCACCGGGTCCCACACCAGGCTGCGCGTGGCGCGGTGCTCGTCGCCGATGGCCACGACGGCGCCGACCAGGGTGGGGACGCCGACGTACTTGACCGACTCGTCGATGACCTGGCGGGCGAAGGCGCTGGTGTAGGGGTCGATGTCGGTGGAGTTCTCGGGCAGGACGACGATGTCGGGCCTGGGCAGGGCCCCGGCGCGCACGGCGTCGGCCAGCCGCTTGGTCTCCTCGGCATGGTTGCGCAGGACGACGGCCGGCTCGTCGCCGAGCGGGTGCATGCCGCGCCCCGGGACGTTGCCCTGCACGATGCCGACGTTGATCGAGCGGCCCTCGTCGCCCGGCCGCGGCAGCGCGAGCGTGAGCAGCGGCACGGCCAGCGCCAGTGCCACCGGGACGGCCCTGCGCACGGCCGTGTTCACGGCCGGGTTAACGGCCTTGTCCACGGCCTTGTCCACGGCCTTGTCCACGCCGGCGGCGGGCCGCACCAGGACGGCGTGGGCCAGCAGGGCGCCGCACAGCGTGACGGCGAAGGACACCAGCGGCGCGCCGCCCAGCGCGGCGTAGGAGGTGAACAGCGACTCGCCCTGGCTGAAGGCCACCCGCGCCCACGGGAAGCCGCCGACGGGCACCAGGCCGCGGGCCCACTCCATCATCACCCACAGCGCGCCGAACCACAGCGGCCACAGCCGCAGCCGGAACACCAGGGCCGCCAGCGCGGCCATGACGGCGTAGAACACGCTCTCGGTGGCCACCAGCATGACCCAGACGTCGTCGCCGATCGTGCGCACCCAGGCCAGGGCCGGGAACAGGAACACGGCGCCGCCCAGATACCCCAGCCACGCGGCGCGCCGCGGACGGGCCCGGTAGAGGGCGGCCACGATCAGCCCGATGCCGACCGGCGCGCACAGCCACCAGTCGAGCGGCGGGAAGGCGGTGTAGAGCAGCAGCCCGCCGGCCACCATGGCCACGACCCGCGCGACCAGGACCCGCCGGCCCTCGCCCGTGGCGCGGACCCCGTCGCCCTCACCCGAAGAGGAGGCGGCGGTGTCGGAGGCGTCCGCCTCGGGAGCCGGTTCGCGCCCGGGGACGGGCGGAACGCTCGTCTTGTCCTGAACCACGCCGGGTCTCCTCGCAAAATCGCACGCCTGCTTGCGAAAACGCTACCGCCCCCGGGCCGCGCTCAGACCGGCGGCGCACACGGAGATCGAAAACGGCCGCTCACAGGCGGCCGGCTGGGTGATCCCGTTTCGGGACGGGATCACCCGGCGCGATCCGCGATCCTGCGCACGAGAGCGGGAAGAGGGCCCGGAAACCCTTCGGACCGGACCCGTCTCGTCGGCGGCGAGCGCGGAATTCCGTTGTCTACTGGGCTCCCGGACCCGTCCCGGGTCCAACCCCCCAACCGGTTGGGGTGCCCCGACTCGACGGACCGACGGCCCTGCACCTGGCTGTGTGGACGAAGTCACACTCCGTCACGGACGCAGGATCCGGCGATGTCAGAGACGGCCAACCGGCCAAGTCCCGTGCTGGACTGCGCAGCAAACTACCGACTCCACCTCAGATGTCAACCGTGTCCCGATCAGCGGGAACATCAAGTTTCCGCAGGTGGGACATGTTCGGCCTGCCGTCGTAAAGCGGGTCAAACCCCATTTGCCGACGTCGGGGACCTGCCCGGCAGGCCCGACAGCGCCTGCGACAACGGCCCTTCGTGGACGACGCCCAGCCGTTGCGTGGCACGCGTCAGAGCAACATACAGGTCGCTCGGCCCGCGTGGCGACTGGGCGGCGATGAGGTCCGGCTCGGCCACGATCACCGAGTCGAACTCCAGGCCCTTGGCGTCGGCCACGCCCATCACCGCGAGGGGCGCGTCCAGGGCGGCGGCCCCGGCGGCCCGTCCGGCGCCGGGCGTGACCACCGCGGCGCCCTCCACGGCCGCGACCAGCCGCGCGCCGAGCGTGTCCAGCAGCGCGTCGGGCACCACCACGGCGACCTTGCCGCCCTCCCGGACCTCGGACCCGGCCAGCTCGGGCAGCGCGGCCAGCGGCGCCGACCAGGGCCGCGCGCCGAGCTCGCGCACGGACGTCGGCGCCTCCAGGGCCGGGTCGATGGTGGCCAGCACCCGCGCGGCCACCTCCATGAGCTCCACGGGCGTGCGGTAGTTGACCGTCAGGCGCTCCTGACGCCAGCGCCCGGCCACGTACGGGTCCAGCACCTGCGCCCACGAGCGCGCCCCCGCCGCCGAGCCGGTCTGGGCGATGTCGCCGACGATCGTCATCGACCGGGTCGGGCAGCGCCGCATGACCGCCCGCCAGGCCATCGGCGACAGCTCCTGCGCCTCGTCCACGATCACGTGCCCGTAGGCCCAGGTGCGGTCGGCGGCGGCGCGTTCGGCCGTGGTGAGGTAGGGGCCGTCGCCGCGCTGGCGATCGGCCAGCCGCTCGGCCTCCATGACGTCGGACAGCCCGGTCAGCTCCAGCACCTCGCGCGCGTAGGCCAGCTCGGCCTCGCGCTGGTGCTCCTCGGCCTGGCGGGCCGCGGCCAGCTCCTCCTCGGCCTGCATCGCCGAGGCGCGCAGCACGTGCTCGTCGATGTCGCCCAGCAGTTCGGCGGCCTCGTCCAGCAGCGGCACGTCGGCGTCGGTCCACTCGGCCGAGTCGCGGCGCAGCAGCGCCCTCTCCGCGGGGCTCAGGACGCCCCCCGCCGCGTCGAGCCGCTCGGGCGACCCGTACAGGCCCAGGAGCAGCCGCTGGGGCGTCAGGTACGGCCACAGCCGGTTCAGCGCCGCCTTGACCACCGGCTCGGTCCGCAGTTCCTCGCGCAGGTCGGCCAGCTCGTCGTCGTCGATGAGCCCCTTGCCGATCTTGCGGGCCTGCTGCCGGGCCAGCGCGTTCAGCAGCGACCTGACGAACACCGCGCGCGCCTGGTTGTGCGGGCGGCGCGAGCGCACGGCCTTGTTCTTGGCCGCGTCCAGCATGGCGCGGTCGACGGTGAGCGTCAGCCGCCCCAACGGCAGCTCGACGGGCTTGCGCGGCACCTTCTGCCGCTCGCGCACCGCGCGCTCGATCACCTGGGCCATCCGCGCGTCGCCCTTGACCGCGGCCACCTCCGGGCGGTCGCGCCGGGTCGCGGTCACGCCCGGGTACAGCTCGCCCACGGTGGACAGCAGCACGTCGGTCTCGCCGAGCGAGGGCAGGACCTGCTCGATGTAGCGCAGGAAGGTGAGGTTGGGGCCGAGGATGAGCACGCCGCGGCGCTCCAGGCGCTCCCTGTGGGTGTAGAGCAGGTAGGCGGCCCGGTGCAGGGCCACCACGGTCTTGCCCGTGCCGGGACCGCCCTGCACGACCAGGACGCCGTTGAGGTCGCTGCGGATGACGCGGTCCTGCTCGGCCTGGATGGTGGCGACGATGTCGCGCATGCGGCCGGTGCGGCGCTCGTCGAGGGCGGCCAGCAGCGCGGCCTCGCCGTTGAGGGTGGCGCGGTCGTCGTCGGTGAGCGCGTCGAGGTCGAGCAGGTCGTCGTCGACGCCGACGACGCTGCGCTCCCTGGTCTGCAGGTGGCGGCGCCTGGTCACGCCCATGGGCGCGGCGGGGGTGGCGCGGTAGAACGGCTGCGCGACGGGCGCGCGCCAGTCGATGAGCAGGCGGCGTTGCTCGTCGTCGGTGAGGCCGAGCTTGCCGATGTAGAGCCGGCCCTCCTCGACGTGGTCGAGCCGGCCGAAAACCAGGCCGCGCTCCACCGCCCACAGCCGGGCCAGCCGCCCGGCGTACATGTCGGCGAAGGAGTCGCGCTCGGATCTGTTCTGCATCGTGCCGACGGCGCCCGTGGCCAGCACCTCCTTGAGCCGGCGCTGGGTGCGCTCGCGCAGCTCGTCGAGGCGGTCGTACAGACCGGTGACGTAGGACTGCTCCTTGGCGAGCTCCGTTTGACGAGTTGCCGCCTGACCATTATTGTGGTTAATGGGACACTCCGGGCCATTCTGCTTGTTGTTGCGACAAACGATGACATTAGCACGCCTGTCGAGGCACTCCCATCTTCCCTTCCCCCTTCCGGGTCACGGCTTGGTTTCGCCCTCTTGACCAGCATGGGAGAACTCCCTATGTTCACGAGTTAGGAAAGTTTCCTAACTTCGTCGAAGGGGTCCTCCTGATGAGCGGTCCGGTTCCGGGAACGCCCAGTCTGCTGCGTGCGATCAACGACCGCGCGGCCCTGCGGGCGCTCCTCGAGCGCGGGTCGCTGACCCGTCCGGAGCTGGGCGCCCTGACGGGCCTGTCCAAGCCCACCGCCTCCCAGCTCCTGTCGCGCCTTCAGGACGCCGGGCTGGTGGTCCTGGACGGCATCAGAGAGGGCCTGCCGGGCCGTACCGCCGAGGTCTACCGGATCAACCCGGCGGCGGCCTACGTGGGCGCCCTCGACGTCACCCCCGACCGCATCGAGGCCCGCGTCGCCGACATCACCGGCACGGTCGTGGGCTCGTACACGCTGCCGACGGCGCGGCGGCCGGGCGGCGAGCTGGTCGACCGGCTGGGCGCGGCGCTGGCCGGCGCGAACCCGCCGGACAAGCTGCGCCGGGTCGTCATCGGCGTGCAGGCGGCGATCGACCCGGCCACCGGCCGGCTCGGCTACGCCGCCGCCAAGGACGTGCCCGGCTGGCAGATCGACGACCTCGTGCCCACCCTCAGCGCGGGTCTCGGCACGGCCGTGGACGTGGAGAACAACGTCAACCTCGTCGCGCTGGCCGAGCAGGCGCACGGCGCGGCGCGCGGGCACTCCGACTTCGTGCTGCTGTGGGCCGACGAGGGCATCGGCTCGGCCATCGTGCTCGGCGGGCGCATGCACAGGGGCGCGACCGGCGGCGCGGGCGAGGTGGGTTACATGCCGACCCCGGGCGCGCCGACGGCCCGCGAGGCCGGCCGCTACGCCAACCACGGCTACCAGGCGCTCACCGGCGGCCCGGCCGTGCTGCGGCTGCTGCGCTCCTACGGCGTGCACGGCACCGACTTCCGCCAGGCCATCGCCAAGGCGGTACGCGTGTCGGAGGGCTCGGGGCAGAAGGCCGACGACGCCAAGGCGGGGCTGCGCGACATCGCCGCCCGGCTGGCGGTGGGCCTGGCGGCCATCACCTCCGTCATCGACCCCGGCCTGATCGTGCTGACCGGCGGCGTCGTGCTGTCGGGCGGCGAGCCGCTGCGCGAGCTGGTCGAGCACGAGCTGCACGCGCTCACCATCCCCCGCCCCGTCGTGCGGCTGTCGCACGTGGAGGGCAACCCGGTGCTGGCGGGCGCGCTCGACCTGGCTCTGGACACCGTGCGCGACGAGGTCTTCAGCTCGACCGTCCCTTCGTGAGCCATTTTTTCCCTTTCATGATCCCCCAGCGGTAGGAGGCACCCCCCGTGCGCTTCGTCCCCCTGGCGGCTGTCGCGATCCTCGCGCTCGCCGCCTGCACCGCCGGCAGGGAGGCCGGGCCCTCGCTCGGCTCCCAGCCAAGGCCCTCGGGCTCGGCCTCCGCGGCCCTCCCGGCGGCCACGATCCAGCTCTGGCACGGATTCTCCACCGACGCCGAGGTCAAGGCGTTCGAGGAGGCCATCGCCGGGTTCCACGCCAAGTTCCCGCAGATCACCGTCAAGGCCACCAAGGGCGTCCAGGACGACCAGATCACGCAGGCCATCCGGGGCGGCAACGCGCCGGACGTGGCGGCCTCGTTCACGACGGACAACGTCGCCCAATGGTGCAGGTCGGGATCGTTCCAGGACCTCACCCCGGTCATCAAGCAGGACGGCATCGACCTGTCGGTGCTGCCCGAGGTGGCACGTTCCTACACCGGCTTCGGCGGCCGGCAGTGCACGCTGCCGCTGCTGGCCGACGCCTACGGCCTCTACTACAACAAGGCCCTGATGAAGGGCAACCAGCCGCCCAGGACGCTGACCGAGCTGGCCGAGCTGACCAAGAAGCTGACCGTGCGGGACGCGAACGGCGACATCAAGGTGGCCGGGTTCGTCCCCAGCACGCAGTACTACGAGAACAGCCCCAGCCACCTGGCCCCCATGGTCGGCGCCACCTGGTACAACTCCGACGGCACCTCGGCCATCGGCACCGACCCGGCGTGGAAGGCCCTGCTGCGCTGGCAGAAGGACCTCATCGACTGGTACGGCTACGACAAGCTGGAGAAGTTCCGCAAGAGCCTGGGCGACGAGTGGAGCGCCGACCACCCGTTCTACAAGGGCAAGATCGCGATGGTCCTGGACGGCGAGTGGCGCAACGCCATGATCGCCAACGACGCCAAGAAGCTCGACTACGCCACCGCTCCCCTGCCGGTCGCCGACGACAAGCCCGACCTGTACGGCAGCGGCTTCACCGCCGGCACCGTCATCGGCGTCCCCAAGGGCGCCAAGAACCCGCAGCAGGCCTGGGAGCTGGTCAAGTACCTGACCACCGACACCAGCTCGCTGGTGACGCTCTCCAACGCCCTGCGCAACGTCCCCACGACCAAGGCGGCGATGGAATCGCCCGACCTGGCCAAGGACGCGAACTTCGCCACCTTCCTCGACGTCTTCTCCCACCCCAAGACCTCGACGCTGCCGCCGAGCGTCAACAGCGTGTTCAACCAGGAGGCGCTGGCGACCTTCGTCGTCAAGTGGGAGAAGGGCGCGGTCACCGACCTCGACGCCGGGCTCAAGGGCGTGGACAAGCAGATCGACGACAAGCTGAAGCTGTCCGGGGGCTGATCGGCGATGGCCTCCTCCCCCCACGCCGCGCCGCCCAGGCGGCGCGGCGAGGGCCTGCGCGCCCTGCTGTGGCTGTCGCCGTGGATCGTCGGCGTGTCGGTCTTCTTCGTCTATCCGCTGCTGTCCACGGTGTACTTCTCCTTCTACCGCTACGACATGACCAGCACGCCGGAGTTCATCGGGCTGGACAACTACGCCTACCTGCTGCACGACCCGCGGGTGGCGATGTCGGCCAAGAACACGCTGTGGCTGGTGGCGATCATGGTGCCGGCCACGGTGCTGTTCTCCCTGGCCCTGGCGCAGCTCGTGGTCCGCCTCAAGGCCGGCGTCGGCGTGCTGCGGACGATCTTCTATCTGCCGTCGCTGGTCCCGCTGGCGGCCGGGACGATCACCTTCGTCTTCCTGATGAACCCGGCCACCGGGCCGTGGAACAAGTTCCTGGCCCTGTTCGGCATCCACGGGCCCGACTGGTTCGGCGACCCGGCCTGGTCCAAGCCGAGCCTGACGCTGCTGTCGCTGTGGAGCTGCGGCCAGCTCGCCGTGATCTTCATGGCGGCGCTGCTGGACGTCCCCCGCCACCTGTACGAGGCCGCCGCCATCGACGGCGCCGGGGCCTGGCGGCAGTTCCGCAGCGTGACGCTGCCGACGATCGCGCCGGTGCTGATGTTCGCCCTGGTCACCAACGTCATCTACGCCCTGCAGTACTTCACCCAGGCGATGATCGCCTCCCGGGTGGCCTCGGGCTCGACCGACTCCCCCGGCTCCACCTTCACCCCCGGCTACCCGGACGAGTCGCTGCTGACACTGCCTCAGTGGCTCTTCCAGTCGGGTTTCCGCGACTGGACGATGGGCTACGCGTGCGTGCTGGCGCTGCTGCTGTTCGCCACGTCGATGATCTTCACGTTGATCCTGCTGCGGCAGTTCCGCCGGGCCGAGGAGGCGATATGAGCGCGACCATGACCGCCCCGGCCCCGCCCGCGGCGCCCGCGCGGCGGCAGGGGGTCAGGGCGCGGCGGCGGCGCACGCTGATGTGGATCGCCACGCACGCGACGGCGATCGTGCTGGCCCTGATGTTCCTGGCGCCGGTGGTGTTCCTGACGCTGACCGCGCTGATGACCGACGAGCAGGCGCTGACCGGCGACCTGTGGCCGCGCACGTGGAACTTCGACAACTTCGTGGTGGTGTTCGAGAAGTCGAAGCTGCTGCGCTGGGGGATCAACACGCTGCTGTACGCCGGCCTCGGCACGGTCTTCACGCTGGCCTCCTCGATCCCGGTGGCCTACGCGCTGGCCCGCTTCCGCTTCCGGGGACGCCGGGCGGCGTTCCTGCTGGTGATCACCGCCATGATGCTGCCGCCGCAGGTCATCGCGGTGCCGATCTACCTGGTGTGGGCCCGGCTGGGGCTGACCGACAGCCTGTGGCCGCTGATCCTGCCGATGCTGTTCGGCGACGCGTTCTCGATCTTCCTGCTCCGCCAGTTCCTGATCACGATTCCGCGCGAGTACATCGACGCGGCGAAGGTGGACGGCTGCTCGGACTTCAGGACGCTGGTGCGGGTGATCCTGCCGATGGCCCGTCCGGCGGTCGCCGCCGTCGCCCTGTTCCAGTTCTTCTACTGCTGGAACGACTACTACGGGCCGCTGCTGTACGCCGGCGTCGAGCAGGAGGGCTGGACGCTCTCGCTGGGCCTGGCCACGTTCAAGGCGTTCCACAGCGTCCAGTGGAACCTCACCATGGCCGCCACCCTGCTGGTGACCGCCCCGGTGATCATCGTGTTCTTCCTCGCCCAGAAAGTCTTCATCGAGGGCGTGACCTTGACAGGAGTGAAGGGTTGAAACTCGCCGTGGTCGGGGGCGGCTCGACGTACACGCCGGAGCTGATCGACGGGTTCGCGCGGCTGCGCGACGAGCTGCCCGTGACAGAGATCGCCCTCATAGATCCGGATCCGTCCCGTCTTGAGCTGGTGTCGGGGATGTCGCGGCGCATGCTGGCGCACGCCGGGCATCCGGCGCGCGTGCTGGCCACCTCCTCGGTGGCCGAGGGGGTCGCGGGGGCCGAGGTCGTGCTGTTCCAGCTCCGGGTGGGCGGGCAGGCGGCCAGGAACGTCGACGAGACGCTGCCGCTGGAGTGCGGCTGCGTGGGCCAGGAGACGACCGGCGCGGGCGGCCTGGCCAAGGCGCTGCGCACGGTCCCCGTCGTGCTGGAGCTGGCCGAGATCGTACGCCGGGAGGCCCCGGACGCCTGGATCATCGACTTCACCAACCCGGTCGGCATCGTCACCAGGGCGCTGCTCGACGCCGGCCACCGGGCCATCGGGCTGTGCAACGTCGCGATCGGCTTCCAGCGCCGCTTCGCCGCGGGTCTGGGCGTCGACCCCGGCCGGATCTCGCTGGGTCACGTCGGGCTGAACCACCTGAGCTGGGAGCGTTCGGTCCACCTCGACGGCCGGGACGTGCTGCCCGAGATCATCGACCGGGCCGGTGAGGAGATCGCCGAGGCCCTCGGGCTGCGGGTGGAGCTGATCCGGCGGCTCGGCGTCATCCCGTCGTACTACCTGCGCTACTTCTACGCCCACGACGCGGTGGTGCGCGAGCAGCGCGCCAAGCCGTCGCGGGCGGCCGAGGTGGCCGAGATGGAGACCCGGCTGCTGGAGCTGTACGGCGACCCGTCGGTGGTGACCAAGCCGGAGCTGCTGGACCGGCGGGGCGGCGCGTTCTACTCCGAGTCGGCGGTGGCGCTGATCGCCTCGCTGCTCGGAGACCGGGGCGACGCCCAGGTCGTCAACGTGCGCAACCAGGGCACCCTGCCCTTCCTGGACGACGACGCCGTCATCGAGGTGCCCGCGGCCATCACCGCCGCCGGCGCCGCGCCGCTGCCGGTGCCGCCCGTCGAGCCGCTGTACGCGGGGCTGATCGCGCACGTGTCGGCGTACGAGGCCCTGGCCCTGGAGGCCGCCCGCCGGGGCGGCGCGGACCGCGTGCGCGACGCCCTGCTGGCGCACCCGCTGATCGGCCAGGACGACGTCGCCGAGGAGCTGACCGGCCTGCTGCTGGCGGCCAACCGCGAGCACCTGCCCTGGACGGTGGGCTAGTGGCGGGCCCCCGGCTGCTCCTGGCCGTCGACGGCGGCAACAGCAAGACGGACGTCGCGGTGGTCGCGGACGACGGCGAGGTGGTCGCGACCGGCCGGGCGGGCCCCTTCGAGCCGCAGAGCGCCGGCGTGGCTACGGCCGTGGACGTGGTGGCCGAGGCGGCGGCCCGCACCGGCCTGCCGGCCCAGGCGTTCGGCCACGTGTCGGCCTGCCTGGCCGGGGCCGACTTCCCGGTGGAGGAGGAGGCGCTGGCCGCCGAGTTCGCCGCCCGCGGGTTCGGCGACGTGGTCGTGCGCAACGACACCTTCGCCCTGCTGCGGGCCGGTACGTCGGCCCCGTGGGGGGTCGCGGTGGTGTGCGGCGCGGGCATCAACGCGGTCGGCGTCTCCCCCGGCGGGCAGGTCGCCCGCTTCCCCTCGCTCGGCCGGATCAGCGGCGACTGGGGCGGCGGCCAGGGCGTGGCCGAGGAGGCGCTGTGGCACGCCGTGCGCGCCGAGGACGGCCGCGGCGCGCCGACGGCCCTGGCGGAGCTGGTCACGGCCCACTTCGGCACGGCCACCGTCGAGGAGCTGGTGCTCGACCTGCACTTCGGGCGCGTGGACGAAGGGCGGCTGCACGAGCTGGCCCCCGGCGTGCTGGCCGTCGCGGCGGCCGGGGACGCGGTCGCCCGGTCGCTGGTCCAGCGGCAGGCCGAGGAGGTGACCGTGATGGCCGAGGTCTGCCTGCGGCGGCTCGGCCTGCTGGGGACGCCGGTCGAGGTGGTGCTCGGCGGCGGCATGCTGACGGCCCGTGACCCGCTGCTGACGCCGCTGCTGGAGGCGGCGTTCGCGGCCAGGGCGCCGCAGGCCGAGCTCGTGGTGGCCGACCTGCCGCCGGTGGCGGGGGCGGCGCTGCTGGGGCTGGAGCACCTGGGTGCTCCGGAGGCCGCGCTGGCCCGGCTGCGCTCGCACTTCGCGCTCCCGGTCACCCGCTGACGGGCCCGTCCCGCTCATCGGGTACGCCCCCGGGCGCCGGTCCTGCGGGGACGGCGCCCGGCTGGGCGTTCAGGGGAAGGCGTTTCACGGTCGGGCCCGGCGGGCGTTCCGGCAGAAGGGGCACCGGCCGGGCTCGGCGGTCTTCGGGGGAAGGCGTTCCGGTCGGGCTCGGCGGTCTTCGCGGGAAGGCGTTCCGGTCAGGCTCGGCGGCTTCAGGCGGAGGCGTTCTGGTCGGGCTCGGCGGGGGTGACGTCGGGGGCGACGACGGGGGCGCGGTGCTCGTAGGGCGTGCTCAGGACCACGGTGGTGCGGGTGGAGACGTTGGCCGAGGCGCGGATCTGCTGCAGCAGGTCCTCCAGCGCCACCGGCGAGGCCACGCGGACCTTGAGGATGTAGCTCTCGTCCCCGGCGACGCTGTGGCAGGCCTCGATGGCGCTCAGATGGGCCAGCCGCTCGGGGGCGTCGTCGGGCGCGGCGGGGTCGATCGGCTTGATCGACACGAACGCGGTCAGCGGCAGCCCGATCGCGTCGTGGTCGATGACGGCGGCGTAGCCGCGGACGACGCCGCGCTTCTCCAGGCGGCGTACGCGCTGGTGGACCGCGGAGACGGAGAGGCCGGTCTCCCTGGCCAGGTCGGTGAAACTCATGCGGCCGTCGTGGGCGAGCAGCGTGACGATCCGGCGGTCGATCTCCTCCATCGGTCAAAGGTAGCCGGTGATGGTCACGACATGGTCCCGACGGGAGCGACCCCTCGGTTCATCGCGTGCTCGACCAGGGTGATGAGCACCTGGCGGCCGGAGTCGCGCCGGCGGGCGTCGCACAGCACGATGGGCACGTCCGGTTCCAGCCCGATGGCCGAGCGCACCTCGCCGACGGTGAACGGGCGGGTGCCCTCGAAGCAGTTGAGCGCGATGATGAACGGCTGCTCGCGCTTCTCGAAGTAGTCGACGGCCGGGAAGCAGTCGGCCAGGCGGCGGGTGTCGGCCAGCACCACGGCCCCGAGCGCGCCCATGGCCAGCTCGTCCCAGACGAACCAGAAGCGTTCCTGCCCCGGGGTGCCGAACAGGTAGAGCATGTAGTCGTCGCGGATGGTGATGCGGCCGAAGTCCATCGCGACGGTGGTGGTGAGCTTGCGCTCGACGCCCGACAGGTCGTCGACGTGCGTGCCGACGTGGGTGAGCGCCTCTTCCGTGCGCAGCGGGCGGGTCTCGGAGACGGCGCCCACCATGGTGGTCTTGCCCGCGCCGAAACCGCCGGCGATCAAGATCTTGATCGCGGTCGGCAGCCGCCAACGGTCGACGCGACCGAATTCCATCCAGCACCGCCCGTACAGGTCCCGCGCACGTCGCGGCCTTCGCGCATGGTCAGTGATATCTGTCAAGGCGCGTGGTGAAGGCCGTTCGACGTGCCTGGCATCGAGTCACCCTAGCAACGCCACATTTTCCACTCAAGACATAAACTTTCACAACGAACCAAATGTCACGATTTATCGTCGCTAGTCCCATAAATCGCCTGGCGGGCGACGGGCGGTCAAGAGACTTGTCAGCTTATTCGACGAGATCGTTAGGTCGCGGGGCCCAGGTCCGAAATGCCGGTGAAGCCGGCGTTGAAGCCGATCCGTCGGCCCAGGTAGGCGGCCGTCCGCGGGCTGCAACCGCGCAGCGCCTCGATCAGGCCGGTCGCCTCGCCGGCCAGGGCGGCCATCGCCGTGGTGACCTCGCCGCCGGTGACCCCGAGCCCCAGGACGTTCAGGTCGCCCCAGCTCAGGTCCCTGCGGTAGGAGGCGACGTCGCCGAGCAGGTGCAGGTATCGCTGCACCTGGCGGCTGACCGTCCGCAGCTCGTCCAGGTGGCCCCTGGTCCAGCCGTCGCCGGTGTAGATCCAGTGGGACAGGTCCACGAAGCAGGAGCCGCGGCTGTCGGCGTTGTCGAGGTAGCGCTCCAGCGTGGGCACGGCCCTGGTGTCCCGCCACACCCAGGCCCTGGCCATCCCGGCCAGCGTCCGGGCGAGCTGGTCGTGCCAGAGCCGCCGCGCGAGGCCGAACCCCTCGACGGTGGCCAGCTCGTCACGCAGGTCGGCCAGGAAGCGGGTGACCGGCGACCGCGGCACCGCGCCGCCGGCGACCTCGACGCACTCGCGCGTCAGCCGGTCGACCTGCTCGCGGGTGGTGGCGGTGTGGTCGACCAGACGGCCGACGGCCAGCACCCACAGGGCGCTGCGGTTGACCGCCTTCAGCCCGCCCGCGCCCGCCCAGGGGGCGCTGAAGGCCGTGCCGAGCGTCAGGGCCTGGTAGAACTCGGCGTCGAAGGCGGCGCCGGGGAACAGGCCGTCGTACAGCTGGGCGCAGCGCCGCAGGTCCCTGCCGCACTCGGCGGCCAGGGCGCAGGTGCGGCCGAGCCGGTACGCCTCCTCCAGCTCCTCGCCGGGCACCCTAGGGCCACCCGCACGGTACACAGCTCATGGCGACGCCCCCCAACCCCCGGCCGGACGAATGCACCTGCCGAAGAATTCTTTCATGATCACATACACCCCATCAACCCATCCCCCGGCAACGCGGAAGGCGGCATCACATGGGAGCGGCGCCGGGTGGGAGCGGGGGGAAGTCAAGGGACAGGGAAGGCAGCCCAGAGAGCCGGGGCGGCGCCGGGTGAGAGCGGGGCGAAGTCGGGACGGAGGCAAGGCGGCCCAGAGGGCCGGGGCGCCGGGCGAAGCGGGGCGAAGTCAGGAGGGAGGGAAGGCGGCCCAGAGGGCGGTGGCGTCGTCGTGGGGCTTGCCGCGGACCGCCCCGCGTTCGGCCTCCAGCCCCCGTACGGCCGAGATCACCGCCCCCGGCCCCCCGGCGGACAGCTCGGCCAGCACCGACTCCCAGCTCCACCCGTACCACTCCACCAGCCGGGTCACCCCGTCGGTGAACAGCCCGGCCCCCAGCAGCCCGGACGCCTCCACGACCCCGCTGACCGCCTGACCGGCGGCCTCGGGCCGGGTGGAGGCCACCCAGAACCCGCCCTCGGCGTTGCGCATGCGCCGCACCAGCTCCGGCGAGTACGGCCGCCCGCCCGGCAGCCGCTCCACCCGGTCGTCGCCGATGACCTCGGCCCCGCCGTCGGCCCGCGCGAGCACCACCGGGGAGTCCCCCAGCACGAGGTACTCCACCGCTCCCCCGCCGAGGCGCATCATGGCCACGGTCGTGGACGGCGAGTCGGGGTCGACCAGGTCGCACGTGCCAGCATGGGCGCCCATGGTGACGGAGATGGCCTCGGCCAGGATGTCGGCCAGCGGCGAGCGCCCGCCGGCGGCCAGCCCGGCGGCCAGCGCCCCGCCGAGCCGCCCGACCAGCCAGGCGACGCCGTGGGCGCAGCCGCCGCCGGCCCCGGCCGCCGCCGTTGCCCCGTCGAGCACGACCGCCCACGAGGGCCCGGCCACCGCCAGGTCCTCGTTGGGCCGCGCCGACCCGGGCCGGGTGGCGTACCTGACCTCGGTGAACATGCCGTTACGGCTGGACGGTCACCAGCTCGCGCGGCGTGTTGTTCAGCCGCTCGCCGCCGGTCTCGGTGCAGACCACGATGTCCTCGATGCGGGCGCCGTGGCGGCCGGGCAGGTAGATGCCGGGCTCGACGGAGAAGGCGAACCCGGCCTCCATCGGCTCGTCGTTGCCCGCGACGATGTAGGGCTCCTCGTGCGTCTCGATGCCGATGCCGTGGCCGGTGCGGTGGATGAAGTAGTCGCCGTAGCCGGCCTCGGCGATGACCTCGCGGGCCGCCGCGTCGATCGACTCGCACGACACGCCCGGCCGCACCGCGGCGCAGGCGGCTTCCTGGGCGCGGCGCAGCACCTCGTAGTAGGCGGCGAACTCGGCGGGCGGCTCGCCCACGCAGTAGGTGCGGGTGGAGTCGGAGCAGTAGCCGTTGTGGAGCTGGCCGCCGATGTCGACGACGACCGGCTCGCCGGCCTGGATCACCCGGTCGGACACGTCGTGGTGGGGGCTGGCGCCGTTGGGCCCGGAGGCGACGATGACGAAGTCGACCGTGGCGTGGCCGGCGGCCAGGATCGCCTCGGCGATGTCGCGGCCCACCTCGCGCTCGGTGCGACCGGCGCGCAGCAGCTCGGGCACCTGCCGGTGGACCGCGTCGATGGCCTCGCCGGCCTCGCGCAGGGCCGCCACCTCGGCCGGCGACTTGCGCATGCGCAGGTCGCGCAGCACCGTGCCGGCCAGCACCTGCTCGGCCTCCGGCAGCACGTCGCGGAAGCGCAGCGACGACATGGCCCACATGCGGTCGGCCAGCCCCACCTTGGCCACCCGGCCCAGCCGGGCGGCGGCGATGGCGTAGGGGTCGTCGGTCTCGTCCCAGGCCACGAACTCCAGCCCGAGCCGGGAGGCGGGCGAGGCCTGCGCGGCCGGCAGCTCAAGGCGGGGCACCATCATGTACGCCTCCCCCGAGGCGGGCACCACGAGGCAGGTCAGCCGCTCCAGCGGCTTGGCGTCGTAGCCGCTGACATAGCGCAGGTCGGGCCCGGGGGTGAGCAGCAGGGCGTCGAGGCCGGCCTTGGCGGCGGCCTCCTGCGCGGCGGCAAGACGGGACACGGGATACAGGTCTGAGGACGTCACGAGCCAAATCTACTCGGACGCCCGGCGCCCCCACTCCAGCAGGCCGCTTGTCCGCCGAGGGCTAAAATCCGCGAAAACTTCTCACAACATGAGAGCCCATGACTACACTCCGTTCCACATTGATCACGTAGTGTGGGACCAATTGTCCAGTTCCACTGCACTTTGAGAGTGAGGCCATGGTCGACTTCGCAGGCGCGGCAGAGCTGGTCAGGGAGGCCCCGCACGGGCGGGCGCGCACGGCGGGGGCGGAGCTGCTGGCCGTCCGGCTGGCCCACGCCGAGCGGCTGGGCAACATGGGCTGGGCCGAATGGAACCTGCGCACCGGGGCCGCCATCTGGTCCGACCAGGTCTACGCGATCTTCGGAAGAGACCGTGAGGAGGGGCCGCTGTCCCTTCCCGACCTGGCCGCCATGGTCGAGCCGGCCGACCTCGACGCGCTCGACCGGCTGCTGTGGCACGTGGTGGAGGGCGTCGAGCCCGTGCACGCCGAGTTCCGCGTCAGGCGCGGCACGGGCGAGCTGCGCGACCTGCGCGTCGTGCTCGAACCGCTGATGTCACCCGGCGGCCCGGTCGGCATGCACGGCGTCATCCAGGACATCACCGGCCGCCGCAGGGCCGAGCGCATGATGTCGGAGTCGCGCCGCCAGCTCCTGGAGGCCCGCGAGCAGGCGGCCGAGGAGCGCCACGTGATGCTGGCGCTGCGCGAGGCCATCCTGCCCGCGCCCACCGGCTGCCTCGATCTGCCGGGGGCCAGGATCGCCGTCCGCTACGTGCCGGCCGAGAAGACCGCGAGCCTGGGCGGCGACTGGTTCGAGGCCGCCACCACGCCCGACGGCCGCCTGCTGCTGGCCATCGGCGACGTGTCGGGCCACGGGCTGCCCGCCATCGCCCACATGGCCCACCTGCGCCACGCCCTCGTCGGCCTCGCCATGACCGGCGGGCCCGCCGACCGCCTGCTGTCGTGGCTCAACGACCTCGTCCTGCACCAGCTGAAGGACACCACCGCCACGGCCGTCATCGGCCACCTCGACCCCGGCGCGCTGCTGTTCACCTGGGGGCAGGCGGGCAACCTCGCCCCGATCCTGGTGCGCGAGGGCCGGGCGTCCCTGCTGGACAGGCCGCTGGGCGTGCTGCTCGGCGCAGTCTCCGGGCGGCCCTACGAGCTGGCCCGCACCCGGCTGCGCCCCGGCGACCTGCTGCTGATGTTCACCGACGGGCTGGTCGAGCGGCGCACCCGCGACATCGACGTCGGCCTGGAACTGGTGCTGGCGGCCGCCGCGGGCCTGTCCGCCCACGACCTCGAGGCCGGGCTCGACCGCCTCCTGGCCGGCATCGGCGGCCCCAACCCCGAGGACGACGCGTGCCTGCTGGCCGTCGCCGTCCCGGAGCCGGACGGGAGGGCGGCGGGAGTGCGACCATAGACGGGTGCTCATGCTTCTGGACACACCGTCCCTCTACTTCCGCGCCTTCTACGGCGTGCCCGAGTCGGTCAAGGCGCCCGACGGCTCCCCGGTCAACGCGGTGCGCGGGCTCATCGACATGATCGCCACGCTGGTCCGTCAGCACTCCCCGGCGGCGCTGGCCGCCACCATGGACGCCGACTGGCGGCCCGCCTTCAGGGTGGCGGCGATCCCGACCTACAAGGCGCACCGGGTGGCCCACGGCGACGTCGAGGAGGTGCCCGAGGCGCTGGTGCCGCAGATCGCCGTGATCAACCAGGTCCTCGACGCCGTGGGCATCGCCCGTCCCGAGTCGCCCGGCTACGAGGCCGACGACGTGATCGGCACCCTCACCCACCAGGCGCGCGGCGCCGTCGAGATCGTCACCGGCGACCGCGACCTGTTCCAGCTCGTCGACGACTCCCGCCCGGTCCGCGTCCTGTACACCGCGCGCGGCATCCGCAACCTGCAGTTCGTCGACGAGGCGTTCGTCACCGCCAAGTACGGCGTCCCCGGCCGCGCCTACGCCGACTTCGCCACCCTGCGCGGCGACCCCAGCGACGGCCTGCCCGGCGTGCCCGGCGTCGGCGAGAAGACGGCGGCGGCCCTGATCACCCGGTTCGGCTCGCTCGCCGCGCTGCTGGAGGCGCTCGACTCCGGCGTCACCGAGGGCTTCCCGGCCGGCAGCCGCAACCGCCTGGCCGCCGCCCGCGACTACCTCGACGCCGCGCCCGCCGTGGTCGAGGTGGCCTCCGACGCGCCGCTGCCCGCCGCCGACCTGACGCTGCCGGACAAGCCGCGCGACCCGGAGGCCCTGGTGGCCCTGGCCGACCGCTACGGCCTGGACAGCCCGCTCAACCGCCTGCTGGAGGCGCTCAGGAGCTGAGGAACTCGCGCACGGCGTCCTGGGCCGCCTCGCGCAGGCGGCCGTGCACGGCGGCGTTCTCCTCGCGGTCGGTGCGCACCTCCACCACCCGCGGCCCCTCGCCGCGCATCGCCTTGGACAGCTCGCTGACGTCCCCGAGCAGCGTGTACGGCGTCCCGCTCGCGGCGGCGGCGTAGGCCAGGTCCACGCCGTGCGGCGTGCCGAAGACGCGCTCGAACGGTTCGCGCACCGCCGCCTGCGGCAGCAGCGAGAAGATGCCGCCGCCGTCGTTGTTGACCACCACCATGCACAGGTCCGGCCTGGGCTCGCGGGGGCCGAGGATCAGCCCGTTCTGGTCGTGCAGGAACGACAGGTCGCCGAGCAGCGCGTACGAGGGCCCGTTGTGCGCCAGCGCGGCCCCCATGGCCGTGGACACCAGCCCGTCGATGCCCGAGGCGCCGCGGCTGGCCATGAGCCTGATGCCGCGCCGCGGCCGCATGAACTGGTCGAGGTCCCTGATCGGCATCGAGGAGCCGCAGAACAGCAGCGCGCCGTTGGGCAGCGCGTCGGCCAGGTCGCGGGCCAGGCGCGGCTCGGAGGTGCCGGAGACGTCCAGGACCGCGTCGAGGGCCGACCGGACGGCCGCGTCGGCCTGCCGCCAGGCGTGCAGCCAGCTGTCGTCGCCGGAGGCCACCGGGATCTCCACGGCCTGCGCGACCTGGGTGGCCGACCGGGTCGGGTCGGGCCAGCGGTCGAGGTCGGGGGCGACCACGATGTGCTCGTCCGTCCGCTTCAGCCACGACAGCAGCGGCCGTGACAAGCCGGGGCGGCCCAGCGTGACGACCACGTCGGGGCGGTGGGAGTCGGCGAACTCGGGTGTGCCGAGCAGGTAGTGGTAGCTGGAGATGGAGTGGTCGCCGTAGCGGGCGCCGCCGTTGGGCTCCGACAGCACCGGCCAGCCGGCCATGCCGGCGGCGGCCACGTAACGCCGGACGTTGGCCGCGCCGTCGCCGACGACCAGCACGCCGCGCCTGGTGGGCGGGATGTGCAGGGCGATGGGCGGGGGCGCGACGCGGGCCCGCACCCAGGGGCCGTTCGCGCCGCCGTCGAGCGGCTCGGACCAGCTCGTGTCGCCGTCGGGGATGAGCGGCTCCCGGAAGGCCAGGTTGAGGTGGACGGGGCCGGGGTTGGCCGCCCCGGCGGCCCGCTGGTAGGCGCGGCAGGCCAGCGAGCGCCAGTAGGCGACCATGCCGGGACGGTCTTCCGGCACGCCGACCTCGGCGAACCAGCGGACGGCGGTGCCGTACAGCTTGATCTGGTCGATGGTCTGGTTGGCGCCGGTGCCGCGCAGCTCGGGCGGACGGTCGGCGGTCAGGACGAGCAGCGGCACGCCCGACTCGTCGGCCTCGATCACGGCCGGATGGAAGTTGGCCGCGGCCGTGCCGGAGGAGCAGATCAGCGCCACCGGCCGCTCGGAGCGCTTGGCCAGGCCGAGCGCGAGGAAGGAGGCCGAGCGCTCGTCGATGCGCACGTGCAGGCGCACCCGCGACTCGGCGTGCAGCGCCAGGGCGAGGGGGGCCGAGCGGGAGCCGGGGGCGAGCACCACGTCGGTCAGGCCACAGCGCACCAGCTCGTCGACGAGCACGGTGGCCAGCGCGGTTGCGGGGTTCAAAGTGACGCCTCCTGCATCCGGCCGAGCCACTGGGGAGATTCAATCTCAAATTCCGACAAATGCTGAAAATTCACCGAGGGGCGGCGCACCGGGAGCCATCCGTCCACGGGCACCAGCGAGTCCTCCACCACGTCGCCCGCCAGCAGCGACATCGTGCCCAGCCCGCACGCGTACGGCAGCGACGGCAGCGCCGCCGCCAGCGCGACCCCCGCGGCCAGCCCCACCGACGTCTCCACGGCGCTGGAGACCACGGCGGGCAGCCCGCACGCCTCCACCACCCGCAGCGCGGCGCGCACCCCGCCCAGCGGCTGCACCTTGACCACCGCGATGTCGGCCGCCTCGGCCGCCCTCACCTTCAGCGGGTCCTCGGCGCGCCGGATCGACTCGTCGGCCGCGATCGGCACGTCGACCGCCTTGCGCACCGCCGCCAGCTCCTCCAGGGTCGCGCACGGCTGCTCGGCGTACTCCAGGCCGAACCGGTCGAGCTGCTTGAGCCGGGTGACGGCCTCGCCGACCTCCCAGGCGCCGTTGACGTCGACCCTCAGCCGCCCGGACGGCCCCAGGGCGTCGCGCACCGCCTCCACCCGCGCCAGGTCGTCGGCGAACGTCTGGCCGCGCTCGGCCACCTTGACCTTCGCCGTGCCGCAGCCGGACCCCCGCACCAGCTCGTGGGCCTGCTCGGCGTCGACCGCCGGGACGGTGGCGTTGACCGGGACGCGGTCGCGCACCGGCTCGGGCCAGCCGTCGAAGGCGGCCTCACGGGCGCACGCCAGCCAGCGGGCGCACTCGCGCGGACCGTACTCGGGGAACGGGGAGAACTCGCCCCAGCCCGCCGGGCCGTGCAGCAGCACGCCCTCCCTGACGGTCTGCCCGCGAAACCGCGTCCGCATCGGAATCCGGAAGACCACGGGAGAACGCGTCACGACCCTACCCTGCACCTGTGTCCGACCTGTCGCCATTAACCTTACGAGCATGTGGAGGAACCCGTCGCATCCGGACCGTCCGCTGCATGCCATTGTGCAGCCTCCCGGCCCCGGCCTTTTCACCGCGATCCGCGACGCGCTCTCCGGCGACGGCCCGGCCGTCCTGCCGCTCCAGCCGGGCCACGAGCACCAGGCCCTCCAGGCGCTGCGGCCCACGCACGCCGGCGGTGAGCCGCGGCCCGGCGGCGAGGGCGTCCCCGCCGACGTGGCGGTCGTCATCGCCACCAGCGGCAGCACCGGCGCGCCCAAGGGCGTGCAGCTGTCGGCCACAGCCCTGCGCGCCTCGGCGTCGGCCTCGCTGAACAGGATCGGGGCCGCCGAGGGCGACCGGTGGCTGTGCTGCCTGCCCGTCTCCCACGTCTCCGGCCTGCAGGTGCTGGTCCGCGCCCTGCTGTCGGGCAGCGAGCCGATCATCCACCCCTCCTTCGACGTGCGGGCCGTGCTGACCTCCGGCGCCCACCACGTCTCCTTGGTGCCGACGCAGCTCCACCGGCTGGTCGAGACGGGCGCCGACCTGTCGGTGTTCCGCACGATCCTGCTCGGCGGCGCGGCGCCCAGGGCGGGGCTGGTCGAGCGGGCCGTGGAGCTCGGCGCCCGGGTGTTCACCACGTACGGGATGAGCGAGACGTGCGGCGGCTGCGTCTACGACGGCCGCCCCCTTTACGATGTAGATCTCAAAATCGGCGAGGACGGCCTGATCAGGATCGCCGGGCCCGTCCTCTTCTCCGGCTACCGCTTCGCCGGTCGTAGCGCCTTCGACGGCGACTGGTTCGTCACCTCCGACCTCGGCGAGCTGCACGAGGGCCGGCTGCGCGTGCTCGGCCGGGCCGACGACGTCGTCAACACCGGCGGCGAGAAGGTCGTGGCCGCCGTGGTCAGCGCGGTGCTCGGCACCCACCCCGAGGTCGCCGACGTGGCCGTGGCCGGCCTGCCCGACCCGGAGTGGGGCGAGGCGGTCACGGCGTTCGTGGTGCCGGCCGACCCGGCCGCGCCGCCCACGCTGGCCGAGCTGCGCGCCTACTGCCGCGACCGGCTGCCCGCCCACGCCGCGCCGCGCGACCTGCGGCTCCTCCCCCGCCTGCCGCTGCTGCCCAACGGCAAGACCGATCTCGTACGGCTGCGCACAGGAACCTGACGCGGTGCGGCTGCGTCATAACGGGGAGAAGGAAGGGAGCCTTCATGAACCAGACCCGCAAGATGTGGGCGTCCGCGGCGGTCGTCGGCGTGATCGTCGTCGGCGGCGCGTCGGTCGCGGCGGCCGCCTCGGCGGGCAAGCTCGACGCGGTCGCCAGGGAGACCCGGGCCGTGGTCGACCAGACAGCCGAGCAGGCGGCCGACCAGGCAGCCGAGCAGGCGTCGCCGACCGGCCGTCCGGTGCCCTCGCCCGGCGACACCGACGGCGTCGTGGTGTCCACGGAGGTCAATCCCGACCCGCGCGAGGTCATCGACTACTGGACCGACAAGCGCATGGAAGAGGCCGAGCCGATGCCCATGCCCGAGGGGACCGGAAGCTTCGAGGTGGCGGAGTAGTTCCCGCCTTCCAGGGGGTGGCACGCCCTCTGGGCGTTCCGCCCCTTTTTCATCCCTCCGGGAACAAATAGCGGTGGATGGCGTTATTGATACTGGTGCGCCGTGCGGAGTGACCACCGCCCCACCACAACCTGCCTGATCGCTTCGACTCCGTACGGAGGAGGTGTCCTCATGCCCAGAACCGCCGTGGCGACCCCACCCGCGACTCTCGACCAGCTCATTGAACGAGGGCGAGCCCAGGGTCACCTTTCTCTGGCGGAGCTGCGCGACGCGTTCGCCGAGGCCGGCATCAGCCCCTCGGAAGGCCGCACGATCCTGCGCGAGCTCTCGGAGGCCGGTGTGAGCCTGGCTGCCGAGAACGAGCCGTCGCTGACCAAGACCGCCGCCAGGAAGACCACCCAGAAGACCGCGACCAAGAGCGCCCCCAAGCCGAGGAAGGCTTCCGGGGCAAAGGCTACCGGCCGCACGGCCGCCGAGGCAAAAAACCCGGTGGACGGCAAGCCGGAGCACGAGGAGGACGTGGCCCCCGACGACCTCGAACTGACGGCCGAGGACGCCGAGATCGAGACCGAGGCCATGGACCTCGACGACAACCAGTCCGTCATGGGCGACTCGGTGCACACGTACCTGAAGTCGATCGGCCGCCGGACCCTGCTCACCGCCGCCCAGGAGGTCGAGCTGGCCCGCCGGATCGAGGCCGGCCTGTACGCCGAGTACAAGCTGGAGACCGACCCGGACGTGCCGCCGTCCGTGCGCGACGACCTGCACCTGGTCATCGAGGACGGCCGGCAGGCCAAGGACCACATGCTGGAGGCCAACCTGCGCCTGGTGGTCTCGGTGGCCAAGAAGTACACCGACCGCGGCATGTCCCTGCTGGACGTCGTCCAGGAGGGCAACCTGGGGCTGATCAGGGCCGTGGAGAAGTTCGACTACACCAAGGGCTTCAAGTTCTCCACCTACGCCATGTGGTGGATCCGGCAGGCCATCCAGCGCGGCTTCGCCGACTCCGCCCGGACGATCCGGCTGCCCGTGCACGTGCTGGAGATGCTCTCCAAGCTGTCGCGGGTCGAGCGGGACATGCACCAGAGGCTGGGCCGCGAGCCCACGCCCGAGGAGCTGGCCGTCGAGCTCGACAAGACGCCGGACCAGATCGAGGAGCTGCTGCGCACCAGCCGCCAGCCGATCTCGCTCAACGCGACCATCGGCGAGGACGGCGAGACCACGATCGGCGACCTCATCGAGGACGTCGACTCGCCGGAGGCGTCGGAGATCGTCGACCGCCAGCTGCTGGGCGACCAGCTGCGCGGCGTGCTCGACAACCTCTCGCCCCGCGAGTCGAAGATCATGGCCCTGCGCTTCGGCCTGGTGGACGGCAAGCCGCACACGCTGGACGAGATCGGCAAGCACCTCGGCCTGACCCGCGAGCGCATCCGCCAGCTGGAGAAGGAGTCGCTGTCGAAGCTGCGCCACCCGAGCAACACCCGCCCGCTGCTCGACTGGGCCAGCTGATCCGTACCACCCGGGCCGTCAGCCCTTGGCGGTGACGGCCCGGAACGCACGAAGAGCCCCGGCGCGCACGGCGCCGGGGCTCTCGTGTGCCTTCGGTCGGACCCTCCGGTCAGACGGTGGCGGGCACCGGCCGGGGCACGCGCGGGATGCCCCACATGCGGTTCTCCTCGCGCAGCGTGCGCAGCCGGTCGACCTCGGCCGTCCACATGGCCCCGCGGGGGGTGGCCCTGGCCTTGCGGCGCGCGATGCGGTCGTCGTAGGAGCGCACGCCGAACGTGGCCCGCTGCCCCGCCTCGGCGGCCCGCAGCGCCTCGGTCAGCGCGACGTCGAACGCCCGGCCCGCCGCCAGCAGCTCGATCTCGTCGGCCGCGGCCGCACGCAGGTCGCGCACGATCTGCTCGGCCTGCCTGGCCTTGTCAAGCAGCTGCGGGAAGCCCTTGGAGATCTCCTGGTCCGCGTGGTAGCGAACCTCGGCCTCCCGGCTCACCCGCGGACGGAAAAACGCCATCGACCCTGCCCTTCACGCAGTCTTTGCTGTTCAACCCACAAGGGTACGCCGTCCGACACCGCCCCCGAACACCGGGCGACGGACGGGGCCGCCCAGTAAGATGATCACCATGCCCGCAAAGAGACCTCCCGTCCCACTCTCCCGCGAGCGCATCATCGAGGCCGCACTCCACATCGCCGACAGCCAGGGGCTGCGCCGGCTCACCATGCGCCGGCTGGGCGACGCCCTGGAGGTGGAGGCCATGGCCATCTACCACCACCTGCCCCGCGGCAAGGAGGCGCTGATGGACGCGCTGGCCGAGCACGTCACGTCCGTGCACGTGGAGCAGGCGGCCACCTGGCAGGAGACGGCCAGGGCGTGGTGCCGGGCGGGCCGGGAGCTGCTGCGCGAGCATCCGGGCGTGCTGGCGCTGGCCCTGACCAAGCCGCCCAAGGGCGCCACCGCCGTCGCCATCAGGGAGCAGACCGAGCAGCTCGCCGACGGCGGCCTGAGCGACGCCCCCGAGGCCGTGCGCGCGCTGCGGGCGTTCGTGTTCGGCAGCGTGGCGGTCGAAGTCCAGCAATCCGGATGGGCTGACCCGGAAGTCGATGAATGGGTCAGGCGAGACGAAAGGGCGGATGTGGACTTCGAAAGAGGGCTCGACGCTTTGCTCAAGGGGTTGCAAACGTAGTGCGCGTGTCGCGCTTGGCCCGTTATCCTGCATAAGGCACGCTGTGTCGAAGGTCACACGACCGGGGGATCCTCCTGTAACAGTCCGAACGGGCTATGTCGGACCGTGTGACCCACGTCGCACACTTGCCAGAACAACAAACCCGAGCCGCTCCCGTCCCTCTCCCGGGAGCACCCACGAGATATCGGAGGCACGCCGATGTGCCCGCACGACCCGGCCTGTCCGTCTGCCGAGGCGCCGGACCGCGAGGCAGCACGCACCCTCGCATGCCACCCCGAGCAGGGGTGGAGCCTTCTCTGCAACGGCGTCGTCCTGTTCGAGGACACCGGGGAGCTGCTGCCCAGCGGCACCGTCATCGCGCCGCACCGGCCCGACCCCCTGGTGGGCGCCGCCTGACGGCGGCGTAATCACCGATCCACCGGGCCACGACCTCGCCCACCCGGGCGGGGTCCCGCTTCAGGTCGTGGCCCTCGCCCGGCAGGACCACCAGCCGGGCGCAGTCCGCCGGATCCGGCACTCCGAACGGATCCCGGTCCCCGTTGACCACCAGCACGTCGACCCCGGCCCCGCGCAGCTCCTCGGCCCTGGAACGCTCCGGCCTGCCGGGCGGGTGCAGCGGGAAGGCCAGCGCCACCACCGCCGCCGCGCCCACCGCCGAGGCCGTACGGCAGGCCACCCGGGCGCCGTTGCTCCGGCCGCCCTGCACCAGCGGCAGCCCCGGCCACCCGGCGCGCAGCTCGCCCAGCACCACTTCCCAGGCCTCGTCCTGCCGGGCGGCCGAGCCCGGCGCCCGCGCCCCCGCGACCCGGAACGCCTGCGACACCCTGGCCACGGTCGCCCCCGCCCCGAGCGCGGCGTCACGGACGGCCAGCAGGTCGGGCGCGTCCACTCCCCCGGCCGAGTCGTGGGTCAGCACCAGCAGCAGCCGGGGCTCGGCCGCCTCGTCGACCTGCACCAGCGCCGGCCCCCGCGGAGTCATGATCTCCATGGCAGCACCGTACCTGGGGAGGATCCGCCGTTGGCTCCCAGGTCTGATGACGGCGCGCCGGACAACCGGGATGATGGCTTGCATGCCAGAGATGCGCCCCATCCGGGATGACCTGCAGGCCACCCTCGACGCCCGCCGCGACCTCGGCCCCGACTACGAGGCCGCGCTCGTCGAGTCCTTCGTCGAACGGCTCGACGCCACCATCGCCGCCCGCGTCCAGGCCGAGCTGAGCGGCCACGACCTCACCCCGGCCAAGCCCAAGCAGCGGCAGAACAACGGCGCGGCCATGATCCCCGTCGCGCTGGGCTCGATGGGCCTCGGCATCCCGCTGACCGCCATCGCGTCCGGCAACTCGGGGCTGGTCGGCCTGACGATCACGTGGCTGGCGATCGTCGCCATCAACGTGGCCGCCGCCGTGGCCATCATGCGCCGCGGCTGAGCCTTCTCCTCGGGCGGCGCTCAGGCGTCGCGGTGGAAACGCAGCCGGACCTCGGCGGCCATGGTCTGGTCCTCGTGCTCCAGGCCGTAGGTCCACACCTGGCCGGCGTCCTCGGTGCGCCCGCGCAGCGGCAGCGTGCGCGCCAGCAGCTCGATGGCCAGCGCGCCCGTCTGGGGGTCGGCCCCGCTCTCGACGGCCTCGGCGAACTCGGCGCAGGCCAGTTCCAGGTGCGCGATGCCGAGCAGCACCCGCAGGCCCGGCAGCTCCCGCGCCGGGGCGAACTCCAGCGCGTCCAGCAGCAGCCCGGCGGCCTCCCCCGGGTCGCCGTACTCCAGCAGCGTCTCGGCGAGCTGGCGGGCCGCGTGCGCGGCGGCCTCGGCGTCGCCTGAGTCAAGGCTCGCGTCGAGGGCCGAGCGCAGCTCCTTGCCGGCCTCCTGGGGGCTGCCGGCCAGCCGGGCCAGCGCGAGGTGCGCCAGCGGGACGTAGGCCGGGGTGCCGACGCCGAGCACGGCCTGCCAGGCGGCCCTTGCCTGGTCGTCGCGGCCCTCGCGTTCGAAGCCCTGGGCCAGGTGGCAGGCGGCCTGGGCGGCGTACTCGGGATGGCCGGTGGCCAGCGCGGTGCGGGCCGCGGCGCGGGCGGCCTCGGTGTCGCCGCGCTCGTCGAGCACCACGGCCAGCCCCACGGCGGCCTGGGCCCGGTCGGGGCTGTCGGGGTCGGCGACCAGCTCGGTCAGGATCGCCGCCGCACCCTCCAGGTCGCCGCCCTCGGCCAGCCGGCGGGCGGTGTCGAGCGGCGGGGTCTGCAGCTCTGAGAACGTCAAGAGAGCTCCTTCCGGCGACGGATCGCACCGAGCCTAACGGCTCGTCGCGATCATGTCTGCTCACTTGACGGTGCAGGACTGGGCCGGGTCCGGCGCGGGTCCCCGGGCGGGGACCCGCGCGGGCGGATCAGTCCTCGTACGCCTCCAGCGGCGGGCAGGAGCACACCAGGTTGCGGTCGCCGTACGCCTGGTCGATGCGGCGCACCGGCACCCAGTACTTGCCCTCGCGCAGCGAGGCCACCGGGTAGGCCGCCTCGGTCCGCGAGTACGGGTGGGCCCACTCGTCGGCGGTGACCGACTCGGCCGTGTGCGGCGCGTTGCGCAGCGGGTTGTCGGTCTTGTCGTAGTCGCCGGAGGCCACCTTGGCGATCTCGCCGCGGATGGCGATCATGGCGTCCACGAACCGGTCGAGCTCGTCCAGGTCCTCGCTCTCGGTCGGCTCGATCATCAGCGTGCCGGCCACCGGGAACGACATGGTCGGCGCGTGGAAGCCGTAGTCGATCAGGCGCTTGGCCACGTCGTCGACGGTGACGCCGGTCTCCTTGGTGATCTGGCGCAGGTCCACGATGCACTCGTGGGCCACCAGGCCGCCGCGGCCGGTGTAGAGCACCGGGTAGTGCGGGGCCAGCCGCCTGGCCAGGTAGTTGGCCGACAGGATGGCCTGCTCGGTGGCCGCGGTGAGGCCCTCGGAGCCCATCATCCGCACGTACGCCCACGAGATCGGCAGGATGCCCGCCGAGCCGTACGGGGCGGCCGAGACCGGGCCGACCGGGCTGCCGTCGCGCAGCGGGTGGCCGGGCAGGTAGGCGGCCAGGTGGCCGCGGACCGCGACCGGGCCGACGCCGGGGCCGCCGCCGCCGTGCGGGATGCAGAACGTCTTGTGCAGGTTCAGGTGGGACACGTCGGCGCCGAACTCGCCCGGCTTGGCCAGGCCCACCAGGGCGTTGAGGTTGGCGCCGTCGACGTAGACCTGGCCGCCGGCCTCGTGCACCTTGGCGCAGACCTCGGTGATCGACTCCTCGTACACGCCGTGCGTGGACGGGTACGTCACCATGATCGCGGCGAGCTTGTCGCGGTGCTTGGCGATCTTGGCGTCAAGGTCGGCCAGGTCGATGTTCCCGTCGCTGTCGCAGGCCACGACCACGACCCGCATGCCCGCCATGACGGCGCTGGCCGCGTTCGTGCCGTGGGCCGAGGACGGGATCAGGCACACGTCCCGCTCGGTGTCGCCGTTGGCCTGGTGGTAGGCGCGGATGGCCAGCAGGCCGGCGAACTCGCCCTGGGAGCCGGCGTTCGGCTGGATGGAGACCGCGTCGTAGCCGGTCACCTCGGCCAGCCAGCCCTCCAGGGTGCCGACGAGCTCCCGGTAGCCCTCGGTCTGGGCCTCCGGCGCGTACGGGTGCACGCCGGCGAACTCCGGCCAGGTGATCGGCTCCATCTCGGTGGTCGCGTTCAGCTTCATCGTGCACGAGCCGAGCGGGATCATCGAACGGTCGAGCGCGATGTCCTTGTCCTGCAGCCTGCGCAGGTAGCGCAGCATCGCGGTCTCGGAGCGGTGACTGTGGAAGACCGGGTGGGTCAGGTAGTCCGACTCGCGCAGCAGTTCGGCCGGCAGCGCGTCGGCCTCCAGCGCCACGTCCTGGCGCTCGACGCCGAAGGCGGCCCACACCTTGACCAGCTCGGCCGCGCCGGTCTTCTCGTCGCAGGCGATCGAGACGTGGTCGTCGCCGGCCTGCCACAGGTTGACGCCCCGCTCGGCGGCGGCGGCAACCACCTCGGCGGCCCCGCCGGGCACACGGACGAGCACGGTGTCGAAGAACTCGCCGTGCACGACCTCCAGGCCGGCCTCGCGCAGCCCGCCGGCCAGCGCGACGGCGTGCCGGTGCACGCGGTGCGCGATCCGGCGCAGGCCCTCGGGGCCGTGGTAGACGGCGTACATGCCGGCGATCACGGCCAGCAGGACCTGGGCGGTGCAGATGTTGCTGGTGGCCTTCTCACGGCGGATGTGCTGCTCGCGGGTCTGCAGGGCCAGCCGGTAGGCGGGGTCGCCGTCGACGTCGACCGACACGCCGACCAGGCGGCCGGGCATCTGCCGCTGCAGGCCCTCGCGTACGGACATGTAGGCCGCGTGCGGCCCGCCGAACCCGAAGGAGACGCCGAAGCGCTGGGAGGAGCCGACGGCGATGTCGGCGCCCAGCTCGCCGGGGGCGGCCACCAGCGTGAGGGCCAGCAGGTCGGCGGCGGCCACGACGAGCGCGCCCGCCTCGTGCGCCCTGGCGGCCACGTCGCGGAAGTCGCGCAGGCGGCCCGAGGCGCCCGGGTACTGGACGAGCACGCCGAAGCACTCCGGCAGCTCGCCGTCGAGGTCGTGCTCGACCAGCGTGATGCCGAGCGGCTCGGCGCGGGTGGCCAGCACGGCCTTGGTCTGGGGCAGCGTGTCGGCGTCGACCACGAACACGTCGCTCTTGGACCTGCCGGCCCGGCGGGCCAGCGTCATGGCCTCGGCCGCGGCGGTGGCCTCGTCCAGCAGGGAGGCGCCGGCGACGTCGAGGCCGGTCAGGTCGGAGACGACCGTCTGGAAGTTCAGCAGCGCCTCCAGGCGGCCCTGCGAGATCTCCGGCTGGTACGGCGTGTAGGCGGTGTACCAGCCCGGGTTCTCCAGCAGGTTGCGCCGGATGACGGCGGGCGTGACGGTGTCGTAGTAGCCCAGGCCGATCATGGAGGTCAGCACCCGGTTGCGGGAGGCCAGCTCGCGCAGCTCGGCGATGGCCTCGGTCTCGCTCGCGGCGGCCGGCAGCTTGAGCCGGTCCTTGACCCTGATGGCCTCGGGCACGGCCACGGCCACCAGATCGCCGACGGACTCGAAGCCCACGGCCTCGAGCATGCGCTGCTGCTCGGACTCGGATGGGCCGATGTGCCTGGACGAGAACGGCGGAGCGGACAGGTCGGTCATGGAGGTTGCCTCCCGAGGCTTGGAGACCGGCGCCAGGGCGCGGGCGAGTGCCGGATCTCCCCCTCTGTCATCGCGACGTCATCGCGACCTGAGAGCTTCACCCCACCATGGGGCTTGCACCGTCGGTGAGGTGCGCCTGGCGGGCGCACCTGCTTTCCAGAGTTGCCTCACCCGAGCGGTACGGGATGCCTGAGAGATTCCGGGGAGGGTTGCTCCTTCGGCGCCCCAGGACCGAAGCCCAGGGACTCTCCCGCACGGGGTCATCAGCCTTACTCTGTCCTAGATTACTACGGTGTGTTCAGCGGTTCAGCTCACCCCGTGCGGCGTGCGCGACGCCGCTTGGCGAGCTCGTCAGCGGGATGGTCGGCCGGGACGGTGTCCTCGACCGCCGCCCGTTCCCCCGGCAGCTCCGCGAGGGAGCCCTCGACCTCTCGCCAGACCCGGCCGAGCGCGATGCCGAACACGCCCTGGCCGCCCTGGAGGAGATCGATCACCTCGTCGGCCGAGGTGCACTCGTAGACGCTGACACCGTCGCTCATGAGCGTGATCTGCGCGAGGTCGGCGACCCCGCGGTCACGCAGATGCTGCACCGCGGTGCGGATCTGCTGCAACGACACCCCGGTGTCGAGCAGCCGTTTGACGACCTTGAGCACCAGGATGTCGCGGAAGCTGTAGAGCCGCTGCGAGCCCGAGCCGTGCGCGGCTCTTATCGTGGGCTCGACCAGGCCCGTGCGCGCCCAGTAGTCGAGCTGCCTGTAGGTGATGCCGGCCGCCGAGCAGGCTGTGGGCCCGCGGTATCCGATGTCGTCGGGCACCGTCGCGGGCTGCTCGTCGAAGAGCAGTCCCTGCTCTCCGGCACGCTGCCGCGCGCTCTCGCGCCGCACCGGATCTTCCTGGCCGGCCGTCTTTCCCTCGCCGCTGCTGACCGCCACGCGGACCTCCGGCTTTCTCTCATCCCATGGCCTGATCTGGGGGTTCGTAAAGGGCGACCACGGGTTTCACTTGCACCGTAGGACCGTGACCATGCTCAGTCAACGATCCGGCTCGGCGCGTCGTGAAGCGTAAATGCACTGAAATACCTACCCCGCCCTGCCGAAGTCCTCGGGAGTGATCGTGTCAAGGAACTCCCTGAACTTCTCCACCTCGTCCTCCTGGTCGTCAGGGATGATCACACCGGCCTCCTGGACGACCTCTTCGCTGGCGAAGATGCGCGCGCCGGTGCGCAGCGCCAGGGCGATGGAGTCGGAGGGGCGGGCGCTGACCTCCACGCCGTTGGAGAACACCAGGTCGGCGAAGAAGATGCCGTCACGCAGGGCCACGATGTTGACCGCGCGCAGCCCGACGCCGAGCGCGCTCAGCACGTCCCTGAACAGGTCGTGGGTGAGCGGCCGGGGCGGCGGCTCCTCGGCCTGCGCCAGGGCGATCGCGGTCGCCTCGGTCATGCCGATCCAGATCGGAAGGAACCGTTCCCCGTGTGCCTCCTTGAGCAAGACGATCGGCTGATTTGTGGGCATCTCAACTCGAACGCCCACGACCTCCATCTGCAACACGGGCTGCTCCGTATTCGGCCGGCCGGTCACCCGGCACAGCTGTTGACTGGGTCGTTTCTGCTACACGCCTATGCATTTCAACGTAACACCCGGCAGGCCTGGAATGTGCCCCGGCCTTCCAGCTCTGTGCCCTCAGCGGCCCAGGACAGACCTGACGCCGAGACGGACCAGCGAGGCGTGCAGGTCGAGCAGGAGCGTGGACAGCTCCCTGGCGGCCTCGTCGGCCTCGCCGATGGCGCCGGGCGCGCGCCGCTTGAGTATGGGCGCGACGGTCTGCTCGACCAGCCCGCACTCCCGCTCGGCGGCGGCCTTGACCGCGCGCAGATGGCGGGCGTGCAGGCCGAAGCGGGCCAGGGCGCCGACGCTGCGCGCGATCTTCAGCGCCTCCTCGTCGTAGCGCCTGGCCACGGGGGCGAGCAGGCCGTAGTCCTCCAGCTCGGCGAGGGTCTCCTCGTCGATGCCGGCCGCCTCCAGCAGCTGGGCCCGGTCGTACCGGATCTCCTGGGTCTGCTGCACCGCGCGCGGACGGCCGAAGCTCTCGGCCATCCTGTCCTTGATCACCCGCAGCGGCAGGTAGTGGTCGCGCTGCTCGGTCAGGATGAAACGCAACTGCTCGACGTGGAGATGGGTGAACTTGCGGTAGCCCGAGGGGCTGCGCTCGGGCTCGATCAGCCCCTCACCCTCCAAGAAGCGGATCTTGGACACGGTGACGTCGGGGAACTCGCCCTGCAGCAGGGCGAGCACCTCCCCGATGCTCATGTGCGAGCGTGCCGCCTGTGAGCTCATGCGCCGGCGTTGACCCTCATCAGGAAGACGAGGCGGAACTTGCCGATCTGCACCTCGTCTCCGGAGTGCAGGGGAACCTCCTCGATGCGCTCCCGGTTGACGTAGGTGCCGTTGAGGCTGCCCACGTCGCGTACGGAGAACTGGCCGCCGCGGTGGCGGTAGAACTCCACGTGGCGGCGGGAGACGGTGATGTCGTCGAGGAAGATGTCGCTCTCCGGGTGGCGCCCGGTCGTGGTGAGGTCTTTGTCCAGCCGGAACCGGCTGCCCTGGTTGGGCCCTCTGGTCACCGTGAGCAACGCCGTGCCGGGCGGGAGCTGTTCGACCAGCGCCCGTTCGGCCAGGAGCATGTCGCCTGTCTCAGCCTCGTACGCCTCGATTCCCGCGACCGAGATCGTCGACGTGGTGTCCCCGGAGACCTCGGGTCTGGTCAGCGGTGACCCACAGCGGGAACAGAAACGGGCATCCTCGGGGTTGGCGTGCCCGCACTGCGTGCAGTAGACGCTCGGCATCGATCGGCTCGGCCTCCTACCGCGAAGACGCGGCGACGGTGCTGGGGACGCGCCTGCCTTCGCTCTTCAAGTTTGCGAATGCCGCAACTTACGCTGATCAGCGGCAAAGGTCAAGGCGGGGCGCTGGACTGCGGTTCGGACGCTGACAAAGTTACCGCCGCCCCCACCCCGTGGTCCATGCCGCCGCGCGTTTCTACATTACGATCTTGCGGCACTCCGCGCGCACATCTCGGGCGAAGGCTTTTCCGCTACTCTACGTGATCAGACGGCCGCCTGCTCGACCACGCGGGCCCACCGTTCGAGCAATGCCTGCGCGCCGTCCATGTCGGGGGCCTCGGCCCACAGCTCGGTGACCGGCTCGGCGGCGGCGGGCAGGATCAGCACCCACGACCCGTCGTCGCGGGCGACCCGCACGCCGTCGGTGGTGTCCACGCGCCAGCCGTCGGGCTCGGCCTCGGCGGCCTCGATGACCGAGCGCATCACCGCGCCCTTGGCCGCCCACTGGGTCGGGACGCTCCGGCGCAGCAGCTTGACCTCGGGGATCCTGGCGTCGATCTGGCTGAGCGACAGCCGGGTGCGGGCCACCAGGCCCAGCAGGCGCATGAACGCGGCCAGGCCGTCGATGGCCGGGCTGAACTCCGGCACGACGAACCCGCCGCGCCCGTCGGCCGCGAAGATCATGTCGGGGCCCTGGGCGGCGGAGGTCAGGGCGTCGAGCGCGGTCGAGGTCCACTGCACCTGCACGCCGTGGAAGCGGCAGACCTGCTCGGCGACCCGCGTGGTGGTGACCGGCAGGGCCACCCGGCCGCCCCGGCGCTCGGCCGCCACCAGGTCCAGCACGACCAGCAGGGCGCGATCCTCGCTGATGAGCTGGCCGGTCTCGTCCACCAGCGCGATGCGCTCCCCGACCGGGTCGAAGCGGACGCCGAAGGCCGCCCGCGAGGAGCTGACCAGCTCCGACAGGCGTTGCAGGTCGCGCCGGCGCTCGGCCAGCGTCTCGGTGGGCGAGACGTCGTCCAGCCGGGCGTTGACGGTGAGCACCTCGACGCCGGCGCGGCTGAGCAGCGTGGGCATCACCAGGGAGGAGGTGCCGCCGGCGCAGTCGACCACGACTTTCATGTCCCTGACGCCGGTGACGCCGATGGCCCGCATCAGCTCGTGCGTGTAGCCCTCGACGGCCCTGGCCGGGTAGTGCAGCTCGGCGATCTCGCCGGGGAAGGCCCGCCGGTACTCCTGGCGGGAGAAGACCCGCTCCAGCTTGCGCTGGGCGGCCGGGGGCAGGTCGGCGCCGCGGTCGTCCATGATGACGATGTCGACGCTCTGCGGGTCGCCGGGCGTGGTGCGCAGGGCGATGCCGCCGGCGGCCGACTCGCGGGCGGTGTGGAAGCGGGCCACGGGCAGCGGCGCGGCCTCCAGGTCCAGGACGTTGATCGCGGCGGCGGTCAGGGCGCCGATGACGGCCCGCTTGAGCGCCCTTGCGGCCAGGGAGCAGTCGCGGGAGGTGACGACGTAGGCGCCCTTGCGCAGGGTGGTGGCGTACGCGCCGGCCAGCCGGACGCACAGCTCGGCGGTGATCTCGACGTTGACCAGGCCGCTGACCCCGCGCGGGCCGAACAGGTTGCGCTGGCCGCGCGACTCCCAGATGACGCTGGTGTTGACGACCGCGCCGGCCTCGATGGTCTTGAACGGGTAGACCTTGACGCCGCTGGAGACGTACGCCTCGGCCTCGATGACGCACTCGTCGCCGATGACGGCGTTCTCCTCGACGCGGGCGCCGCCCATGACGTCGGTGCTCTTGCCGATGACGCAGCCGCGCAGGTGGGCGCCGGGGCCGACGTAGACGTTGTCGTGGACGACCGCGCGGTGCAGGAAGGCGCCCTCGCGCACGACCGCGTTGTTGCCCAGCACGGTGTACTCGCGCAGTTCGGCGCCCGCCTCCACCTTGGCGTAGTCGCCGATCAGCAGCGGGCCCTTCAGGACGGCGTCGGGGTCGACCGTGGCCGAGTCGGCCACCCAGACGCCCGGGGAGAGCTCGAAGCCGCCGATGTCGAGGCGGACCCGGCCGGACAGCGCGTCGGCCTGGGCCTTGAGGTAGCTGGCGTGGGTGCCGACGTCCTCCCAGTAGCCGTCGGCGACGTAGCCGTAGATGGGGGCGCCGCGTTCCAGGAGGGCGGGGAAGACGTCCGAGGACCAGTCGACCGGTTCGCCGTCGGCCACGGCGTCGAGGATCTCGGGCTCCATGACGTAGATGCCGGTGTTGACGGTGTCGGAGAAGACCTGGCCCCAGGTGGGCTTCTCCAGGAAGCGCTGAACGCGTCCGTTCTCGTCGAGGATGATGATCCCGAATTCGAGCGGGTTGGGAACGCGCTTCAGACCGATGGTGACAAGAGCCGAATTTTCGCGATGAAAACGGATCATGTCGGATAAGTCGATATCTGTGAGGGCGTCGCCGGAGATGACCAGGAAGCGGTCGTCGCGCAGGCGGGCGGCGGCGTTCTTCACGCTGCCCGCGGTGCCGAGCGGCAGGTCCTCGGTGGCGTACTGGAGGTTCATGCCCAGCTCGTCGCCGTCGCCGAAGTAGTTGCGCACGAGGGCGGCCAGGAACTGCAGGGTGACGACCGTCTCGGTGATGCCGTGCCGTTTGAGCAGGCGCAGGACGTGTTCCATGATCGGGCGGTTGGCCACCGGGAGCAGAGGTTTGGGCTGGTTGGCGGTCATCGGACGCAGCCGAGTCCCCTCCCCGCCCGCCATGACGACCGCCTTCACCCGATCACTCCTTCGTGGTCGCGGTTACGAGTTGGCGCACCTGCACCACATACAGGATCCCTGCCCACCAATACAGGCCGGTGCCCCAGATCGCGAAGGCCCACCCGGCAATTCGCGCTATATCGGCATACCACCCGGTGTGGGAGGCGAGGAAGAGCAGCGGGAAGGCGTACATGAGGTTGAACATGGCGGCCTTGCCCAGGAAATGCACCTGAAGTGCCTTATATCCGTGTTTGCGAAGTACGGGGAACGAACAGGCGACGAAGAGCTCCCGCGCCACGATGACGGCCACCAGCCACCACGGGATGACCTCGCGCAGCAGCAGCGCCAGGATCGTGGCGAAGACGTACAGCTTGTCGGCGGCCGGGTCGATCACCCGGCCGAGCTTGCTGGTCTGGTTGAACGCGCGAGCGATCTTGCCGTCGAGCCAGTCGGTGAACCCGGCCACGATGAGGATGCCGATGGCCCACCCGTCCGCCCTGGGCCCCAGAACCAACCAGAGGAACACGGGCACGCCGAGCAGGCGCAGGAAGCTCAGCAGGTTGGGAACCGTCCAGATCCGGTCCTCGGCGGAAGTTTCGCTCACGCAGAGACCCTACTGCGTGGAACTCCGGCACAGACGCCCCACCAGCGACCATTCCCCGCGGGGCCGGTGGGGGTTGATGGCGTTTCGCGGCATGTGGGGGCGGGAAAAGCCTGGATGATCGATCCCCCCGCGCTGCCGGCCTGCCTTGGGGGGATCGGATGTGGCCCTGGGAGTCCGGCGTGCTGCGGGACGCGCCGGAGATCGCCTTGTTCCTCTGCCTGGCCCTCGGGTTCGCCCTGGGCCGGCTCAGGTTCCGCGGGGTGGCCCTCGGCGGCGCGGCCGGGACGCTGGCCGTCGCCCTCGCCGCGGGGCTGCTGACCGGCGGCGTCGAGGTCCACCAGCAGGTGCGCGTGATCGCCTTCTCGATCTTCGCCTTCACCATCGGCTACACCCTCGGGCCCGCCTTCTTCGCCGCGTTCACCGGGCGCAACCTGCGGTACCTGTGGTTCACGGTCGTCGAGGTCGTCGGGGCGCTGGCGGTCGCGGCGCTGGTGGCGGACGCGCTCGGGCTCGACCCGGGCACCACGGCGGGGCTGGTCGCCGGGGCGGCGGCCGGGCCGGTGGCGCTGGGCACGGCGTCCGACGCCCTGCAGGCCGCCGGGATCGCGCACCAGGCGCTCGGGCCCGCGTACGTCCTGTCCTACCTCCTCGCCCTGGTCACCGTCGCGCTGCTGACCGTCAGGGCCGCGCCCGCGGCGCTCCGGTTCGACCCCGGGGAGGAGGCCGCGGCGCTGTGGCGGCGGCTGGACGGCGCGGAGGAGACGCCGCCGCCTTCGGTGCTGGGCCGGGCCCACCAGGTCACCACCGGCGAGGGCAGGACGGTCGGGCAGGCGGAGATCGCCATGGGCACCCGGGTCTCGGTGGAGCGGCTGCGCAGGAACGGCCGCCCGATCCCGTTCGGCCCCGACACGCTGCTCCAGCGGGACGACGAGGTCGTGGTGGTCGGCGTGCGGCAGGACGTCGTCAACGCCGGCGCGGTGGTCGGGCCCGAGGTGCCGGGCGGGCGGGAGCTCGACCTGGACGTGGAGGTGGCCGACGTCATGCTCGGAAGCCGGCCGCCGGCGACCGTGCGCGACCTGCGCGCCGGGCTGTCCGGCCAGGGGGTGCAGGACCTGCACGTGTGCGAGGTGCGGCGGGTGGGGTGCCGGTTGCCGGTCAGGCCGGGCACGCGGCTGTGCGCCGGTGACGTGGTGCGGGTGACCGGGCTGAAGCGGGACGTGGACCGGGCGGCGTCCTGGCTCGGGGCGCGGGCGGAGGCCGGGCGGCGGGCCGACGTCGTCTACCTGGCCGCCGGGCTCGTGGCGGGGATGGTGGCGGGCCTGGCGGGCGGCCTGACGGCCTCGCTCGGCTGCCTGGCGGCCGGGCTGGTGTTCGGCCGGGCACGGACCGGACGGGCCGGCTTCGGCCAGTACGACGCCGGCGCCGCCCGGGTGGTGGGCGAGGTGGCGCTCGGCGTGTTCGTGGCGGCGCTCGGGCTGTCGGCCGGCCCGGCGGCGGTGGAACTGGTGGCGCGGCACGCCTGGCAGGTGGCCCTGGGCGCGGTCGCCACGGCGGCCGTGCCGGTGGTGATCTCGCTGGCGCTGGGGGCCAAGCTGATGATGCTGCCGCCGCCGCTGGTGCTGGGCGCGGTGACCGGGCAGCACGGCCTGACGACCGTCCTGGGCGGGGTGCGGGTGAGGTCGGGGAACGGGACGCCGCTGCTGGCCTACACCATGGTGCACGCGTTGTCGGGGGCCGTGCTGGCCCTGCTGGGCCCCGCCGCGGTGGCCCTGGCCCGCTGGGTGGGCGCCTGAGCGCCCGGCCCCAGGGCGGCCGGGCGGGCGGTCAGGTGCGCAGGAAGGCGTGGGTGTATCCCACGGGCTCGAAGCCGAGGCGGGCGTAGAACTCGCGTGGCCAGTCGGCGGCGTCGGCGACCAGGAACGTCAGCTCGGTGTCGGCCGTGGCGGCCAGCAGCGCGGTCAGCAGGGCGCGGGCGTGGCCCTGGCCGCGGTGGCGGCCGAGGGTGTAGACATTCTCGATCTGGGCGACGCCTTCGTGCACGTAGAGGTCGGCGTGGGCGGCGATCTGCCCGCCGGGGGCGCGTACGGCGTGGAACTCGACCCGGTCCGCGCCGGACACGCGGGCCGCGGCGCGGGCGGCGAGCCCGTCGGCCACGCCCGGCGACGCCTGCGGCAGCGACTCGCGCCACTCCTCGCGCAGCACGGGCAGCAGCTCCTCCAGCGTGAGCGGCTCGGTGGCGACGGCGGGCGCGGCGGGACGGGCGCCGCGGAAGGCCATGACGACGTTGGTCTCGTGGCCGTAGCCGGCGGCGGCGAAGGCGGGCCGGAACTCCTGGCCCAGCCGGTCGTCGTCGACGCACACCAGCCGGTGGCCGAGCCCGGCGAGCCGCTCCTCGGCGGCCGCGAGCACCGGCTCCGGGCGGCCGCTCCGGACCACGAGCTTGTTGTCGTCGTGGGACATCGGGTAGCGCTCGTCGAGCACCGCGAACCCGCCGGGCACCGGCGCCACGACGGGCGCCTTGCGCCGGGCGAAGCCGTGCACGAAGGAAAGGGCCCGCGCCAGCTCGTCAGCCACCGCGCGCGGCCCGCAGGAAGGCCCTGATCAGGGCGGAGTCCTTGACGCCCGGCGCGGTCTCGACGCCGCTGGACACGTCGACCCCCCACGGGCGGGCGGCCTCGACGGCCTCGGCCACGTTGGCCGGGTCGAGCCCGCCGGCCAGCATCCACCGGCCGGACGGGCGGCCGCGCACCGCCGCCCAGTCCCACGGCTCCCCCGAGCCGGGACGCGGGGCGTCGACGATGAGCAGGTCTTCGTCGTAGGCGCCGCACCGCAGGTCGGCGGCGGCGTCGACGGCCCGCACGAGCGGCCGGCCGAGGTCTTTCAGCGCGGTGAAGTCGGCGTGCGGGTGGTGGCCGTGGAGCTGCACGGCGCGCACACCCGAGGCCAGCGCGGCGGCCCGGACCTCCTCGGGGGTCTCGCCCCGGAAGACGCCCACGGTGAGCACGTGGGCCGGGATCGGCGCGGCCAGCTCGGCCGCCCGCTCGGGCGTGACCCTGCGCGGGCTCCGGGTGAGCACGAACCCGATGGCGTCGGCGCCCGCCTCGACGGCGGCCTCGACGTGCTCGGGCTCGCTCAACCCGCAGATCTTCACATACACACCTCAGACCTTAGCGGCGCCGCGCGGCCGACGGCGACCACGACCAGACCAGCAGCGCGCCGATGAGGCCGAACAGCAGCACCCCGTTGGGCAGGTGGGCGCCCAGCCAGAGCCAGGTGACGTGCTGGAGCCCGCCGACGACGAACAGCGCGACGCTGGCCCACACCGGCCAGCCGGCGCCGCGGCCGGGCCGCCAGACCAGGATCGCCAGCACGATCTGCACGAGCGCCACCAGGTGGACGACCATGCCCGCCATGACGTGCGTCTCGGCCACCGGGCCGCCGCCCGCCGACACGGCCTGCCCGGCGAACGAGGCGGCCACGAGCAGCGCGGCCGCCTGGGCGATGATGGCGACGCGCAGGCTGTGGAGCAGCCCGGCCGACACCTGCCGGGTCGTGCCGGGACGCGGCATGACCTGTGTCTCCCCCATGATGTGGATCCTTTCTGCGAACGAAGGACCCATATCGTGTCGAGGGCGGCCGCACACGGTCGTCAGCCTGCGGGATGACCCCCCGGTCCCCCACGTGGCGGACGGACCGGGCGGAAGGCGGCGTCCACGAGACCGGAGCGGTGGGCGACCACGGCGGCCTGGATGCGGTTGCGCAGGCCGAGCTTGTCCATGGCGGCGGCGATGTGCGTCTTGACGGTGGTGACGCCGACGTGCAGCTCCTCTGCGATCTCGGCGTTGGACAGGCCGGTGCCGACCAGGGCGAGCACCTCCAGCTCCCGCTCGGTCAGCCCGGACGGCGGCGGCGCGGCGGCCTGCTCCTCGGCGGCCAGGAAGCGTTCCACGACCCGGCGCAGCACCGAGGGGGCCAGCAGCTGCTCCCCCGCGGCGGCCCTGCGCACGGCGTCGACCATGCGTTCCGGCTCGTCGTCCTTGACCAGGAAGCCGACGGCGCCGGCGCGCAGGGCGGCGTGCACGTCGGCGTCCTCGGCGAAGGTGGTGAGCACGACCACGCGGGCGCCGGGGCGGGCCGCCAGCACCCGCCTGGTCGCCTCCAGGCCGTCGACGCGGGGCATGCGCAGGTCCATGAGGATGACGTCGGGCACGTGGCGTTCGGCCAGGCGGACGGCCTCGGCGCCGTCCTCGGCCTCGCCCACGACCTCCATGTCCCCCGCGGCCTGCAGCAGCATGCGCACGCCCGCGCGGACCAGCGCCTGGTCGTCGGCCACCAGGACGCGGATCACGCGGCGCTCCTGGCGGGCAGGCTGGCCAGCAGCAGCCAGCCGCCGTCGCCGTCGGGGCCGGCGCTGAGGGTGCCGCCGAGGGCGCGCACCCGCTCGCGCATGCCGGCCAGGCCGCGGCCGGAGGAGGGCAGCCGCTCGATGGCGGTGGGCGGGCGGCCGTTGCGGATCTCGATGGACAGCCCTTCCTGCGCGGGGGCCACGGTGACGCGGACCCGGGTGCCGGGTCCGGCGTGTTTGAGCACGTTGGTGAGACCTTCCTGGACGATGCGCGCGGCGGAGGCGCGGGCGATGAGCGGGGCGCGGTCGCTGGCCGGGTCGAGGTCGAGGTCGACGACGAGGCCGGCGGCGGCCATGCGTTCGGCGGACTCGCGGACGACGTCGGCCGGGTTGGCCAGCAGGTCGGGGCCGCGGTCGGGGTCGCGCAGCAGGTCGAGCAGGTCGCGCAGGTCCTGCAGCACCTGGTGGCCGGTCTCGCGGATGTCGGACAGCGCGTCGGCGACCGGCCCGTCGGGCGCGGTGTAGCGGGCGGCGCTGGCGCGCAGCACCATGGCGCCGACGTGGTGGGCCACGATGTCGTGCACGTCGCGGGCGATGCGCTCGCGCTCGGCGAGCTGGTCGGCGCGCACCTGGGCGACCGCGAGCCGGGCCGACTCCTCGGCGCGCAGGCGTTCGGCGGCGGCGGCGGCCTGCCGCATGCCGAGGTAGCGGCCGATCGCGATGGGCGTGGCCACCAGCGTCATCAGCACGCCGACGCGGAGCGGGGTGATCTCGGTGCCGTCGCCGACGACGGCGATGGCGGCCAGCAGGCAGCCGGTGAGGTACGCGGCCCCCGTCCAGGCCCAGGAGGCGACGCGCATGGAGAACACGCCGATCGCGATGAGCGTGAGGATCAGGCAGGTGTTGACGGCGTCGTTGAGGTAGGTGTCGGCGGCGATCAGCAGCACCCCCTGCAGCAGCAGGACCAGGCCGGGCAGGCGCCGGGCGACGCCGAGCGACAGCCCGCCGACCACGGCCAGCAGGCCGATCACCCACACGGGCAGGGCGCCGCTGTGCCAGGAGGTCCAGGTGCTGAGCACGGTGATGGCCACGCCGCCGGCGGCCAGCAGCGCGTCGGGCGTGACGTCGGGCTCCTCCAGGCGCTCGGCCGAGCTGCGCAGGTAGGCTCCGAGCACGGTGGGGAAGACGGGCAGCAGCACCGAGTACATCCAGGTGTTGCCGGTCATCGCGATGCCGGGGTCGGCGATGTTGACCGCCGTGGCCAGGACGGTGGCGCCCACGCCGGCCATGGCGGGCCGCGACGGGACGCGGAAGCCGACCACGCCGAGCGCGACGCAGATGAGGATCTGCGCGGTGTTGGAGGTGTAGGAGCCGAGCTGGTCGCTGAGCACGAGGAAGGCGGCCAGGTAGAAAGTGACGGCCAGCGGCCGCCGCCGCACGAACCCCATGGGCAGGCCCACCAGGAGGGCCATGGGGATGTTCATCGCCGCCGGCAGGTACGCGGTGTCGCCCGCGTGGGCCGTCGTCAACAGGTCCAGCCCCACGCCTGATGCCGCGAGCAGGACATCGAGCGGCACACCACGCCAACGCATGGCCTCACGCTATCCACCCTCGGCCGATACCTGATCCTCCGCGCGGAGGACCCCGTCTCCTCCTACTGGCCGCAGGTTCGTCCAGAGGGGGGAGCGCAGAGGGTGATCTTCCCGATACGTTCGAGGCCATGTCCAACGACACCGCAATGTTCCTCGGCCAGTTCCTGCGCGCCCCCGCCGTGATCGGCGCCGTCGCCCCGAGTTCGCGCCGGCTGGCCGCCGCCGTCTGCGCGCCGGTCCCGGAGCGCGGCGAGCCGACCGTGGTGGAGCTCGGGCCGGGCACGGGCCCGTTCACGGCGGAGATCCAGCAGCGGCTGGCCGGGCGCGGCCACCACCTGGCCGTCGAGGTGAACGAGCGGCTGGCGAGGCTGCTCGCCGCGCGGTTCCCCGCCGTGGACGTGGCCCACGCGGACGCGGCGCGCCTGGGCGAGCTGCTGGCCGGGCGCGGGCTGAGCCACGCCGACGTCGTGGTGAGCGGCCTGCCGTGGGCGGCCTTCCCCACGGGGCTGCAGCACGAGCTGCTGGACGCGGTGACGTCGGTGATGAGCCCCGGCGCGGCCTTCACCACCTTCTCCTACATCCACGCCATCCCGCTCAGCTCGGCCCGGCGGTTCCGGGCGCTGCTGGCCGAGCGGTTCGAGGAGGTCGTGCCCGGACGCACGGTGTGGCGCAACACGCCGCCGGCCTTCGTCTTCCACGCCCGCAGACCTCGACCCTGAACAGAACGAACTTCTACGATGGCGGGATGGATTTCACCCTTCCCGAGAGCGCCCAGGCCGTCCAGCGCGGCGTCGCCGAGATCTGCGCCCGCTACGACCTCGACTACTGGCAGCGGTGCGAGAGCGACAAGCGCTGGCCGGAGGAGGTCTGGGCCGACCTGGCCAAGGGCGGCTGGCTGGGCCTGGCCGTGCCGGAGGAGTACGGCGGGGGCGGGCAGGGGCTGCTGGAGCTGGCGGTGGCCACCGAGACGCTGGCGAGCTCGGGCGCGGCGGGCGGCTCGGCCTTCACGTACGTGCTCACCCCCGGCTTCGGCGCGCTCACCCTGGCCCGGCACGGCACCGCCGAGCAGCGGGCCGAGCTGCTGCCCCGGCTGGCCACGGGCGAGGTCGAGACGTGCTTCGCCCTGACCGAGCCGGACGCCGGCTCCAACTCGCTGGCGATCACCACCTCGGCCCGCCGCGACGGCGGCGACTACGTGCTCAACGGCCAGAAGATCTGGATCACCGGCGTGCAGCGCGCCACCTGGATGCTGCTGGTGACCAGGACGGTCCCGGCGGCCGAGGCCAGGCCGCGCACCCACGGGCTGACCGTGTTCCTGGTGAACGTGCCCGAGGCGGTCGCCGCCGGGCAGCTGTCCTTCCGGCCGATCCCCAAGATGGGCGCCAACACCACGCCGTCCAACATGGTGTTCGTCGACGACCTGCGGGTGCCCGCCACCAGCGTGGTCGGCGAGGTGGACGGCGGCGCGGCCGTGCTGTGGGACGTCCTCAACCCCGAGCGGGTGCTGCTGGCCGCCTCCGCGCTGGGCGGCGCCGAGGTGGCGCTGCGGGTGGCGGTCGGCTACGCCAAGGAGCGCGAGGTGTTCGGCCGCCCGATCGGCGCCAACCAGGCCATCGCGTTCCCGCTGGCGCAGGTCAAGGCCAAGATCGAGCTGGCGCGGCTGATGCTCTACAAGGCGGCCTGGTCCTTCGACCGGCGGCTGCCGTGCGGCACCGAGGCCAACATCGCCAAGCTGACCGCCTCCCAGGCCGCGTGGGAGGCGGCCGACGCCGCGTTCCAGACGCACGGCGGCATGGCGTACTCGCTGGAGTACCCGGTGGCCAGGTTGCTGGCCGACGCCCGTATCGGAAGGGTGGCACCCGTGACGGAGGAGCTTCTGCTCAACTACCTCGCGACACAGGTGCTCGGGTTGCCCCGGAGTTTCTGACGGACCTCAGGCCCTGCCCGTCGCCTTGCGGATCACGTCACGGGCCCTGTCCATGATCGCGGCGGGCGGGCCCGCCAGCAGGTTCTTCGGCGCGGTCTCGACGCCGGCGTGCGGGTGCGTGGGCGCGAGCGCCTCGGCGGCCTTGACGCCGATCGCCATCGCGTGCAGCTCCTTCTCACCGGCGGCCTGCCTGAGCCTGGGGAACTCCTCGCGTTCCTCGGCCTCGGCGTGCTCGACGACGGCCTTGCGCAGCGTGGCCAGGTTGGCCGCGAACTGCGGGTCGTCGACGCCCGCCCGCTCCATCAGGGTGAGCATGTCCTTGGCCGCGTTCTCCTCGGCCAGTCGCTCGTCCACCAGGTCGTCGCCGTCGTCGACGTGGCGGCGCGCGTACGGGTGGACGATCTCCTCCTCTGCTGTCTCGTGGACGGCCAGCAGGCGCACCAGCCTCTGGAAAGCCGCTGCTTTGTCCTCGGGGGCAGCGTTCTCGACCTCCGTGAACTGGCTCTTGATCTGCTCGTGCTGGCGCACCAACAGGTCGACCACATCGTTGTCCGTCATGAGGGTGCGCCTACCCCGGGCCCGGACAAGCACACGCGCCCGGCTCAGCCGAAGGAGGGCGGCCGCTTCTCGCGCACCGCGCGCACGCCCTCGACCACGTCGGGGCCGGTGAAGCCGAGGAACTCCATCGCCAGCGAGGCGTCGAAGGACGGGCCGGCCAGGCGCAGCCAGTTGTTGAGCGAGTACTTGGTCAGCCGGATCGCCTCCTGGGAGCCCTGGGCGAGCCGGACCGCGATCTCCATCGCCTTGTCGTGCACCTGGTCGTCGTCGACGCACAGGCTGACCAGGCCCATGCGCTCGGCCTGCTCGCCGGTGACGGGCTCGCACAGCAGCAGGTGGTACTTGGCCTTGGCCATGCCGCACAGCAGCGGCCAGATGATCGCGGCGTGGTCGCCGGCGGCGACGCCAAGCCGGGTGTGGCCGTCGATGATGCGCGCGGTGCGGCCGGCCACCGAGACGTCGGCCAGCAGCGCCACCGCGAGCCCGGCGCCCACGGCCGGGCCCTGGACGGCCGAGACGATGGGCTTGGAGCAGTTGAGCACGTTGTAGACGATGTCGCGGGCCTCGGCGAACACGCGCATCCGGGTGGCGTGGTCGCGGGTCATCTCCTCGATCATCGACAGGTCGCCGCCGGCCGAGAACGCCGTGCCCTCGCCCCTGACCACGATCGCCCGGACGGAGTCGTCGCGGTCGGCCTCGCGCCAGATCTCGCTCAGCTCGCGGTGGCCGGTCATGTCGACGGCGTTGAGCCTGCCGGGCTCGCTGATCGTGACACGCAGCACGCCCTCGGCCGGGGTGTCGAGCTTGAGCTTGGTGAAGGTCACAGGTGCTCCCGCAGGCGGTCGGCGATGTACTGCCTGGCCTCGGCCGCCTGGTCGAACAGGCCGGGCAGGCCGAAGAAGCCGTGGATCGCGCCGTCGAACCTGCGCGCCTCCACCGGCACGCCGGCATCGGCCAGGCGGCGGGCGTAGTGTTCGCCCTCGTCCCTGAGCACGTCGCACTCGGCGGTCAGGACGGTGGCCGGCGGCAGGCCGGTCAGGTCGGCGATGCGCAGCGGGCTCAGCAGCGGGTCGGCGGGGTCGGCGCCGGACGCGTAACGCTCGGCGAACCAGGCCATCTCGGCGGCGTCGAGCCCGAAGCCCTTGGCGTAGGCGTGGTAGCTGGGGGTGTCCATGGCCGTGTCGAGCACCGGGTAGACCAGCGCCTGGTGGGCCAGCCGGATGCCGGACCCGGCGGCCCGCCAGGCGGCGACGGCGGCCAGGTTGCCGCCCGCGCTGTCGCCGACGACGGCCACGCTGCCGTTGCTCTGGTAGAAGGCGGGCCTGGCGAAGACGTCGCGCACGACGGTCCAGGCGTCGTCGGCGGCGGCCGGGAAGGGGTGTTCGGGGGCCAGCCGGTAGTCGGCCGAGACGACCACGGCGCCGGTGCGCAGGGCCAGGTCGCGGCCGAGCGCGTCGTTGCGCCTGACGCTGCCGAAGACCCAGCCGCCGCCGTGGAAGTAGACCACGACGGGCAGCAGGCCGTCGCCGGGGTCGGCGCGGTAGATGCGGATCGGCACGTCGCCGGCGAGCTCGTCGCGGACGAACGGGAGTTTGGTCAGCGGCCCCCGCTGGGCCGCGAAGCCGTCGTGCGCGCGCATCTCCTGGATCGTGGCCAGGTCGAGCGTGGCCAGGTCGGCGTTGAGGTCCGACGGGTAGAGGGCGACGTAGTCCCGCGCCTGGGGGTGCAGCGGCATGAGCGCAGCCTAGCGGGCCGCCTCGACGAACGCATCGAAGAGCCGATTGTCCCCGCCGCGTTCGGGATGCCACTGGACGCCGACGCAGAACCGGTGGCCCTGGAGCTCGACGCCCTCGACGATCTGGTCGTCGGCCCAGGCGACCGCGAGCAGGCCGCTGCCCAGGCGGCGCACGGACTGGTGGTGCGGCGCGACCGCCTCGACGTGGTCGCCGACGGCCTTGCCGAGCCTGCTCGACACGCTCACCTGGATGTCGTGCGCCGCGCCCGGCTCGCCGTGCCGCCCGTGGCCGAGCACCTCGGGCAGCCACGGGATCAGCGTGCCGCCCTGGGCGACGTTGAGGACGTGCAGGCCGCGGGCGATGGCCAGGATCGGCAGGCCGGCCCGGACGGCGGCCCTGGCCAGGGCCAGCTCGTACCGGTCGCGGTGGGCCTGCGGCTCGGGCGCGCGCTCGTCGTGCCCGCCGACGTAGGTGGCGGCGCCGAGGCCCGCGCCGCCGGCCAGCAGGACGCCGGACAGGCCGCCGACGTGGTCGCCGGCGACATGGGGGTCGAGCGGCGGCAGCAGCACCGGCGCGCCGCCGGCCCGCTCGACCGCCTTGGCGTAGGACGGCGGTGACAGCACGGCCTCGCGCACCCAGTCGCCCCAGCGGGCGGCCTCCAGGTAGGCGGTGATGCCGATGAGCGGTCGGGACATGCGGATCTCCAGGGGCGGGTCAGGGCAGGCGGGAGGCCGTCCCGGCGGTCAGCCGGGCCTCGCCGGGCCGGGGTGGAGGACCGCCATGGCGGGATGTTACGCCTGCGCCGTCCGGCGGGAAACAGCGGAAACCGAAAGACGAAAATCACTTTTATTCGTTTTCTCCGCCGGAAAAGCCCATATCGCAATTGGGGTGAATCGGTTGTGACGCATCAGAGGTGGTGTAAGACTCATTTCCGAGCGCGCCGGATGTGCCGGGGCACGCAGCGCGTTCACGACCCGGAGCCGTCAGGAGGTGGCCGACGCGGCCGGAATCGATTTTCCGGTCCAATGGGGTGGGGTTGAGTGCATGTCGTTGAATCCGCGACTGGTGAAGGAGAGCTTCTCACTCGTCGAGCCCGTGGCCGACAAGGCGACCGCGTACTTCTACGGGCGGCTGTTCGCCGCGAGCCCGCACCTGCGGGGGATGTTCCCGCCCGCGATGGACGTCCAGCGCGACCGGCTGTTCGGCGCGCTGACCCGGATCGTGTGGAGCCTGGACAGCCCGGACGGCCTGGCCGCCTACCTCGGCCAGCTCGGCAGGGACCATCGCAAGTACGGCGTGCTCGCCGAGCACTACACGGCCGTCGGCACCGCCCTGCTGGCCACGATCCGGCGCTTCGCCGCCGAGGTGTGGAACGACGAGATCGAGGCGGCGTGGGTGTCGGCGTACACGGCGGCGGCGAACCTGATGATCGAGTCGGCCGAGTCGCAGGCGGGCCTGTCGCCGGCCTGGTGGCCGGCCGAGGTGGTCGACCACGAGCTGCGCCGTCCCGACATCGCGGTGATCACGCTGCGGCCCGCGCAGCGGCTGCCGTACACGGCGGGCCAGTACGTCACCGTCCAGACCGCGCGCTGGCCGCGGGTGTGGCGCACGTTCTCCATCGCCAACGCGCCGCGCCCGGACGACACGGTCACGCTGCACGTGCGCTCGGTGCCGGGCGGCTGGGTGTCCACGGCGCTGACCAGGCACACCAGGATCGGCGACACGGTCATGCTCGGGCCGCCGATGGGCTCGATGACGCCGCGCGAGCACAGCGCCCGCGACCTGCTGTGCGTGGCCGGCGGCACCGGGCTGGCCCCGCTGAAGGCGATCGTCGAGCACGTCATCGCCTCGGGCCGCCGGCCGCGGATCCACCTGCTGCACGGCGTGCGCACCGCCGACGAGCTGTACGACCTGCCCGACCTGCTGGCGATGCAGGCGTCCTTCCCGTGGCTGCAGGTGCTGCCGGTGGTCTCCGGCGACCCGTCCTACGCCGGGATGCGCGGCCACCTGCCCGAGGTGACCGCGCGCTTCCACTCCTGGCGCGAGCACGACGTGTACGTCTGCGGCCCGGGCGGCATGGTGGACGCCACCGTGCGCCGCCTGCGGGACGACGGCGTGCCGCTGTCGCGCGTCCACCGCGACGTCGTCCCGGGCGAACGCTAGGACGCGCTCCCGGAAGGTACGGTCAGGAGGCCGCCGGGTCGCGGCGGAAGGCGGCGGCGGTCTCCTCGTCGGCCGGCCAGAACGTCTCGATGGCCAGCTCCGAGACGGTCACGTCCATCGGCGTGCCGAAGGTGGCGATGGTGGTGAACATGGACAGCACGCGGTCGCCGTCGGCGATGCGCAGCGGCAGCAGGATGTCCCCCGGTCCGGGCACGTGGGCCACGTTGAGGTTGACGCCGGGGTAGGTGTAGGCGGCCAGCTCGTCGTGCAGCTCGGCCAGGCGGCCGTCGGCCGACGCCTCGGCCTGCCTGCGGAGCTGGTGCAGCAGGTACGCGCGGACCTCGGCCAGGTTCAGCAGCCTGCCGCCCATCGCGTCGGGGTGCAGCGACAGCCGCATCACGTTGACCGGCTCGGCCAGCAGCTCGGCGGGCACGCCCGCCATGAACATGGCGGCCGCCGAGTTGGCCGCCACCAGGTTCCAGGCCGCGTCCACCACCAGCGCCGGGTACGGCTCGTGCCCGGCCAGGATCTTGTCCAGCGCCTGGCGCACGACGGCCATCTCCGGGGCGCGCACCTCGCGCTCGGGGAAGACCGGCGCGAACCCGGCGGCGACCAGCAGCCGGTTGCGGTGGCGCAGCGGCACGTCGAGCTCCTCGGCCAGCCGCATCACCATCTCGCGGCTGGGCCGGGCGCGGCCGGTCTCCAGGAAGCTGACGTGCCGGGAGGAGACGTCGGCCTCGATGGCCAGGTCGAGCTGGCTCACCCGGCGCCGCTGCCGCCACGAACGCAACAAATCAGCAAAAGTCTCTTCTTGTATCGCTAGTGCTCCCATGTCAGGAAATCTAGCGGTGAGAGGGAAGTATCACGATTACCTGCCGGGTAATGCCCTGACTGTCCCGGCCGTCCGCGGGCGGCCGGGCGGCCGGCGTGCGGCAAATCTCCCAGTCCTCGGCACCGCCGCCGCGCGCGTGGCACGATGGCGGCAAGCGAACATGGGAGCGATGCTATGAGTGACGCAGTCCTCGCGATCGGCACCCGCAAGGGCCTGTTCCTCGCCCGTTCGGCGGGCGGCGGCCCGTTCGAGATCGAGCCGATCCGGTTCTCCACGGTCGCGGTGCCCTCGGTGGCCATCGACACCCGGGGAGGCGCACCCCGGTTGCTGGCCGGCATCGAATACGGCCATTTCGGTCCGTCCGTCATGTACTCCGACGATCTCGGCGAATCGTGGGGCGAGGCGCCCCAGCCGCCCATCGCCTTCCCCGACAAGACCGACGCGACGCTGGCCCGGGTGTGGCAGCTCACGCCCTCGCCGTCGGAGCCGGGCGTGGTGTGGGCCGGCGTCGAGCCGGCCGCGCTGTTCCGCTCGGAGGACAACGGCGTCAGCTACCGGCTGGTCGAGGGCCTGTGGGACCATCCGCACCGGCCGCGATGGCAGCCGGGCGGCGGCGGGCTGTGCCTGCACACGATCGTGCCCCACCCCACCGACCCCGAGGTCATGGGCATCGCGATCTCCGCGGCCGGCTTCTACCGCACCCGCGACGGCGGCATGTCGTGGGAGGCCGCCAACCAGGGCATCCGGGCGCCGTTCCTGCCCGAGGGGCAGCAGTATCCCGAGTTCGGGCAGTGCGTGCACAAGGTCTGCCTCGACCCCGCCCGGCCCGACCGGCTCTACCTCCAGCACCACTTCGGCGTCTACCGCAGCGACGACTTCGGCGGGAGCTGGCACGACATCGGCTCCGCGCTGCCCTCCGACTTCGGCTTCCCCATCGTGGTCCACCCCACCCGCCCCGACACGATCTTCGTGCTGCCGCTGACGGCCGACGTCGACCGCACCCCGGTCGGCCACCGCTACCGGGTCTGCCGCAGCCAGGACGCCGGCGCCACCTGGCAGGAGCTCGGCGAGGGCCTGCCCGAGGGCCCCGTGCACGCCACCGTGCTGCGCGACGCGATGACCGCCTCCCCCGCCGGGCTGTTCTTCGGCACCCGCGACGGCGAGGTCTACTGCTCGCGCGACGACGGCGAGAGCTGGTCGCAGGTCGCCCGGCACCTGCCCGACGTGCTGAGCGTGCGCGCGGCGGTGCTCTGACCGATGGCCAGGTCATTCACCAAGCCCGTGACGATGGTCGTGTTCGTGCTGCCCAGCTCGCTGCGGCGGTGGGTGAGCGGGCGCACCGAGGTGAAGGTGTTCGCGGTCGGCGCCGACCGCGACTCCCCGCCCACGCTCGGCTCGGCGCTCGACATGCTGCGGCGCACCCATCCGCTGCTGGAGGAACGGCTGCGCGACGACTACGGCCGCATCCGCCGGCACATCAGCATGATCGTGTGCGGGGAGAACGCGCGCGGGCTCGGCGGCCTGGACTGCGCCCTGCCGCCGGGCGCCGAGGTCTACGTGCTGCCCGCGCTCGCCTGACGCCTCAGACCTTGCGCCAGCCCGGCACCCAGGCCCCGTCCTCGACGACATAGTCGCCGAACAGGGCGGGCGCCTCCTTGCGCATGAGCTCGCCGATGCGCTGGAACAGCAGGCGGATCTCCTCCTCCGCGCCGACGGCGGTGCGGGCCTCGATCGTGTGCCGCAGCGTGCGCACGTTGGCCGTCCAGACCAGGCCGGTGGCCAGGCCCTCGGGGGCGAAGCGGCGCATGAACGACGTGCGGTGCTTCTTCTCCGAGAACGGCACGCCCTCCTCGTCGAGGCCGAAGTGCCCGGCCATCCAGAGCTGGAACTGCTCCAGCTGCTCCAGCACGGCCGTGGCCCGCTTCATCAGCTCCGGGTCCTGCTGGGCCCACTCGGGGAACCAGAACGGCAGCTCGTCGAGCCGGACGAAGCGCAGCGACTCCTGGGAGATGGCCACGCCGGGCCGGTGGCGCACCAGCTCGTGCGTCAGGACGCGGCTGACGTTGTGCAGCACGAAGCTGAAGCTGACGTGTTCGAGGACCGAGCCGTGCGCGCTGGCCAGGATGTTGCGCAGGTAGTCGTCCTGGTTCTCCCTGATGCGCACCACGTTGGGGTTGAGGCCCGGCTCGAAGGAGCGGTAGCACAGGCGGCCGGCGAACTCGGCGAGGTTCTGGGCGTCGAGGTCGCCGCGGTCGAGCCGCTCCAGCCAGCTCTCGCCGCCGACCTCGCCCAGGTAACGGGCGAGCTCGTCGTAGTCAAGCTCAGGACGGGCGACGATGAAGACCTCGGGTTCGACACTGCGCATAAGGGAGCCCCCCGCTCGGGTTCTGTGGTTTGTGACGGGCTCAAGCAAACCAGCTCGCGGGGCTGCGCGCGACTCGGCGCCCGCCGTCCCCTCCGGAGGGCACGGCGGGCGCCGGGCCGACGCCCTTGCCAGGTCAGCAGCGGTGCGCGGGCCTGTCGCGGGTCACCAGGTCGGTGTCCCCGGCGGTCCCGTCCAGCCACAGGACGCGGCCCGCCGCGCCGGCGGCGAACAGCGCCTGCTCCCCGCGGTTGCAGGAGTAGCGCTCAAGGGCCCCGCCGGCGACCGGAACCTGGTAGATCTTCGTCAGGTTCGCGTTCTCCAGCGTGGTCCCGTCGGGCTGCACGCCGACGGTCACCCGCGACTCGCTCGCGTCGAGCCAGGTGGCGTACGGCGCCTGCGGCCCGTCCGGCACGACCGGCGTCCGGCCGGTGCCGTCCAGGGCGGCCCGCATGACGCCCATCCGGCCGTCGCGATCGGCGTCGTAGAGCCAGACGACGTGCCCGGCGGTCAGCGACGGATAGACCGACAGCGACGGGATCGCGCCGGCCGGCGGCACCTCGGGCACCACGACCTCCTTGCCGGTCGCCAGGTCGTGCACGACGGGCGTGCTGTGACCGCCGCCGGAGCCGAAGCTCACCCGCACGTAGACGAGCCGGCCGCCGGTGATCGAGGGCATGTACCCGGCCACGCCCTTGCCGTCGGTGAGGTTGACCGGGGCGGCGTTCCCGCGCTTGAGCCACAGCTCGACCTCGCCGGTCGCGGGGTCCTCGCCGGACCAGGCCACGGCGTCGCCCGAGACCGCGGCGGCGTAGACGTAGCCGGTGGTCTCGTGCAGGACGGTGGACGGCGCCGAGGCGTCGAGCGGCCGGGCGCGGACCTGGAAGCGGCCGGCTTCGGGGTCGAGGGCGACCCACACCGCGCGCCTGCCGTCGGTGGCGGGCGTCCAGTCCCAGCGGCCGTCGTCGGACACGGTGGTCGCGGGGCCGCCGCCGACGCGCCCGGTCCGGATGACGGTGGGGCCGTTCGCGTCGGGGGTGCTGTCGGTGACGGCGTACCGGTCACCGGCCAGGGCGGGCGGGTCGATGGCGTCGGTGAGGCCGTCCAGGACGACGCGGCTGTCGGTGCGGATCAGCCGCTCCCAGCCGGGCCTGATGCCGTGCCGCTCGAAGGCCAGCGCGATCGCCAGCCGGTCGCGCGCCGGCAGCCGGGCGGCGCGGGCGGCCGACTCGACGGCGCGGCGGCCATCGGCGAAGTCGTCGAGCGGGGTCATGTACTCGGTCAGCGCCTTGTAGACGATCTTGTCGAAGCCGGCGCCGAGCCGCTCCCTGACGTCCCACAGGGCGCCGGAGAAGATCGTGGAGTTGAGGTGCACGCCGCCGGCGTCGATCGCGGTGGTGACGCCGAGGTAGTCCTCGGCGGCGTCGCGGTCGTCGTCCAGGTCGCGGGTGGCGCACTGGGCGGGCGGCAGGCTCTTGCACAGGTCCTCGCCGAGCAGGCTGGCGTCGGGGTCGCTCATCGGGATGCCGAGCGCGCCGGTCTGGATGGCGTTGCCGAAGTAGTCGGCCAGGCCCTCGTTCATCGCGCCCGACTGGCCCTGGTAGACCAGGTCGGCGCTGTGGGTGATGACGCCGTGGGTCATCTCGTGGCCGACGACGTCGAGGCCGGCGGCGAAGGAGTGCAGGTCGGCGCCGCCGCCGCCGTAGACCATCTTGGTGCCGTCCCAGAAGGCGTTCTCGAACGGGCTGCCGTAGTAGGTGACATTGACGACCGAGTACATCGTGCCGCCCTTGCCGTCGAGCCCGTCGCGGCCGAGCCCCTTGTAGTACTCGTAGACCTTGCCGGCGCCCCAGTGGGCGTCCACGGCGCCGCTGCCGGTGTGCTCGGGGCCGAAGGCGGGCGTGGGCGACTTGGCGAGCTCGGTGCCCGCCGGCACGCCGGGTTCGAGGAACTGCTGCACGTCGGCGCCGGCGGCGTCGTAGCTGAGGATCTCGCCAGTGGCGCCGTTCCACATCGGGCGGGCGCGGTCGCGCAGCTCGTACGCGCCGTCGGCCCGCTGGTAGGCGTTGAGCGGGACGGTCCTGCCGTGCGCGGTCTGACCGCTGCCGGTCGCCGGGCCCTCCATGCGCAGCCGGTCCAGGGCGAACAGCGGCCGGCCGGAGTGGGCGTCCACGTAGGCGTCCAGCAGGACGGGCCGCTTCCTGGCCGCGTCGGCGCCGGTCAGGGTGACGTGCCAGGCCAGCACGCCCGTGCCGCGCGGCAGCACGACGAGCTCGCCGGGCGTGGCCTTGACCGTGGCGCGGACCTGGTCGTCCCGGACGAGCCGGGCGCGGGCCAGCCGGGCCGCCAGCGCGGGGGTGACCGTGGGCGTGGTGTTCACGTCGAGCTCGGTGAGGAAGCGGCCGCCGGCGCCGGTGACCTCGCGGTCCGCGCCGTCCTTGCGGAAGCGGACCAGGTACTGGGCGCCGAAGACGGGCAGGTTCCGGTACCGCTGGGCGAACCTGACGGTCTCGTCCTGGCCGTTCACGACCGTGCGCAGGGGCACCAGGTCGGCGGGGTCGAGGTGGTAGCGCGGGTCGGCCAGGTGGGCCTTGGCCGCGGCGACGGGGTCCGCCGCGGCGGCGGGCTCGGCCAGCCCGCTCACCTCGGCGGGGGCCCGGGTGCCGGCCCGGGACTCCACCTGCGGCTGCGGCGGGTCGTCGGCCGCCGCGACACCGGGGACGGCCAGCGCGAGTGACAGGGCTGCGGCCGTGAGGGCCAAGGGACGCCAGGACACGACACCTCCAGGTGTGGCGTAGGGGTTCTGGCGCCCACGATCATCACAGCAATATTGACAAACAGACAAATCACAATTTGATTACCGGAAATGCAAATTTCCGATTAGCGCATGAAATGTCGCGAATTAATGGCATTCCGTCACGGCCACAACGCGCACCGCCGCCACCGGCGGCGTGCGGCCCACCAGGCGGGGCCCCCTTTGAGTCGTCACCCGCGGCGGGCGGCCGTCAGAGGCGGTACACCCGGCGGGCGTTGCCCGAGCCGATCATGTGGGCGATCCTGGCCGCGTCGGCCGGGCTCCACTCCCCCGCCTCCAGCCGGGCCAGCAGGGCCGCGCCCAGCGCCTGCCGGTGGTACAGGGCGCCGAGGTAGCCGCTCTCGGCCACGCCGCGGCAACCGGAGCTGAACAGCTGCTTGTGGAACGGCGCCAGCTCCAGCAGCTCGTCCATGACGCGGGCCGAGGCGGCGGCGGTGTGCGGCAGGGCCGGGCCGACGTCGACGTAGACGTGCGGGTAGACGCCCGCCAGGTAGGCGGCGGTGCGGTGGTAGGGGTAGCAGTGGAGCAGGATGACCGGCACGCCGAGGGGCTGCAACGCGTCCATGAGGGCGCTCAGCCTGGCCGGGTCCGTACGGTGCAGGTCGGGGCCGCGCCCGCCGAACCCGGCCTGGAACTGCACCGGCAGCCCCCGCTCGCGGGCCACGTCGATCGCGCTCCACAGCAGGTGGCGCAGCAGCACCGGGTCGGTCAGCGGCCGTTTGGGGTCGGCCAGGCGGCGGTTGGCCCCGGCGATGACCGAGCCGGTGCTCGGCCTGGCCGGGTCGAAGTCGAGCCCGCAGCGGGCCGCGACGACCGTCTTGAGCCCGACCGCCCTGGCGGCCCTGGCCGACAGCTCGTCGGCCAGGCCGTCGAGGTAGTCGACGGCGAGCTGCGCCGACTCGGCGACGTCCTGCTCGATCTGCTCGATCCGGACGATCTCGTCGGCGGCGGCCCCGCCGTGGCGGCCCATCTCGGCCGCCGACAGCAGGTCGATGTCCTCGTCCCCGGTGTCCACCAGGAACGCCACCACCCCCGCCCCGGCCAGCAGGCGCCGGTTGACCTCTCCGGCGCCCAGCTCGGCCCGCCGGGCGAGGTAGACGGCCGGCGGCGCGTGCGGCTCCAGGCCGAGCAGCGGGGCGCACCAGCGGCGCAGGCTCAGGCCGAACGGCGAGTCGAAATGCGTGGTGCCGGGCGGGGCCGGGGCGCCGCCCGCGTTGATCAGCGGCTCGAACTGGGCCCGGGTCAGGTCGTCCCGGCGAACCCCGTGACAGTGGTGGTCGACGAGCGGGGCGAGCAGCGCGTCACGCACCGTGTCGGGCAGGGCTACGGGGAGCATGCGGAGACTCTAGGGGAGCCCCGCACGCCCCCGCGGACGTTTTGCCCTACGACAGGAACACCCTGCCCCTTCCCAGACGAACCGGCGCGGGTCAGCGCCGGGTGAGCCGCAGCACGTTCGCGATGATCTTCGCGCCCGCGCCGCCCTCCTGGGTGAGGATCGACTCGGGGTGGAACTGCACGGCGAAGCGCCGCCGCTCGACGTCCTCGATGGCCATGACGTTGCCGTCGGGCGTGAGCGCGGTCGGGGTGAAGCCGACCACGCCGGGCCGCTTGGCGTGCAGCGAGTGGTAGCGGGCCGCGGTGAACTCCTCGGGCAGCCCCTCCAGCAGCGCGCTGTCGCCGAGGCGGCTGACCTGGCCGCGCTTGCCGTGCTCGGGATAGTCGAGCAGCTCCAGCGAGCCGCCGGCGTGCTCGACCATGGCCTGCAGGCCCAGGCAGACGCCGAAGACGGGCAGGTCGCGGGCGTAGATCTCGTCGATGAGCGCCGCCATGCCGAAGTCGGACGGCCAGCCGGGGCCGGGCGAGAGCACGACCAGGTCGGGCGCGACGTCGTCGATGGTGTGGGCCGGGAAGCCGTGGCGCAGCGTCACCACGTCGGCCCCCTCCTGGCGGAAGTAGTCGGCCAGCGTGTTGACGAAGGAGTCCTCGTGATCGACCAGCAGCACCTTCATGCCGGCCCCCGGCTGCTCCCTGACCACGGCGGGCGGGACGACGTCGGGCTGGTTGACCGCGGCCAGGGCGCCGAGCAGGGCGCTGGCCTTGAGCTCGGTCTCGCGCTCCTCGGCCTCGGGGTCGGAGTCGAACAGCAGGGTCGCCCCGGCCCGGACGGTGGCCACGCCGTTCTTGATCTGGGCGGTGCGCAGGGTCAGGCCGGTGTTCATGGAGCCGTCGAAGCCGATGAAGCCGATGGCGCCGCCGTACCAGCGGCGGGTGGTGGCCTCGTGGTCCTCGATGAACTGCATGGCCCACGTCTTGGGGGCGCCGGTGACGGTGACGGCCCACATGTGGGTGAGGAAGGCGTCGAGGGCGTCGAACTCGGGACGCAGGCGGCCCTCGATGTGGTCGACGGTGTGGATCAGGCGCGAGTAGAGCTCTATCTGGCGGCGGCCGATGACCTTGACCGTGCCGGGGACGCAGATGCGCGACTTGTCGTTGCGGTCGACGTCGGTGCACATGGTCAGCTCCGACTCCTCCTTGACGCTGCTCAGGAGGGTGCGGATGGCCTCGGCGTCCTCGACCGGGTTGCTGCCGCGGGCGATGGTGCCGGAGATGGGGCAGGTCTCGACGCGGTCGCCGTTGACCCGGACGTACATCTCGGGCGAGGCGCCCACGAGGTGCTCGCCGTCGCCGAGGCTGATGATGAACTCGTACGGCGCCGGGTTGCTGTGGCGCAGGCTGCGGTAGAAGGCCGACGGGTCGGTGCAGACGGCGTGGAAGACCTGGCCGGGCACGACCTCGAACAGGTCGCCGCGCTTGAACCGCTCCTTGGCGGCGGCCACGACCTTGGCGTACTCGCCGCGCACGGGGTCCTTCGGCAGCTCGCCGGGGACGACCTGCGGGACGGAGGTGCCGGTGCGCTCCAGGCCGCGGGTGGTGGCGCCGTCGACGGTGAACTCGTAGCGGTACTCGACGCTGGTCTCGCGCTGGCGGTCGATGACGACGATCCGGTCGGGCAGGTGGAGCACCAGGTCGCGCTGGTCGTCGGGACGGGCCAGCTCCTGCCGGATGGGCTCGAACTGGAAGGCCAGGTCGTAGCCGAAGGAGCCGTAGAGGCCGAGGTGGGGGTCGTCGCCCGCGAAGGCGGCGATCACCTCGCGGATCGCGGTGAACACGGTGGGCCGGCGGCTGCGCATCTCCTCCGGCAGCAGGTCCTCCGACTCCGGGACGTGCACCTCGACGCGGTCGGGCGTCGGCTCGCTGACCGGCTTGCCCGCGGCGAGCAGGCAGGAGGCCACGGCGGGCAGCACGACCCTGCCGCGCTCGTTGAGCGCGGTCGCCGAGATGACCCGCCCCTTGGCGACCAGCTCCAGGCAGGGGTCGACGTAGCCGAAGGCCCATCGGCTGTAGCGGCCCGGGTAGTCCATGCCCGACGAGAAGGCGCCGCCGCGCCGCTCGCCGAGCGCGGTCACGATCTCTTCGAGCGCCTCTTCCGACACGTCGCGTGCCTCGCGCTCGACGCCGACGCCCCCGGCGGTGGTATATCCGCTGCTCTCCACTTGCTGCCCCTTACCACGTCACATCATGAGGCCCCGGGGGCGGACACGAGAAAGGCCGCCATCCGGGGCGGCCGTCCTTTGAGAGGAATGCGAAAACGCGCCGCCTAGGAGCGGCGCCACCACTGGATCTGAGGGCGATTTCGCATGCCCCCAGGTTAACCGGCGGACCAAGATCGCGCAACGCGACACCCGCTCCGGCAGTGACAAACGGCAAGGAAAGGATCTAGCCTCGACGTCCATGGAACGGCCCTGGGCGTGGCGTCCGGTGACGGTGACCGCGGTCCTGACCGCCGGCGTGGCCCTCGCACTGAGCCCCTGGTACGGCTACCACCGCGACGAGCTGTACTTCCGCGTCCTGGCCGGCCACCCGGCCTGGGGGTACGTCGATCAGCCCCCGCTGACGCCGATGCTGGCCAAGGCGGCGCTCGGCCTGTTCGGCGACACGGTGACGGCGCTGCGGGTGTTCCCCGCGCTGGCCGCCGCGGTCGTGGTCGTGCTGGTGGCGCTGGTGGCGCGGGAGCTGGGCGGCGACCGGCTCGCCCAGACGATGGCCGCCGTGGGCGCGGCGACCGGGGCGTACACGCTGATCGCGGCGCACACGCTGCTGACGGTCAGCTTCGACCTGCCGCTGTGGACGGCGGCGATCCTGTTCGCGCTGCGGGCGCTGCTGCGCGAGCAGCCGCGCTGGTGGCTCGCGGCGGGCGCGGTGATCGGGCTGGCCACCTACAACAAGCACCTCATCGCGCTGCTGGTGCTGGGCCTGGCGGCGGGCCTGCTGATCGCCGGGCCGCGCCGGGCGCTGGGCAGCCCGTGGTTGTGGGGCGGCGCGCTGGTGGCCGCCGTGCTGGCCGCGCCGAACCTGATCTACCAGGCCACGCACGGCTGGCCGCAGCTGTCGATGGCCGCCGCGCTCAGCGCGGACAAGGGCGCCGAGATGCGGGCGCTGTTCGTGCCGATGCAGCTCACGCTGTTCGGGCCGGTGGTCTCGGTGATCGCGGCGCTGGGGTTCGTCCGGCTGTGGCGCGAGCGGCGGGCGCGGGCGCTGGCGGTGGCCTATCCGGTGACGGCGGTGCTGACGCTGGTCAGCGGCGGGCGCTTCGACTACACCGCGGGGCTGATCGTGGCGCTGTTCGCGGCCGGGTGCGTGAGCGTGTCGCGGGCGCGGGCCGGGCGGGTGCGCGCGGCGTGGGCGTTCCTCGCGGTCAACGCGGCGGCCTGCGCGGTGCTCGCGCTGCCGCTCGTGCCGGTCGGCGCGCTGGCCGCCACACCGGTGCCGGCGATCAACGAGGTGGCCCGCGAGTCGGTCGGCTGGCCGCGCTTCGCCGCCGCCGTCGGCGGCGTGCTGCAGGGGCTGCCGCCGGACGAGCGGGCCCGCGCGGTGGTCGTGACGGGCAACTACGGCGAGTACGGCGCCCTCGACCGGGCGGGCCTGACCCGCGTGTACTCCGGCCACAACCAGCTCTGGGCGTACGGCCCGCCGCCGGACGACGCGACCGTGGCGATCCTGGTGAACATGGGCGGACGGGCCCGCGCGCTGTTCGGCTCCTGCGAGCAGAAGGCCCGCGTGGACAACGGCGTGGACGTCGGCAACGAGGAGCAGGGCCTGCCGGTGTGGCTGTGCCGGGATCCCGTGCGGCCGTGGTCCGCCACCTGGCCGATGTGGCGACATTTCAGCTGACCACATTACATTTCGGGATTTTTCGGAGCTTGTTAGGATCAGCGCCCTTGCTTTCCCGACAGGATCTCTTCACCCTTCTCGACAGAGGCGGAAAGATCACCTCTTCCTCACCGTCGTGAACGTCGTGAAGGAGAGCACGTGCGCAACACCCTCACCTGGCGTGCGATCCTGACCGGGATCGTCACCGCCGCCGCCCTGGCCGTCCCCCAGGCCCCGGCGCACGCGGCGCCCGAACCCGGCAAGATCTCCCGGACCGTCCAGGCCGAGCTGGACAAGGACGGCAAGGCCACCTTCTGGGTCCGGATGAAGGGCACCGCCGACCTCGGGGCCGCCCGCCGGGCCGCCACCAAGCGGGCCCGGACGCAGCTCGTCTACCAGGCCAAGACCGAGCGGGCCAGGACCTCGCAGGCCGGGCTGGTCAAGCTGCTGGACGCCCAGAAGGCCGACTACACCTCGTACTGGATCGTCGACGCCGTCCGGGTGACCGCGGACGCCAAGCTGGCCTCGGCGATCAGCGAGCTGCCCGAGGTGGACCGGATCGACCCGGTCACCGTCGTCGCGCTGCCCAAGCCCGTGACCGGCCGGGCCGAGCCCAGGGCCGGCGCGGTCGAGTGGAACGTCGACCGCGTCGGCGCGCCGCGGGTGTGGAGCGAGCTGGGCGACCGGGGCGAGGGCATCGTGGTCGCCTCGATCGACTCCGGCGTCCAGTACGACCACCCCGACCTGGCCGCGAGCTACCGGGGCAGGAACCCCGACGGCTCCTACACCCACGACTACAACTGGTTCGACCCGGCGCGCATCTGCCCGTCGGCGGCGCCGTGCGACAACAACGGCCACGGCACGCACGTCATGGGCACGATGGCGGGCGCGAACGGCATCGGCGTGGCGCCCGGCGTGCGCTGGATCGCCGCCAAGGGCTGCGAGGTCAACACCTGCACGGACGCCTCGCTGCTGGCCGCCGGCCAGTGGGTGCTGGCCCCGACCGACCTCAACGGCGGCAACCCGCGTCCCGACCTCGCGCCGGACATCGTCAACAACTCCTGGGGCGGCAACGGGTTCGACCCCTGGTACGTCGAGACCGTCCAGGCGTGGGTGGCCGCGGGCATCTTCCCCGCCTTCGCCAACGGCAACGAGGGCCCGGCCTGCCGCACCAGCGGCTCCCCCGGCCAGTACGCGATCAGCTACAGCGCCGGCGGCTTCGACGTCAACAACGTCCTGTACGGCAGGTCGAGCAAGGGCGAGGGCCAGGACGGCGAGATCAAGCCGAACATCGCGGCCCCCGCGGTGAACGTGCGCTCCTCGGTCCCGGACGACGACTACGACTCCTACACCGGCACCTCGATGGCCTCGCCGCACGTGGCCGCCACGGTGGCGCTGATCTGGTCGGCCGCGCCCCGGCTCCAGGGCGACGTGGCCGCGACCCGGCCGCTGCTGGACCGCACGGCGATCGACGTGGCCGACACGAGCTGCGGCGGCACCGCGGCCGACAACAACGTCTGGGGCGAGGGCCGCCTGGACGCCTACGCCGCCGTCCAGGCCGCGCCGGACGAAGGGCTGGGCGAGTTGCGCGGCACGGTCACGGCGGCGGGCGAGCCGGTGCCGGGCGTGACGGTCAAGGTGACCGGGCCGCTGGCGCGCGCGGTGGTCACCGGCCAGGACGGCACGTACACGATCCCGCGCCTGCTGCCCGGTGAGTACGCGCTGACGGCGGAGAAGTTCGGCTACGACCGCGGCAGCGCCACGGCCACGGTGACCGCCGAGCAGGTCACGACCGGCGACGTGGCGCTCACCCGGCAGCCGTCCGGCACGCTGTCGGGCACGGTCAGCACGGCCGGTGTGCCCGAGGCGGGCGCGACCGTGGCCGCCGGCGGCACGCCGGTGAGCGCGGTCACCGACGCCTCCGGCCGGTACACGATGACGCTGCCGCGCGGGACGTACCCGCTGACGGTCACCCCGGTCTCGCGCTGCTCCAGCGGCGCGAGCGCGCAGGTCGCCGTGGACGGGGACACCGTCAAGGACGTGGAGCTGCCGCTGCGCGGCGACGGCTTCGGCTACACCTGCCGGGCGGCGGCGCAGCCGTACGTCGCCGGGACCGAGAGGCTGGCGCTGACCGGCGACGACGAGGCCGTGCAGGTGACGCTGCCGTTCGCGGTCCCGTTCTACGGCACCGGGCAGTCGAAGGCGTGGATCAGCACGAACGGGTTCGTCACCTTCGCCGCCGACCGGGTCACCACGGGCAGCAACAGCCGCCTGCCGGGCACGGGCACGCCGAACAACGCGGTCTACCCGTACTGGGACGACCTGAAGGTGGACGCCGAGGCGGGCGTCTACACCGGCGTCGTGGGCACGGCCCCGCACCGCCAGTACGTCGTGGAGTGGCGCAACGTCACCTTCTACAGCGGGACCGGTGAGCGGGTGTCGTTCGCGGCGCTGCTGGGCGAGGACGGCTCGGTCTCCTTCCGGTACAAGGACGTCGAGAGCGAGCGCGACCAGGGCTCCAGCGCCACGGTCGGCATCGAGAACGCGGCCGGCACGGACGCGCTGCTGTACTCCTACGAGGAGGCCGCGCTGGCCACCGGCCGCGGCGTGACGTTCACCGCGAGCCGGCACGGCCTGGTGACCGGCGTGGTCACCGACGCCAACGACGGCGAGCCGCTGGCCGGGGCGTCGGTGAAGCTGGGCGACGCGGCCTCGTTCACGACCGGCGCGGACGGGTCGTTCTTCGGGCAGGTCCCGGCGGGCGACTATGACGTGGTGGTGGCCAAGGAGAACTACGGCACCTTCACCAAGCCGGTCACGGTCGCGCCCGGCACGCTGACCAGGATCGACACCGCCCTGGTCACCGGCCGGGTGAGCGCCTCGGCCGCCGAGCTGACCGCGGTCATGCCCGCCGGGGCGACCAGGACGCGCACGCTGGAGCTGACGAACCTGGGCTCCCCCACCGCCTACACGGTGACCAGTGACGCCGACTGGGCGTCGGTCACGCCGCAGGCGGGCGAGCTGGCCAGGGGCCAGAAGGCGACGCTGCGGGTGACGCTCTCCGGCGCCGGGGTGACGCCCGGCGGGATGCGCACCGGCAAGCTGGTCGTCAAGTCGGCCAGCGGGCGGCAGCCGGCCATCGAGATCAAGGTGACCGTGGTGGTGCCCAAGTTCCAGGTGGCCGTGGACGCCGGCGGGACGAAGGCGCTGACCGACGCCGACGGCGACGCCTGGACGCCCGACCGCCGCTGGGCCCAGGGCGGGTACGGCTACGTGGCGACCTCCTCCAAGACGGCGAGCACGTCCAGGACCATCGCGGGCACCGCCGACCAGGCGCTGTTCCGGACGGCCAGGGAGGGCATGCTGGAGTACCGGTTCGACGGCGTGCCCGCCGGGACGTACACGGTGGAGCTGGACTTCGCCGAGGTGAAGAGCACGCAGATGGGCAAGCGGGTCTTCGACGTGCTCGTCGAGGGCCAGCTCGCGATCCCGGCGCTGGACCTGGCGCTGGAGGCGGGCACGTACACGGCGGTGGCCAGGCAGTACACGGTGAAGGTGACCGACGGTCAGCTCAACGTGCGCTTCGCCGCCCGGCAGGGGGCCACGCTGGTCAACGGCGTGCGCGTCTCCGAGCGCCCGGACAAGGCGCTGCCCTGACCGTCCGGGGTCCCGCCGTTCCTGGTACGGCGGGACCCCGGGCCGCCGGCCGGATCAGCGGCCAGGGTCAGCGGCCAGGGTCAGCGGCCGGGATCGGCGGCGGGCCGGGGCCGGGGTCAGGGGCCGGCGGTGGGCAGCGGGGCGAGGTCGGGGCGCTTGGGCGCGACGCCGTCGCCCGAGGAGCGCCGGTTGATGCGCCTGCCGATCCACGGGCCGAGGTAGGTCCTGGCCCAGCGCAGGTCCTCGCGGCGGGCGGCCGTCCAGACCGGCGGCCGCCTGGCCGGGTAGGCCTCCCGCCAGTCCTCCGCCACCGGCACGCCGAGCACCTCGGCGGCCCGCAGCGCCACCCGGCGGTGGCCGTCGGGGCTGAGGTGCAGGCGGTCGGCGTTCCAGGCGCGCGGGTCGCGCAGGACCGGCATCGGCCACAGGTCCACCAGCAGCGCGTCGTAGCGGCGGGCGATGTCGTGGATGTGCAGGTTGTAGACCTCGATCTTGGAGTGGGCCAGCCGCATCACCGGCACGTGCCGCAGGTCGAAGCCGGTGAACATGAGCACCCGGCTGCCCGCCTCGGTGAGCGTCCTGACGCCCTCCTCCAGCCGCCTGGCCACGGACGCCGGTCCGCTGCCCGGCCGCAGGATGTCGTTGCCCCCGGCGCACAGCGAGACCAGGTCGGCGCCGAGCTCGACCGCCTTCGGCACCTGCTCCGACACGATCTGGTCGATCAGCCGGCCGCGCACGGCGAGGTTGGCGTACCGCAGTGCGGGCTCCCCGGCCCGGCGGCGGTCGGCCTCGATGTGCTCGGCCAGCCGGTCGGCCCAGCCGCGGAACCCGTGGTCGGCCGGGTCCTCAAGTCCTTCGGTGAAACTGTCCCCTAGGGCGACATACGAAGTGATTCGTCCCATGACCGGATAGTTTGCCAAGGACCTTTGTCCTTACGCGACCGTAACCCCCGGCTACCACCCGTCGCGCCCTATCTGTTACTGGTTAGGACATGAGACGCGTGCGGCTCCGGCGGGACATCCCGGTCCCGATGCCCGACGGTGTGACGCTGCTGGCCGACCATTACGCCCCGGGGCACGGGCGGCCGGGCCCGGCGGTGCTGATCCGTTCGCCGTACGGCCGGCGCGGCCTGTTCGGCTGGATGTACGGCCGCGGCTTCGCCAGGAACGGCTTCCACGTGCTGATCCAGAGCTGCCGGGGCGGCTTCGGCTCCGGCGGCAGCCTCGACCCGCTCGGCGACGAGCACGACGACGGCCTGGCCACCATCGCCTGGCTGCGCGAACAGCCCTGGTACGGCGGCTCGTTCGCCATGTTCGGCCCCTCCTACCTCGGCTACGCCCAGTGGGCCGTCGCCGCCGAGGCCGGGCCCGAGCTCAAGGCCATGGCCACGCAGATCACCGCCTCCCAGTTCAGGGACGCCGCCTACGTGGGCGGCGCGTTCGCGCTGGAGTCGACGCTGAGCTGGACCACGCTGACCGACACCATGACGCGCCGCTTCGTCGGCGGGGCCGCGATGCTGACCGCCCCCAGGCTGACCCGCCGGGCCGTGCTGTCGGGGCGGCCGGTGGCCGAGCTGGACCTGGCCTCGGCGGGCCGGCCGCTGCGGTTCTTCCGCGACCTGCTGGCCCACCACGCCGACCCGGCCGTGCCGTACTGGCACAAGCGCGACTTCTCCCTCAAGGTCGGCGAGGTGGAGGCGGCGGTCACCATGCTCGGCGGCTGGTACGACGTGTTCCTGCCCTGGCAGCTCAAGGACTACGCGGCGCTGCGGGCGGCCGGGCGGCGGCCGTACCTGACGATCGGGCCCTGGTACCACGTCGACTCCCGGCACGGGCGGCCCTCGAAGGCCGAGGCGCTGGCCTGGTTCCGCGCCCACCTCATGGACGACCCGTCCGGCCTGCGGGCGGACCCCGTGCGGCTGTACGTCACCGGGGCCGGGGAGTGGCGCGACTACCCCGACTGGCCGGTGCCGGGCATGCGGGAGCAGCGCTGGCACCTGCGGCCGGGCGGCGGGCTGGACCCGCGCGAGCCGGAGGAGGCCGGGTCCGACCGGTTCCGCTACCACCCCGCCCATCCGACGCCGGCGATCGGCGGTCCCGTGCTGCTGGCCGACTCCAGGCCGCGCGACCAGCGGCGCCTGGAGGCCCGCCGCGACGTGCTGGTCTACAGCTCGGCGGCGCTGGAGGCGGACGTGGAGATGATCGGCCCGGTGCACGCCGACGTCCACGTCCGATCCAGCACGCCGCACGTGGACGTCGTGGTCCGGGTCTGCGACGTGCACCCCGACGGGCGCTCGCTCAACCTGTGCGAGGGGGTGCGCCGGCTGACCGCCGTCGAGGGGAACGGCGACGGCGTGCGCCGCGTCCGGGTGGAGTTGTGGCCGATCGGCCACCGGTTCCGGCGCGGCCACCGGATCCGGGTGCACGTGGCGGCCGGCGCGTACCCGACGATCGCCCGCAACCCGGGCACCGGCGAGCCGGTGGGCGCGCCCGGCGGCCCGATGGTGCCCGCCGACGTCGAGGTGTTCCACTCCCCCGCCCGCCCCTCGGCCGTGGTGCTGCCGCTGTGCGCGCCGCGCGGCTGATGTCGCTGGTCCTGCTGTTGCAGGCCAGGGGCGGGATGACGGCGGCCGAGCTGGCCAGGGAGCTGGAGGTCTCCGAGCGCACGGTGCACCGCGACGTGCTGGCGCTGTCGGAGGCGGGCGTGCCGGTCTACGCCGACCGCGGGCGCGGCGGCGGCTACCGGCTGCTGGACGGCTACCGCACCCGGCTGACCGGGCTGGACCGGGCCGAGGCCGAGGCGCTGTTCCTGTCGGGGGTGCCCGCGGCGCTGCGCGAGATGGGGTTGCAGGAGGTGGCCGCGACGGCCCGGCTCAAGGCCGCCGCGGCGCTGTCCCCCTCGCTGCGCGACGCCCCCGCCACGGCCGCGCAGCGTTTCCACCTGGACGCGCCCGGCTGGTACGCCGCCGACACGCCGCCGCCCCCGGCGCTGGCCCCGCTGGCCAGGGCCGTGTGGAACGACCTGCCGGTCACGGTGGTCTACAAGGAGCGCACGCGGGAGCTGGAGCCGTACGGGCTGGTGCTGAAGGCGGGCGCCTGGTACCTGGTGGCCCGCCTCGGCGAGCGGTTCCTGATCTTCCGGGTGGACCGCATGGGGGACGTCCGCGCCCGCGAGCCGCGTTTCGAACGGGACGCGGACTTCGACCTGGCCGCCTTCTGGGCCGGGCAGGCGGCCGAGTTCAGCCGCTCCCTGCTCAGGGACGTGATCACGTTGCGGCTGACCCCGGCCGGCCGGCGCATGCTGCGCTATGTCGCCGACCCGGCCGCCCTGGACGACGCCCTGGCCTCGCTCCAGCCGGACGGGACCGTCCACCTGGCCGTGGAGTCGGTGCGGGTGGCCTTCACCCAGGTGCTGCGGTTCGGCCCGGAGGCCGAGGTGCTGGCGCCGGAGGAGCTGCGCGCCCAGGTCGCCGACGCCGCCGCCCGCATGGCCGAGCTCTACCGGCGCTGAGGACGCCCGCGTGACCGGGCTCCACCGGCGCTGAGGACGCCCGCGTGACGGGGCTCCACCTGCGTCGAGAACTGCCCGGCCGCGCGGCGGCGGTCAGCGGTAGTCCTCCCAGCCGCCGTCGCCGCCCTTCTCCATGACCTCGGCGATGTAGCGCCACACCTGCGGCCGGCTGCCGTCCACGTCGGTGACGCCGTACGCCTCGGCCAGCTCGCCGCTGGTCACCGAGGATCCCGACCACCTGCGCCGGTCGGGATCCCGGGCCAGGGCGGCCACGCCGCGGCCGACGTAGGCGGGGGTCTCGGAGACCATCCACGCGCGGTCCGCCTTCGCCTCGCGCCAGTTCTCCTCGGTGACGCCGAAGCCCTCCAGCATCGCCTCCGAGCGCAGGAACCCGGGCGTGACGGCCACCGCCGTCCCGCCGTACGGGCGCAGCTCGTGGGACCAGGCGAAGGCCAGCCGGTTGACCGACAGCTTGGCCAGGTCGAAGTAGACGTTCTCGCGGTAGCGGGTCCGGTTGAACTCCCAGGTGCCGTCGGTGACCTCCACGACCAGGCCGCCCTCGTGCCGGATCAGCAGCGGCAGCAGGTGGCGGGCGCTGATGAGGTGGGTGTCGACGGCCAGCCTGAGCAGGCGCAGCCCGTCGTCCAGGTCGTGCTCCCAGACGGGGGTCTCCCACTTCCACAGGCCGTCGCCGCCCCACACGTCGTTGACCAGCACGTCCAGCCGCCCTTGTTCCCGCTCGACGCGGGCGGCCAGCCCGGCCACCGCCGCCGGGTCCAGGAAGTCGACGGGGACCGCGATGCCCGTCCCGCCCGCCGCGCTCACCAGCTCGGCGGTCTCCTCGATCGTCTCCGGACGGTTCATCTCCGAACGTCGCTCGCGCGTGCTGCGTCCGGCGCAGTAGACCGTCGCTCCGGCCGCCCCGAGGGCGACCGCCATTCCTCGTCCCGTTCCGCGGGTCGCGCCCGCCACCACAGCAATCACGGGCACGATCGTGGCCCGGATACCCGCCACCTCCTGTCATGTTTTCCATCCGGACGCTGTGATAAGTAGTTGATTACCATGAACAGCGAATTCGAGCTCCGCGGGGTCAACCACATCGCCCTGGTCTGCTCGGACATGAAGCAGACCGTCGACTTCTACTCCGGCGTGCTGGGCATGCCGCTGATCAAGACGATCGAGCTGCCCCTGGGCTGGGGTCAGCACTTCTTCTTCGACTGCGGCGGCGGCAACGCGCTGGCCTTCTTCTGGTTCCCCGACGCGCCCGAGGGCGTGCCGGGGGTCTCGGCGCCGAAGAACCTGCCGGACCGGGGCGAGCTGCTGTCGGCGGTCGGCTCGATGAACCACATCGCCTTCGACGTGCCGCCCGAGCGCATCGAGGAGTACCGCGACCGGCTGGTGGCCAAGGGCATCGACGTGGGCGTGCTGCTCAACCACGACGACAGCGAGTTCGGCGTGGCGCCCGCGATGCACGAGGGCGTCTTCGTCCGGTCCATCTACTTCAAGGACCCCGACGGGATCCTGGTGGAGTTCGCCGCCTGGACGCGGCCGGTCGGGCAGCCGGGCGACGTCCGGCACGAGCCCAGGACCGCCGCCGACCGGACCGTCTGATGCCGCGCCTGCGGCGGGTGCCGCCCGAGGAGGTGACCGACCCCGTCGTCCGGTTCTTCCACGACCGGCTGCTGTCGCCCGACGGCACGGGGACCGCGACCGGCTCGCCGGGCGACTGGTGGACGGTCTTCGCCCTCGACCCCAAGATCTTCCGCCACTGCGTCAAGGGCTTCCAGATCTACCGGGAGTCCCGGCTGGACCCGGTGCTGCGCGAGCTGGGGCAGACCAGGGCGGGCTGGGCGCGGCAGAGCCAGTTCGTCTACTCCCAGCACTGCAAGCAGCTCAGGGCGCTCGGCGTGCCCGAGGAGAAGGTGCGGGCGGTGGCCTCCTGGCAGGTCAGCGACCGGTTCGGCGAGCTGGAGCGGGCGGTGCTGGCCTACACCGACGGCCTGGTGCTCGACGGCGGCCGGGTGCACGACGAGGTGTTCGCCGTGCTGCGCGCCCACCTGCCCGACGAGCAGATCCTGGAGCTGACCTACATCGTCTGCCTGTACGAGATGCACGCCACCATGGCCCGGGCGCTGCGGCTGGAGTTCGACGACCGCCCCGACCCGATCACCGAGGTGCCCGCTCCCGAGGGGTACGGCACGCGCGACATCGCCGACGAAGTGACCGTTCGTCGCGAGTAGCCGACCATTCGCCGATCGCCCCGTTCCGCGCGGCGCGGGAGCGACTTAACGTGCCGTTGGCGAGGGGTGGCTTTGGTCTCGCATATTGAGATTTCATCTCGACATTTAGGCCAAACCGTAATGTTCCGGACATTGGGTTTAATACCACCGGAAAGCTAATCTCCCTCCATTGACGACGTTGTCAGGAGCCGGTCAACACGCCGCTCCTGATCCCCCAATCGGAGGGCCGATGACTACCGGGGAATCCGGGCAGCCGCCGCGTACCGACCGCAGCCCGTGGAACTGGCTGCTGGTCGTGCCGATCGTGCTGCCGCTGCTGACGTTCCTGTTCAACTCCGACGAGCCGCGCCTGCTCGGCTTCCCGCTGTTCTACTGGCTGCAGCTCGCCTTCATCGTGGTCGGCGTCGGCTGCACCACGATCGTCTACAGGATGACCAAATGAGCGGGCACGTGACCGAGCTGGTCGTCTTCGGGCTGCTGTTCATCCTGGTCAGCGGCATGGGCTTCGTGGCGGCCCGCTGGCGGCGGCCCACCGACCTGGCCAGCCTCAACGAGTGGGGCCTCGGCGGCCGCAGCTTCGGCTCGTGGGTCACCTGGTTCCTGGTCGGCGGCGACCTGTACACCGCCTACACGTTCGTGGCCGTGCCCGCGCTGGTGTTCAGCTCCGGCGCGCTCGGCTTCTACGCGCTGCCCTACACCGTGGTGGTCTACCCGCTGGTGTTCCTGGTGCTGGCGCGGATGTGGTCGGTCTCGCACGTGCACGGGTTCGTCACGCCGGCCGACTTCGTCCGGGCCCGGTTCGGGTCGCCGACGCTGGCGCTGCTGATCGCCATCACCGGACTGGTGGCCACGATGCCGTACATCGCGCTGCAGCTCGTCGGCATCGAGGCCGTGCTGAAGTCGATGGGCATCACCGGGCACCTGCCGATCATCATCGCCTTCGCGATCCTGGCGGCCTACACCTACCAGTCGGGCCTGCGCGCGCCCGCGCTGATCGCCTTCGTCAAGGACGCGCTGATCTACATCGTGATCCTGGCCGCGGTCATCTACATCCCGGCCAAGCTGGGCGGCTGGGGCAACATCTTCGACATGGCGCAGGCCAAGTTCGACAAGACCCCCGCGCCGGGCGACGGCATCCTGCTCAACGGCGCCAACCAGCTCCAGTACGTCACGCTGGCCTTCGGCTCGGCCCTGGCGCTGTTCCTCTACCCGCACAGCCTCACCGGCGTGCTGGCCTCCAAGAACCGCAACGTCATCAAGCGCAACATGTCGGCGCTGCCCGCCTACAGCTTCGTGCTCGGCCTGATCGCGCTGCTCGGCTTCATGGCCATCGCGGCCGGCACCAAGCCGGTCGGCGGCGACCCGAACACGATCGTGCCGAACCTGTTCGACCAGCTCTTCCCCGACTGGTTCGCCGGCGTGGCGTTCGCGGCCATCGGCATCGGCGCGCTGGTGCCGGCGGCGATCATGTCGATCGCGGCGGCGAACCTGTTCACCCGCAACATCTACCGCGAGTACATCAACAAGCAGGCCACCGACGCCCAGGAGGCCAACGTCTCCAAGGTCGTCTCGCTGGTGGTCAAGGTGGGCGCGGTGCTGTGCATCCTGCTGCTCGACCCGCAGTTCTCGATCGACCTGCAGCTCATCGGCGGCGTGATCATCCTGCAGACGCTGCCGTCGGTGGCGCTCGGCCTGTACACCCGCTGGTTCCACAAGGGCGGCCTGATGGCCGGCTGGGCCGCGGGCCTGGCGGCGGGCATGTGGATGCTCTACCTCATCCCCAACCCGGCCAAGGGCAAGGAGCACTTCGGCGGCTCGGCCTTCGGCCTGTCGAACCTGGGCCTGGACACCAAGATGACCCTCTACGCGGGCTTCCTCGCGCTGATCGTCAACCTGGTGGTCGCCGCGGTCGCCACGCTGATCTTCCGGGCGGCCAAGGTGGCCGACGGCGAGGACGCCACCCGGCGCGGCGACTACTTCGCCGACGAGGGCGACCCGGGCGTCAAGGACCTGGACCTGGCCGGGTCCCACTGACGCTCACGGCTGCTGGAGGTAGCCGGGATCGGCCACCTCCAGCTTGGCCCGGACGGCCTGGACCAGGGCGGCGGTGAGCGCGTCGTCGCCGTCGAAGCGGCCCGCGCGGACGGCGGCGGCCAGCTCGGCGTCGTCGGCCACGCCCAGCGCCGCCAGCCGCGCGGCGTGCTCGGCGGCCTGGTCCTGGCCCAGCTCGATCTCCCGCTCGACCATGGCCAGCACGTTGATCGCCACCCGCGTGTGGAAGCGCACCCGCCCCTCGACCGCGGGCAGCACGTCGTCCCGCAGGAACCCGCGGACGGCCGCGACGAGCTGCGCGGCGGTGGGCACGTCATGGGGCTGCGCCATCGGCGGCACTCCCGTCCCTCGGCTCCGGAGCCGTACGCCCGCGCACGGCCAGTCGTGAGCCCAGGCATAAGGATCGTTCCCCCTGCCTGTCAAGGCCCCCGGCCCGTGGATGACCTTTCTCCCCCCCGGGACGACAGACCTTCCCCCGCGATCGGCGTGTCTCTACCGAACCGCCCCTACCGGCGGTGGCGGGTCCCCGCGCGACGATGGCACGCTTCCCGAGCGGCCCGGCCCTCCGGGGTCACGCGGACGGCCCGGACGGCTGGGAAAGTCGCCCGGCGCAGCTCCCGGCCCCCGGCTTCCCGGGCCGCTCAGCCGCAGTCAACCCGAGGGAGCGCAGCATGAACGACGACGTACGCGTCAAGGCCTGCCGCATCAACGACCACGTGGAACTCATCCACGACTCCTCCCCCGACGTGATCCTGGAGATCCCGCGCCGCGACTGGCAGCACTTCCTGGAGGCGGTCAGGTCGGGCGCGTTCGAGCTGGAGGTACTGCCCCGCAAGGCCGAGGAGAACGCGGCCTGACCCCGTCCCCTCCGAAGGGTCCGGCGGCCGCGGATGCACTGCGGCCGCCGGGCCCTTTCCCGTGCCACGGCGGGTCCGCAGCGGGTCCACAGCGGGTCCGCGGCGGGCCTGCGGCGGGTCTGCGCGGTCCGGGCGGGCGCGGGCGGCACGATGGGGGCCGGTTCTGTCGGTGGGCACGCGTACGGTCGTCCCAACCGGACGGTGGGTGGTATGTCGGTGACCGAGGAGCAGGCCGCGGTGCTCGCCCTGACCAGGGCCACCGCCGGGCCGTGGCACCACACCGCGCGGGTCGTGGAGGCCCGGGGCAGCGCGCTGCGGCTGGCCCGCGGCGACCTCGGCGGGCTCGGCGAGCCCGACAGGGCGCACGCCGCGCGGGTCGTCGCGCGGCTGCGGCCGGGCGACCTCGGCCGGGCCGAGGCGCTCATCGCCTCCTGCCCCGCCGCGCTGGTGACCGTCCTCGACGACGGCTATCCGGGCAACCTGGCCGCCGCCTACAACCTCCAGCCGTTCCTGTGGGTGCGCGGCCGGTTGAGGGGCTGCGACCACCGGTCGGTGGCCGTCACCGGCGACGCCCCCGGCGCCTGCGCCGCGGCCCGCGCCCTGGCCGCGGCCGGCCTGACCGTCGTCTGCGACGCGCCACGCACCGCCGCCGCCGCGATGACGGCCGGAGGCCGCGCCATCATGGTCGCCCCGCACAACAGCCGGCCGGTGACCGAGGAGCCCGACGCCCTGACGGTCGGCCCCGACGGCGGACGGCAGGTGACCCCGGAGCCCCAGGCCCTGGGGGGCGGGCCGGGCGGGGGCGGGGTCCTTGTGGTGGTGTCGGCGTTCTGGCCGGGCACTGTTGTGACGGACCGGACGCGGGCGGTGGCCGGGCTGGTGACCAGCGGGATGGCCGCCGCGTTCTACGCCGGTGGCGCGGGCGACGGCGAGCGGGCGGCGATGGCGCTGTCCCAGGGCAAGCACGTCTTCGCCGCGCCCGGCCTGCCCTGGACGCCCCGCCTGGCCTACCGGGGAGGAGTCACTGTCGTAGCGGGCATTGACGACCTGGCGCGCCAGGCGGTCAATCTTGTAGATGTGACCCGGCTGACGACCGTCTTCTGACCATGGGCGACGCCCGCGCGGTGACCGAGGCGTACCTGCAGATCTTCCGCAACGTCCCGGCCGCCGGCCCCGGCGTCTGCCGGATCTGCCACACCGGCGCCGGCGGGCCGTCCGGCCTCTGCGTCACCTGCGGGGTCACCACCCAGGGCCTGTACCGCCACACCGAGCACGTCGTGCCCGTCTCGCTGTGCGTGCGCGACGGCGACGGCGCCCAGTTGCACGCGATCGTCACTCGCCGCAGGGACCCGCCGGGCAGCGTGCGGCGGGTGCCCTTCCTGGCCGCCACCGTGGCGCGCTTCCACGGGGCCCACTCCGCCTGCCTGACCCGGCTGGCCGGCGGCCCCTTCACGATGGTGACCACGTTGCCCGGCACCCGGCTCGACCGGCCCGTCGAGGTCTTCGGCCCGATGCCGCGGATCGTCGACATGGTGGGCGACCTGCGGGGGCTGCACCGTCCCGTGCTGATGGCGGGGTCGGCGCAGGCGGCCGAGAATCTCGCGCGGCGGCGTTCGGACGAGCGGGCCTTCCAGGTGCTGGGCCGCGTCGACGGCGCGCGGGTGCTGCTGGTGGACGACCTGTTCGTCTCCGGCGCGCACGTCCAGAGCGCGGCCTCGGCGCTCTACCTGGCCGGGGCGCGGGCGGTGGTCGCGCTGGTGATCGCGCGGCTGGTCTTCCCGCGCGCCGGCGGCGAGACCGCCCGCCTGTGGGAGCGGGCCTGCGCCGAGCGGTTCGACTTCGACCGCTGCTGCTGCGCGGGCGCGCCGACCGTTGACCGCGCAACGGATTTCGGTTGAGATCACCCCATGAGCTTCGCCGTACCCGAGCACGTCCGGCCGATCCGCGACGCCGTGCGCGCGTTCATGACCGAGCGCGTCGAACCGGCCGAGGAGGTGCTGCACGAGGGCGGGCCGCGGGCCGCCGCCACCATGGCCGGGCTGCGGGACGAGGCCAGGAAGGAGGGCCTGTGGGCCCTCGGCCACCCGCGCGAGCTGGGCGGCGGCGGCCTGCCGTTCCTCGACTACGTCTACGTCAACGAGGTCCAGGGCCGCAGCGAGTACGGGCAGCTCGCCCTCGGCACGTTCACGCTCCAGGACTCGCTGATGCTGCACGAGCACGCCTCCCCCGAGCAGCGCGAGCGCTACCTGGAGCCGCTGGTGCGCGGCGACATCTCGCCCAGCTTCGCGATGACCGAGCCGGAGGTCTCCAGCAGCGACCCCACCCAGCTCACCACCTCCGCCGTGCTCGACGGCGACGAATGGGTGATCAACGGGCACAAGTGGTTCACCACGGGCGCGTCGGCGGCGGCGTACACGACCGTGATGTGCCGGACCGAGCCGGACGCGCCGCCCCACCGGGCCTTCTCCATGATCCTCGTGCCGACGGACACGCCCGGCTACACGATCGTGCGCGAGACGCCGGTGCTCGGTCTCGGCGGCGCGCACTGCGAGGTGCGCTACGACGACGTGCGGGTGCCGGCCGCGAACCTGCTGGGCGAGCGCGGGCACGGCTTCGTCATCGCCCAGCGGCGTCTCGGGCCCGGCCGGATCTTCCACTGCATGCGCTGGCTCGGGCAGGCGCAGCGGGCCTTCGACCTGATGTGCCGGCGGCTGCACGCGCGCACCGCCTTCGGCGAGCCGCTGGCGGCCAAGCAGCTCATGCGGCAGCACGTGTTCGACTCCTACACCGAGATCCAGGCCGCCCGCCTGCTCACGCTCCAGGCCGCCGAGGCCGTGGACGCCGGCTCGCAGGCCCGCGTCGAGATCGGCGCGATCAAGGTGGTGGGGGCGCGCATGCTGCACAACGTCATCGACCGGGCCGTCCAGGTGTACGGCGCGGCCGGCCTGACCCCCGACACGCCGCTGGACCGCATGTACCGGCACGCCCGCGCCGCGCGCGTCTACGACGGCCCCGACGAGGTGCACATCGACGCGGTCGGCCGCCGCCTCCTGGGCGCGTACGCGGCCGGCGGGGCCTGGGAGTTCGGCCCGCGATGAACCGCGTCGAGACGATCGTCCGCGAGGTGTACGGCCCCGACGCGGCCGTCCCGTACGCGGTCAGGCTGCCCGGCGGGGCCTCCAGGGAGACCTGGGCCCTGGACGTGGTCGTCCCCGGCGGCGACCGGCACGAGCTGGTGCTCCGGCTCGACGGGCCGGGGGCCGCCCTGGAGGCGGGTACGGGACTGGCCGAAGAGGCGCGGCTGATGCGGGCGGCGTCCGCCGCCGGAGTGCCCGTCCCGCACGTCGTCGCCGCCGGCCCGCCCGCCCAGCCGCCCGCCCAGCCGCCCGCCGGGTCGTACGTGCTGATGAGCCGGATCCCCGGCGAGACCATCCCGCGCCGGATCCTGCGGGACGAGGCGTACCGGGAGGCCCGGCCGAGGCTGGCCGCCCAGTGCGGGCGGGCGCTGGCGGCGATCCATCGCATGCCGCTGTCATGCCTGCCCGAGCCCGAGCCCGAGCCCGAGCGCGCGCCCGAGACCGCGCCCGAGACCGCGCCCGACCCCGCGCCCGAGCCCGCGACCGAGCCCGCGACCTCCTCAGAGACCGCGCCGCAGAGCGTGCCCGCTGACCCGCTGCGCCGCTGGCGTGACGTGCTGGACCTGACCGGCGAGCCGCACCCGGTGTTCGAGCTGGCCCTGCGCAGGCTGGAAGCCGACCGGCCGCCCGCCGTCCCGGCGTGTGTCGTGCACGGCGACTTCCGCAACGGCAACCTGATCGTCGGCCCGGAGGGCGTCCGGGCCGTGCTCGACTGGGAGCTGGCCCACGCCGGCGACCCGCTGGAGGACCTGGGCTGGCTGTGCGTCAAGGCGTGGCGGTTCGGCTCGCCGCTGCCCGTGGGGGGGTTCGGCGGCTACGCCGAGCTGGCCGCCGCCTACGAGGAGGCCGGCGGCCGGCCCGTCGACCTGGACGCGCTGCGCTGGTGGGAGACGTTCGGGGTGCTGAAATGGGGGATCATCTGCGTCATGCAGACCATGCGGCACCTGCGCGGCGGCGCCTCCTCGGTGGAGCTGGCCGCCCTCGGCCGCCGTGCCTGCCAGAACGAGTGGGACCTGCTCGGCCTGCTGACCTGACCGGGCCGCCGCCCGTCCGTCAGGCCGCCCGTCCGTCAGGCCGCCCGTCCGTCAGGCCGACGGGCCTCAGCCCACGGCGACGGCCGCCGCGATCACGTCGACCAGCCCCTCCACCACCTGCGAGCGGTCGACCTCCGGATGCTCCAGCCACCAGTCGCCCGTCGTCTGCACCATGCCGACGAACGCGTGGCCGAGCACCTGTGCCCGCACCGGGTCGGCCACCACCCGCTCGTCGGCCAGCACCCGGCCGAGCTCCTCGCCCAGGCCGCGCACGAGCGAGGTCATGTGGGAGCGGATGCGGGTGTCCTCGGCGCTGGCCCGGTGGAACAGGAAGCGGTAGAGGTCGAGGTTGGCCGAGATCAGGTCGAGATAGACGCCGATGGCGGCGCGGGCGCGGGCCCGCAGGTCGGTGCCGGGCCCGGCGAACTGCGGGCGGAGCTGGGCGATGACCGTGCGCACGTGGCGGTCGGCCAGCGCCTGGTACAGGCCGCTCTTGTCGCCGAAGTGGCGGTAGAGGACGGGTTTGGTGATGCCGGCCTCGGCGGCGATGGCCGCCATCGACACCTCGGGACCCTCGGCCAGGATGGCCCGGTCGGCGGCGTCGAGCAGCGCCCTGCGCCGGTCGGGGTCCCGTCTGCTCATCTGCTCAGGATAGATCGCAGACGACGCGGCAGCAGCGCCGAGAAGACCAGTAACGCGCCGGTGTAGGCGTACAGGCCGGTCGCCCCGGCGAGGGTGCCGGGGGGCTCGGCCCACGGCGGCTCCCACAGGCCGGGCAGCGCGGCTGCCAGGCCGATCGCGGCCCGCAGGTCGAGGGCGAACAGCACGCCCGCCACCGCCAGCGGCAGCCCGCAGGCCAGCGCCGCGGCGGGCCAGGCGGCCAGCAGCGCGACGATCAGGGCCGCCGCCGCCAGCAGGCCCGGCCCGGCCGGGGCCGGGGCGAAGGCCGCCTGCCCGGCCCGCAGCGCCCTGGCGCCCGCCTCGGTCAGGTAGTAGACGGGGGGAACGGCGGCCAGGCCCACGCCGACGCCGATCAGAACTCGTACCTCACCGGTCACAGAGGCCATCGTCCCCCGCTCACGCGCGGCTCACGCGGCGGTTAGGTTTTTGGGCATGAAGAACACCGGCACAGGCCCAGGCGTCATCACCCCCGACGGATCCCCGGTCGAGTTCTACACCCTCCTCCGGCCCGGCCGCGACGCCGAGATCGTCATCCGGGAGACCCCGCCGGGCGGGTCCGTCCTGGAGCTCGGGGCCGGTGTCGGCAGGGTCACCCACGCGCTCGTCGAGGCCGGGTTGCAGGTGGTGGCCGTGGACGAGTCCGCCGAGATGCTGGCCCACGTGCGCGGGGCCGAGACCGTGCACGCGCGGCTTCAGGACCTGCGGCTCGACCGGCGCTTCGACACCGTGACGCTGGCCTCCCAGCTCGTCAACGTCGTCGACGTGGAGGTCAGGCGGTCCTTCCTGGCGGCGTGCGCGCGGCACGTCAAGCCGGGCGGGGCGGTGCTCGTCCAGTGGATGACGGCCGAGCGGCACGACGGCTGGCGGGCCGGCTCGGGCCGCAAGGACGGCGACGTCACGATCACCCTGGCGCAGGTCGAGCAGATCTCCCCCGCCGTGTTCGCCGCGACCATGCGCTACGAGCACGGCGACCGGGTCTGGACCCAGTCGTTCACCTCGCGCCGCATGACCGACGACGAGCTGGCCGACGCCCTGGCCGCCGAGGGGCTGCGGCTGGAGCGGTTCGTCACCGAGGACCGCATGTGGTTCCTGGCCCGGCCCTTTACATCGTAGATTTCGGTGTAAATACTGGGAAATACTGGAACTGTTGATACCCTCGCGCCATGAGTGACCCGCTGGACGAGCTGGAGCGGCGGATCGACGAGCTCCGGGCCGGCGTGCGCAGGGCCATGCGCGTCAAGGACGGCGCGACGGCGCGCGTCCTGCGTGCCGAGCTGCGCGCCGCCGAGCGCGCCTGGGACGCCCTGGTGAGCGGCGAGCAGCCGCGCGCCAAGGCGGAAGGGCCCCGGCTGGTCACCGTGCGCGAGCAGGTGCACCAGGCGCTCGCGCTGCTCGGGGCCGCCGCGCAGCCGCGCCTGGTGGTGGCGGTCAGCGGCGCGTTCTTCGCCGGCACCATCCGCAGCGCCCAGCTCACCAGCCTGCGCCGCGACGAGGAGCGCTCGTTCCGGTCCACGCCGCACGGCAGGCCGTACTACCTGTGCGCGGCGCTGACCGACCGCCTCTCCCCCGCCCGCGGCCTGCTGACGCTCAGCACGTGGCCGCTGGAGCGGCGGGTGGTCGGCCCGCTCAGCCCCCGCGTCGACTTCCTGACCTGCGCCGTCGCGGTGGCCTCGCACGACAGCGAGGACGAGCGGGCCCTGCGCTTACTGGCGCGCATGGCCAGGAACGTGCCCGGCGCCACGGCCACCGACCTCGGGCCGCCCGACCGCCGGCGGATCGCCGAGGCGGCCAGGGCCGAGCTGGCGGTGCACGCAGAACGCGACACGCGCGACCGCGCCGAGCTGGCACGACGCGCCACATCCCAGCTCGGTGACGTGGCCAGGCTCTTCGGCGCCGCTACGCTGGGCACGATCAAGGAGGAGACAGCGACGTGAGCGGCTTGAGACGCGAGGACGGCCCGGCCCACCGGCTCGACGCGCTGCGCGGCACGACGCCGCCCAAGCCGCACGACGCCAGAGCGATCGCGGCCCTGGCCGCCAACCCCGGCTGCACCCGCCGGGCCCTCATGGACGGCGCCGGCGTCGACAAGGACGCCGCCGCCCGCCACCTGGGCTTCCCCGCCCCGTTCGGCCAGTCGCCGTTCGCGATCACCCGCGGGAACGCGTTCGAGGCGCTGGTGAAGGCCGACGGCTGCGCCGAGCTGCTGCGCATGCTGCGCGAGGTGCTGCACCTGCCGGTCGCCGAGGTGGCCTACCACGACGTGGAGAACGTCGGCGCGCACCTGCGCCACACCCACACCCGCGCCCTGTTCGACCGGGCGGCGCGCGGCGACCAGGACGCCGGCACGCTGTTCGACCACCCGCTGCTCAGCCTGGAGATCGCCGGCCACACCGCGTTCCTCGAACCCGACGTGGTGGCCTTCCAGCTCGGCGGGCGCTTCCACGTGGTGGAGATCAAGTCTTTCGCGGTGGTCGACGGGCAGGCCGAGCCGGCCGCGGTGGCCGCCGCCGCCCGCCAGGCCGCCGTCTATGTGCTGGCGCTGCGCACGATGCTGGCCGAGCTGGGGCACGACCCGCTCACCGTCTCCCACGACGTGGTGCTGGTGTGCCCCGAGAACTTCGCCAACCGGCCGGTGGCGACCCTGGTCGACGTGCGCAGGCAGCTCGCCGTGCTGCGCCGCCAGCTCACCCGGATGACCGGCCTCGACCGGCTGCTCGCCGCGCTGCCCGACGACCTCAGCTTCGACCTGCGGCCCGGCGAGGACGGCCGGCCCACTCGCCCGGTGGCCGAGCTGGCCGACGCGCTGCGCAGGACCACCGCCCGCTACGCCCCCGACTGCCTGTCGGCGTGCGACCTGTGCTTCTTCTGCCGGGACGAGGCCCGCCAGGAGGGCGCCTCCGACCTGCTCGGCCGCCAGGTGCGCGACGAGCTGGGCGGGGTCGCCTCGGTGGCCGAGGCGCTGGGCCTGGCCGACGGCCTGCGCGACCCGGCCGACGGCCAGGAGGAGATCGCCGGCCTGCTCCGCAACGCCGAACGCCTGCGCAGGGAGTGCCTCAGTTGAGCCTGCTCACCTCGCTCGCCCGGCTGCGCGCCCTGCGGGAGGGCATCGCCCAGCCCGTCGCCACGGTCCGCCACTGCCACGTGGGCGCGCGGCCGATGGTGTTCATCCCGCTCAAGCTGTCGGGCGAGGCCGCCGCGCCGCTGGCCGCCATGCTGGGCACCGACCGCGACCGGCCGCGCCTGCTCGTCGTCACCCAGCCGCGCAACCGCGACCTGCGCTTCGCCTGGGCCGCCGAGCTGGCCGGGGTGCTGCTGCCGTACGTCGAGGGGTTCACCGCCGACACCGAGACGGTCGAGCGCAAGAACTCCGACCCCTACGAGCGGTCGCTCGACGCGCCGCAGCTCGTCCTGCCGAACCTGGCGGGCGTCGGCTTCACCAGGCTGCTCGGCCGCTCCACGCGCTTCCGCAGGCCCGACGGGCCCTACCCGGTGCCGCCCGAGGTGCCGCTGCTGGGGCGGTGGCTGACGTACTTCGCCGAGCGGGCGGCCTACCCGGGCTCGTCGCTGACGCTGGCCGCGACCGAGGAGCTGGGCCGCCACTGGGCCAGCGGGCAGAGCGCGCTGGAGGACGCCAACCTGGCCGCGCTGCTGTCCTGGATCACCCAGGGGCCCTCCGACGACGCCGAGGACCCGCTGATCTGGCCGCCCGCCGGGCCCGCGACCGATCCGGGCTTCGACGCCGAGGTGCTCGCGCCGGCCATCGACAGCGAGTCGCCCGAGCGGGTCGCCGAGGCGCTGCGCACCCAGCTCGAACCCACCTGGCGGCTGATGTGGCAGGCGCTCGACCTGCTGGCCGGGCTGGAGCCGGGCGCGAGCGTGGCCCAGCGCTGGGAGCAGGACCGCGGCTCGTTCAGCGCCATGGCCGCCCACATCGCCGAGGGCGCGCCGCCGCAGGCCAGGCGCGACGGCGCGGTGGCCGCCGCGGCCAAGCTGGCCCGCATGGAACGTGCCCAGGCCGCCTACGACGTGCAGCGCGCCTACGACGACCCGCTGGTGATGGCCGAGTACCGGCTGACCGGCGAGGCGTTCGCCGGCGAGGTGGTCGAGACCGTCCCCGACAATGTCGAGGGCGAGGGCCGCTCGCGCAAGCTGCGTCCGCTGGTGGTGCTCAAGACCGACGACCCGGTACGCCTGCCGCCCGGCGCCTCGCTCGGCACCCCGCAGCGCCGCGGCCAGGGCGCCGAGCTGGTGGAGGCGCACGGCGGGCTGATCACCCTGAAGATCACCAAGGGCATGGGCCGGGGGAAGACGCCCGCCCCCGGCGCGGTGCCGGAGATCGGCGAGCGGGTCTGCTACACCTCGCTGACCGACGACTTCCAGGGCTCGCCGGCGCTGCCCGAGGCCGAGGCCACGCCGTGGACGCACGGCGGGCCGCCGCAGGAGTACATCCCCGACGACGAGGACGCCCAGGAGGAATGGTCGTGAGCGAGAGCCCGGAGCAGGTGATCGCGAACGTCCTGGCCGACCTGCCCAGGAACCGCGGCGTCGTGGTGGACTCCCCGCCGGGCGCGGGCAAGTCCACGCTGGTCGTGCGCGCGGCCGCGCACATCGCCGCCACCGGCGAGCCGCTGATGATCGTCGCCCAGACGAACGAGCAGGTCGACGACCTGGTGGCCCGCATCTCCGACAAGCACCCGCACCTGAAGGTCGGGCGGCTGTCGGCCGGCGGGTACGTCCCCCACCCGCGCATGCTGGAGCTGGCCGGCGTCACGATCGGCACCAGGATCCAGGACCTCGGCGACCCCGACATCGTCATCGCCACGGCCGACAAGTGGGCGTGGATCTCCGGCCGGGTGTGGCCGTGGGCGATCGTGGACGAGGCGTACCAGATGCGCTCGGACAAGCTGCTGCGCATCGCGGGGCTGTTCGAGCGGGCGCTGTTCGTCGGCGACCCCGGGCAGCTCGACCCGTTCTCGATCGTCGACGGCGACCGCTGGTCGGGGTTGTCGTGGGACCCGTTGCAGAGCGCGGTGGCGGTGCTGCTGCGGCACAACCCGGAGCTGCCGGTCCACCGGCTGCCGGTGTCCTGGCGGCTGCCCGCCTCGGCCGCGCCGGTGGTGTCGAAGGCGTTCTACCCGTTCACCGGGTTCCGGTCGGGCACCTCGGCGGGCGACCGGCGGCTCGAACTGACCGCGGGCGGCATGGGCACCGTGCACGACCGCGCGCTGGAGGAGGCCGCCCGGTCGGGGTGGGCGCTGCTGGAGCTGCCCGAGCGGCACACCGTGCGCACCAACGGCGAGGCCGTGCAGGCCGTGGCGCTGCTGGCGGCGCGGCTGCTGCAGCGCGGCGCGGTGGCCGCCTCCGAGCAGGGCGAGCGGCCGGTGACCGCCGACCGGATCGCGGTCGGGGCGGCCCACCGCGACCAGGTGGCCGCGATCAGGGCCGCCGGGCTGCCGCCGGAGATCACCGTGGACACCGCCAACCGCCTCCAGGGCCGCGAGTACGACGTGACGATCGTGCTGCACCCGCTGTCGGGCCGCCGCGACGCCACCGCCTTCCACCTGGAGTCGGGGCGGCTGTGCGTGCTGGCCTCACGTCATCGGCACGCCTGCGTGATGGTGGCGCGGGCGGGCATCGCCGAGCTGCTGGACGCCCACCCGTCGGCCGAGCCGGTGCAGCTCGGGGTGCCGGTGAAGTTCCCCGACGGCTGGGAGGCCAACCAGTCGGTGCTGGAGCACCTGGCCCGCCACCGGGTCTGAAGGGAGCCGGTGGCGGGACGCCGTCACACGCGGCGCCGCCAGACGTCGATGGCCAGCACGCGGCGCATGCCCGCCGACTCGTACAGGCCCAGCGCGGGGGTGGTGTTGTTGCTGTCCACGTGCAGGATCGTGCCCTTGCGGCCTCTGGCGGCGTCGGCGGCGAAGGCGTACCGGAGCAGGAAGCGGCCCAGGCCGCGGCCGCGGAAGCCCGGGTGCACGGCGAGCGTGGCGACGTAGCCGCAGTCTTCGTCGGGGACGAACTGGTTGCTGCCGATCAGCACGCCGGCGGGCTCCCCGTCGATCCTGGCCAGGGTGAGCTGGCTCCAGTCGGTGACGCTCATCGCCTGGCGGCGCTCGTACCAGTGGTCGTAGTCGACCGGGACGAAGCCGAAGTGCTCGGCGAAGCCGATCTGGTGCACCTGGTGCGCGGCGCGACGGGTCTGCTCGTCCTCGCCGGTGTGCAGGGTGAGGCCGGGCGGCGGGGCGGGCGCCTCGACCGGGGCCGCGTGGTCGGCGCGCATGCGGTGGAAGCTGGTGCCGGGCTCGAAGCCCTGCTCCTTGGCGTAGGACTGCTTGTCCTGGTCGGCGCGGTAGATGCCGATGTCGAGGGTGACGCCGTCGTGGCCGCGCTCGGCGCCGAGCTCGCGGGCGCGGGCGGTGACCGTGCGCCACAGCTCCTGCCGCAGGTCGTCCAGGCCGGGGCGGGTGACGACCTCGATGTTGACCAGGTCGCTGTCGCCCACCCGGCAGGCCCAGGCCCAGCCGGTCAGGCGGCCCGTCTCGTCGCGGGCCAGCCAGCCGTCCCTGTCGAGGTCGAAGCCCGGCTCGGCCAGCTCGTCGGCGATGTCGTCGAGCGTCATGTCGGGCGACCCGATGACCTCGGTGTCGTAGGCGGCGACCAGCTCGTGGATGGCCGCGGCGTCGTCGACCCGGGGGCGGCTCAAGATGTGCATGGGGAGGATTGTGCACACTTCACCCACCCCGGCGCCTCCCATTTTTCCCGGGGTGGCTAGGCTGGGCCGGGTGGTCGACAGGAAGCCGCTGCACATCGAGGTCGCCACGCCCGACGCGACGACCGTAGCGCTCGCCCTGTCCGGCGACCTCGACTACGAGTCCGTCAGCCGGCTGGGCGACTTCCCCATCGCCGCCGGTTGCACGGCGATCGACGTCGACCTGTCCCGGCTGACCTTCGTCGACTCCTCCGGCCTGGCCGGGCTCGTCCGCCTCCACCTGCGCGCCGCGGACGCCGGCGCCACCGTACGGGTGGTGGCGCTGACGCCCTACCTGCGCAGCCTGTTCCTGCTGACGGCGATCGACCGGCTGTTCAGCCTGCCGCCGGGCTGACCGCCTCCTGCGGGGCCGCCTCGGCGGGAGCGCCGCCGCGCAGCGGGATCTCCTTGATGAAGGCCGCCAGCAGCGGCACCACGACGGCGAAGGCGATGGCCCACCAGAACACGCCGGAGATGGAGGTCGCCAGCGACTCCAGGATCCCGGTGCGCATCTGCGGGGCGAGCTGTTCGAGCTGCTTGGGGTCCATCCTGGCGCCGCCGCCCGAGGTCATGCGCTCGGCCGCCTGGGCGCCGAAGCGGCCGGTCAGCTCCGACAGGTAGTGGTTGTTGAAGATCGCGCCGAACAGCGAGACGCCGAACGAGCCGCCGATCGACCGGAAGAACGTGGTGGCGCTGCTGGAGACGCCGAGGTCCTTCTGCTCGACGCTGTTCTGCGCGATGAGCATGGTGGTCTGCATGAGGAAGCCCATGCCGAGGCCGAGCACGGCGATGTAGAGGCCGGTCTGCCAGGAGGCCGTGTCGACGCCCATCGTGGACAGCAGCCACATGCCCGCGGCCATGCCGACGCCGCCGATGATCGGGTAGATCTTGTACTTGCCGGTGCTGGTGATGGCCTTGCCGACGAACAGCGACACGACCATGGCCGCGGCCATCATGGGCAGCAGCAGCAGGCCGGAGTTGGTGGCCGTGGCGCCCTGCACGGTCTGCTGGAACAGCGGCAGGAAGTTGATCGCGCCGAACATGGCGAAGCCGAGCAGGAAGCCGATGCCCGAGATCAGGGTGAAGTTGCGGTTGCGGAACAGCTGCAGCGGCATGATGGGCTCGGCCACGCGGCGCTCGACCACGATGAAGCCGGCCAGGAAGACCACGGCGACCGCGATCAGGGTGAGGATCTGCCAGGAGCCCCAGGTGTACTCGTTGCCGCCCCAGGTGGTGATGAGCACCATCGCGGTGATGCTGACCGACAGCAGGACCGCTCCGGCCCAGTCGATGCGCACCTTGTTGTGCGTGCGCGGCAGGTGCAGGTTGAGCACGAGCAGGACCAGCGCGACCGCGCCGACCGGCAGGTTCACGTAGAAGGCCCAGCGCCAGTCGAGGTGGTCGGTGATGAAGCCTCCGACGAGCGGGCCGGCGATCATCGCCAGCGACATGACGCCGGCCATGATGCCCTGGTACTGGCCGCGCTCGCGGGGCGGCACCAGGTCGCCGATGATGGCCATGACGTTGACCATGAGGCCGCCGGCGCCGAGGCCCTGGATCGCGCGGAAGGCGATCAGCTCGGTCATGCCGTCGGAGGGGCCGCCGAGCATGGAGGAGCCGGCCATGCCGCACAGCGCGGAGCCGATCATGAAGATGACGACCGAGGTGATGAAGATGGTCTTGCGGCCGTACAGGTCGCCGATCTTGCCCCAGATCGGCGTCGAGACGGTCGTGCCCAGGACGTAGGCGGTCACCACCCACGACAGATGGGTCAGGCCCCCTAACTCGCCCACGATGCGCGGCATGGCCGTGCCCACGATCATGTTGTCCAGCATGGCCAGCACCATGGCCAGCATCAGGCCCGGCAGGACGACCATGACCTCGCGGCGCCGTCCGACTGCCTCCGCCACTGCACACCCCCAGTTGTGATCTTGCTTACTTGCCGACCGGCAAGCTTAGAATAAGCTAGATACTTACTTGCCGACCGTCAAGTCGAAATCAAGGTGCAAAGTGCGGGAAGACACGCGGGCGCGGATCCAGGAGATCGCGCTGAAACTCTTCACGGAGCAGGGGTACGAGGCGACCTCGCTGCGCGAGATCGCCGAAGAGCTGGGCGTGACCAAGGCCGCGCTGTACTACCACTTCAAGACCAAGGAGGACATCATCGGCAGCCTGGTCGACCTCCGGGTCGCCGAGCTGCGGGAGCTGCTGGAGTGGGCCAGGAGCGCGCCGAAGACGCCCGAGACCCGCCGCGAGCTGCTGGAGCGCTACGCCGAACGGCTGCGCCAGCCCCGCTACCTGGCCGTCGCCCGCTTCCTGGAGAGCAACCAGACGGCGATGCGCAACCACCCCCAGCTCGCCAAGATGCGCGACACGATGATGGAGCTCACCGCCGAGATGAGCGACCCCGGCGCCACGCCCACCGAGCGCATCAGCCGCTCGCTGGCGCTGTTCGCGCTGCACGCCGGCAAGTGGCTGTCGATGGCCGGCGAGGGGCTGACCGAGGAGGAGATCGACAAGGCGTGCATGGAGGTGGCGCTGCGGCTCGTGGAGCAGTAGCGACCCCTGTGGCACTTCGACGGCGGCGCGGACGATTGGCACGCGGGATCCGGGGCAGAAGGCTCGCACGCATCCAGACGGGAGGAGACGCAGTGGAGGCGACGATAGCGCTCCGACTGCCCAGGGATGCGGCGAGCGTCCCGCTGATCAGGCAGATGCTGGACGGCACGCTGCGGTCGCTCGGCGTCGAGGCCCAGATTCGCGACGACATCGAGCTGATGCTGACCGAGGCGTGCGCGAACGTGGTCAAGCACGCGACGCCCAGCGACGACTACACCGTCAGCGCCTGCGTGCACGACGACCTGTGCATCATCAAGGTCGTCGACACGGGGGGCGGTTTCGATCCGAACAAGGTGATCGAACCCGGCCCGGGGGCCGAGCACGGCCGCGGACTGCAGATCATGCGCGCGCTCGCCGACGACATCCGCTTCACCAACGTGCGCGAGAACGGGGCGATGGTCTGCCTGGAGAAGAAGCTGCGCTTCACCCCCGGGGCGGCGGGACAGCATCTCATCGCCAGGTGACCCGCACACCGGGGCCGGGGGGGGGGGGGGGGGGGGGGGGGCGGCCCGGCGCCCGACGGGCGGACCACGAGAAAGAGGGAGGGGGA
>NZ_JBITLO010000006.1:0-302047 GCF_044465345.1 Nonomuraea sp. NPDC049684 | reverse complement strand
CGCCCCGCGGTCCCCCCCCCGCCCCCCCCCCCCCCCCGCCCGGCCCCCCCCCCCCCCCCCCCCCCCCCCCCCCCCCCCCCCCCCCCCCCCCCCCCCCCCCCCCCCCCCCCCCCCCCCCCGGCCCTTTCACTGCTCGTTCCTCACTGTTCGTTGCCGGAGACGGCGGTCGTGGTGAGGCCGGAGGGCCTGCGTACGCGGGCGCTCCGGCCGGGACGGCTCACGTCGGGACGCCGGTCGCCCCCGCGGATCACGGGCGCGAGCCGGAGACGGCGGCTCACCAGGGGCGTGCCGCCGCTCAGCTTCGCCCGCAGCCGCGCGGGCGCCTCGGGGGCGCTGAGTTTCAGCGTCAACCGTGCCCCTCGGCGGGTCAGCCGCCGCCACAACGTGTGCCAGTCCACCATCGTTCCGGCCAGCGCGGCCATCGCCAGCATCGCGACCACCGCGATGACCAGGACGGCCAGGACGATGAGGACGAAGACGATCACCAGGGAGCCGATCGTACCGAGGACTGTCAACATTGGGCGAAAAGTGCCCGCTCACCAGCGAATTATGCCAATTTTTTGGGATATATCGGCCTTACTCGGCAATTCCCGTCGACTGGTCCAGCCGTCCGGGCAGGAGGTCGAGCCGGCGCAGTATCACGCCCTCGCGCAGCGCCCACGGGCACACCTCCAGCCGCTCCACCTCGAACAGGTCCATGGCGGCGTCGGCCACCAGCGCCCCGGCCGCCAGTTGCGCGGCCCTGCCCTCGGACACCCCGGACAGCGCGGCCCTCTCGGCGGAGCTCATGCCGGTCAGCCTGGCCGCCCAGGACGCCAAGTCGGCGCGGGAGAGCGCGCGCGAGACGTACGGGCCCTCGCTGGAGGCCGGCGCGCCGGCGATCCTGGCGAGCTGCTTGAAGGTCTTGGAGGTGGCCACGGCGCGGTCGGGCTCGCCGTACCTGGCCACGTCTCCGACCGTGCGGGCGATCTCCGTGCGGACGTGCTTGCGCAGCTTGCGCACCTCCTCGGCGGAGGGCGGGTCGCCGGTGAACCAGTCGCGGGTCAGCCGCCCGGCGCCGAGCGGCAGCGACACCGCGACGTCGGGCTCCTCGTCCACCCCGGCGGCGATCTCCAGCGAGCCGCCGCCGATGTCGAAGGCCAGCAGCCGCCCGGACGACCACCCGAACCACCGGCGCACCGCGAGGAACGTCAGCCGGGCCTCGTCGCGCCCGGACAGCACCGCGATGTGCACGCCGCAGCGCTTGTCGATCTCGGCGAGCACGTGCTCGCCGTTGGCCGACTCGCGCACGGCCGAGGTGGCGAAGGCGAGCAGGTCCTCCACCCCCTTGTCCTCGGCCAGGCGCACCGCCTCCTCGACGAACGCGCCGAGCCGTTCGATGCCCTCGGGCGCGAGCCGGTTGTCCGCGCCCAGGTACTGGGTGAGGCGCAGCTCTTCCTTGTGGGAGTAGGCGGGCATGGGCCGCGCGCCCCGGTGGGCGTCGACGACGAGTAAATGGACGGTGTTCGAGCCGATGTCCAGCACGCCTAGTCGCATGGGAAAACGCTACCGGTCTGCGGCTTTTCGGGCGAAGTCGGCTCCGCCCCGGCCGAGCCGGGCACACGGGCTTCCGCCGCGCGGCCATAGTCTGATCGCATGTCACGAACCCTGCGACTGCTGATCACCGGCGGCGGCACCGGCGGTCACACCTATCCGGCCCTGACGACCCTGTCGGCCGTCCAGCGACGTCAGGTGCCGCACGACGTGCTGTGGGTGGGCACGGAGAACGGCCTGGAGGCCCGGATCACGGCCGAGCACGGCATCCCGTTCAAGGCGATCACCACGGGCAAGCTGCGCCGCCGTCCGAACCTCAAGGAGCTCGGCACCAACATCGCCGACGTGTTCCGCATCCCCGTCGGGGTGTTCCAGGCGGTGGGGCACGCCGCCCGCTACCTGCCCGACGTGGTGCTGTCCACCGGCGGGTACGTGGCGGTGCCGATCGGCGTGGCGGCCAAGCTGATCCGCCGCCCGCTGGTCATGCACGAGCAGACGACCGTGGTGGGCCTGGCCAACCGCATCCTGGCCCGGCTGGCGACCCGGATCGCGTTGTCGCACGAGTCGTCGCTGGAGCACCTGCCGCCGTCGGCGCGGGCCAAGGCCGTGGTGACCGGCAACCCGGTGCGTCCGGAGCTGCTGCAGGGCAACCGGGCGGCGGCCTACGACCTGTTCGGGCTGACGTTCGAGGTGCCGCTGATCTACGTGACCGGCGGGGCGCAGGGCAGCAAGCAGATCAACACGCTGATCGCCGAGATCCTGCCGCGGTTGCTGCCGCACGCGCAGGTCGTCCACCAGTGCGGGCCGGCCTGGATCGACCAGATGCGGGCGGTCGAGGTGCCGCCCGGCCTGGCCGACCGTTACCACCCGGTGCCGTACGTGGGGGCCGAGCTGCCCGACCTGTTCGCCGCGGCCGACGTGGTGATCTCGCGCAGCGGCGCGGGCACGGTGTCGGAGCTGACCGCGATCGGCAAGCCGTCGCTGCTGATCCCGCTGATCCCGACCGGCGGCGACGAGCAGCGCAAGAACGCCGGTTACCTGGTCTCGGCGGGGGCCGCGCGGGCGCTGCTGGAGCCGCGGCCGACGGCCGAGCAGCTGCTGGCCGAGCTGATGCCGATGCTGGCCGATCCCGGGCTGCGCGCGGCGATGGCGCAGGCGGCGGCCAAGCTGGGCCGCCTCGACGCCGCCGACGCCCTGTGCGACCTGCTCCTGGAGGCCGCCCACGGCGGCACCCACCCGCCGCACGCCGCCGGCTCCCCCGCGCCGCACGGCCAGGGCGGTCAGGGCGGTCAGGGCTTCGGCGGGCAGGGCTTCGGGGTCCAGGGCGGTCAGGGTTCCGGGGGGCCCGGCTCCAGGTAGCGGAAGGCCTCGTGGGCGGAGCTGACGCTCCGCCTGAGCGCCTGGTCCAGGCGGTCGGCGTCCTCGGTCAGGCGGGTCAGCTCGTCCATCGCGGCCTCGCCCGCGCCGGTCTCGGCGACGAGCTCCTCGTACTCGTGCAGCCGCGCGTGCAGCTCGGCGATCTGCTGCCGGGCCCGGTAGGCGCGTTCGGCCTCGGCCACGTTGGCGGCGTACCGCTCCAGGGCCTCCACCCGGGCCACGACGGCCTGCTCGCTGCTGTCCAGCGCCCTGGTGAGAGGTTCGGCCACGGCCGCGACCTCGGGCGCGTTCTCCCCCGACAGGGTCTGCCGGTGCCTGGCGCGCAGGCCGGACAGCTTGGCCAGCAGGCGGGCGATCTCCCACTCCTGGGCGGGCAGCATCACCGCGTTGCGCACGTCGTCCAGCAGCCCTTCGAGGTTGACCCGTGACTGCGACACCGTGGCGACCGCCCGCTGGGCACGGCGCAGCAGCCTGCGCGAGGACTCGTCGAGGTCGTCGAGGAGCACGTACCGGCCCTCGTGCCGGACGGCCTGGGCGTGCACCCGCCGCTCGTGCTCGGCCTCCTCGCCCTCCGGCGTCTCGGTGCGGACGAACGTCACGATCATCAGCGGGATGGCGAGGAGCACGAGCAACAGCGGCCCCAGGGAGCGGCCGAGCCCTCCGGCGCCCAGCAGCAGGCCGAGGCAGACGGTCGCCCCGCAGACCGCGCCGAGCCGCCAGTACGGCCCGGCGGGCAGGCTCGGGCCGTCCGGGACCCAGCCCCTGCGCGTCCTGAGCAGCAGCCGCCGGTTGTCCCTGAGCAGCCGCGCGTCGGCCGGCGGCACGCCGGGATCGACGATCACGTCGGCCATGATGTCGGATCGGATGGGGATTCACCTCCTGCGAGGGCGGTTCCGCCCGACCACCGGCATGTCAGCTCTCCAGGTACCGGAACGCCTCGTGGGCCGACCGCACGCTGCGCCGCAACACCTGCTCCAGGTGGTCGGCGTCCTCGGCGAGCCGGTCGATCTCCGGGACGGCCAGCGCGTCGGCGCCGGTCTCGGCCAGCAGCTCCTCGTAGCGCGGCAGGCGGGCGCGCAGCTCCTCGATCTGGCCGCGGGCGTGGTAGGCGCGTTCGGCCTCGGCGACGTGCCCGGCGTAACGTTCCAGGGCCTCGACGCGGGCGATCATGGCGGCCTCGCTGGTGGCCAGGGCCCGGTCCAGCGGCTCGATCACGGCGGCCACCTCGGGGGCGATGCCTCTGGACACCAGGGCGGCGTGCTCGGCGCGTAAGGCCGACAGCTTGGCCAGCAGGCGGGCGATCTCCCACTCCTGGGCGGGCAGCATGAGCGCGTTGCGGGCATCGTCGAGCAGGCCCTCGGCGTTGACGTGCGAGCGCAGCACCGAGCCGATGGCTTGCTGCGCCCTGGTCAGCACGTCCGCGGCGGCCCGGTCGAAGTCCTCGGGCAGCAGGTAGCGGTCCCGGTACGGGCGGGCCCGCTCGTACACCTCGCGGTCGCGCGAGACGTCGTGCTCGGGCAGCTCGCTGATCGAGGCGATCTTGACCAGCACGATGAAGACGAACGTGCCCAGCAACGTGAACCCGGCCGCCGGGTGGGACAGGGCCAGCAGCACGGCCATGAGCGCGACCACCCCGGGCGTGGCGGCCAGCAGGGCCAGGCTGGAGACGTTCCGGCACCGGCCCGGGCGCGCGTCGGCCGGCGGCACCCAGCCCGACCGGATCCTGGACAGCAGCCGAGCGTTGGCCCGCAGCATCCCCGCGACCTCCGGAGGAACCCCCGGATCGACGACCACACCCACGCTCTGTCCCGGCACCTTGGCGCCCCCAACGCTCGCGATGCAGTGGATATTACGTATTTTTTCGCAAGGATGTCAGCCTCCGAAGGGTCAGGCCCGGAAACCCCCAGGTCCGTGCCCCCGTCCCCGTCCGTGCTTTCGTCACTGCCTCCATGACGGCCAGGGCGGCGGACACGCAGGCGAAGGGGATGGCGGGCAGGACGTACCGGTGGTCGAAGTCGAGGGCCGCCACCGGGGCCAGCAGCAGGAACGCCGCCATCGTCCACGGCAGCAGGGCGGCGCGGCGGCGGCCGGCCGAGCCGAGGCCGCCGGCCAGGAGCAGCACGCCGAAGACCGTGCCGTGCAGGAACCAGGGGTAGGGGTAGGCGGCCAGGATCGAGGCGTACGGCTCGACGGAGCTCATGCCGTGGATGCCGGGGTCGTACTCCGAGCGCACCTTCGCGACGAGGGCCTGCCGCTCGGGCAGCGGCCAGGAGCCGCGGGGGAAGGTGGTGGACGGGTTCATCCGCCGGGGGTGGGGCACCGGCGACCAGGTGAAGGCGAGTGAGGTGTCGCGGGCCACCTCGCGCAGGTAGTCCAGCGGCTGGGCGGCGATGGCGCGCAGGGCGAACGACCTGGCCAGGTCGTTGTGGGCGAACCGGTCGCCCGGGAGCCGGTTGAGCGAGGCGCCGGGGGCCCAGACGTACTCCGAGGCGGCGTCGGCGACGGTGCCGTTCGGGCAGAGCGGGGCCTCGGCGGGCGGCGGCTGGATGATCGAGCAGTCGGCGAAGGTCATGGTCCTGGCCCACAGGGCGACGCCGTCGGAGCCGCTGAGGGCGAAACGGCCGTGGTGCTGGGCGTACCAGCCGGCGTAGGCCGCCAGCGGCAGGGCGCCGGCCAGCACCAGCGCGGCCACCCGCCGCCAGGGCGCTCGGCGCAGCACCAGCCAGCCGGCCGCCAGGGCGAGCAGCGGCACGGCGGCCGTCCTGGTCAGCCCGGCCAGCGCGAGCAGCAGCCCGGCCGCCGCCGCGGCCCGCGCCGACGGCGCGCCGGGCAGGCCGCGCGGCGCGCCCGAGGGGGCGTGGCGCCACATCAGGACCACCAGCGCGGCGGTGATCAGGAAGATGACCTGGAGGTCCGACAGCACGGCGTGCTCCAGCCGGACGAAGGACGGGTCGAACAGCACCGGCACGGTCGCCAGGGCGGCCCCCCGGCCGGGCAGCGAGCGGCGGCGCAGCAACGCGTAGATCATCACGCCGATCCCCAGGCCCATGACGTGCTGCACCCCGGCGACCAGCTCCACGCTGCGGAAGGGCCGCAGGGCCCACAGGAACCAGGAGTACCCGGCGGGGTGGAAGGCCGCCTGGGGCCGCAGGTGCACGGCGGTGTCCAGGTACGTGAAGGAGTCGTACCAGTAGAGCTGCGCCGTGTCGTACCCGAGCATGACCAGCACGCGCAGTGCGGCGGCGAGCGCCAGCACGCAGGCGAACAGCGCGTGGCCGCGCGGGCGGCGCGCGGCGGGCGCGAGCCGACGCGTCCCGGCCAGGATGGCTGCCATGACCTTCTCCCCCGTGGCCGACCGGGCCGGTCCCGGTCGCAGGGGAGGCAGTCCAGCGGGACGCCGATAACCTGAGCGTCACCGGAACTGGTTACGCCCGCGTTATGCGGTCTGGTCCAGACTTGCGGCATTTAAGATCTTTTTGGGGGCTACAGGTGCGGGTTCTGATCGCCGAGGACGAGCGCATGCTCGCCGACTCGATCGCCGAGGGGTTACGGGGCGAGGCGCTCGCCGTCGACGTCGCCTATGACGGGGAGGCGGCGCTGGAACGGCTCGGCGTGCACGACTACGACGTGCTGATCCTCGACAGGGACCTGCCGGGCGTGCACGGCGACGAGGTGTGCCGGACGGTGGTGGAGCAGGACCGGCTGGTCAGGGTGCTCATGCTGACCGCGTCCGGCGACGTGCGGGCGCGGGTGTCGGGGCTGTCGCTGGGGGCCGACGACTACCTGCCCAAGCCGTTCGCGTTCGAGGAGCTGGTGGCGCGGGTGCACGCGCTCGGGCGGCGCGCCCGCCGGGCCGATCCGCCGATGCTGGAGCGGGCGGGCGTGCGGCTGGACTGGGCCCACCGGCAGGTGTTCCGCGACGGCGTGTACGTCCCGCTGGCCCGCAAGGAGTTCGGCGTGCTGGCCGAGCTGCTGCGCGCCCAGGGCGCGGTGGTCTCGGCCGAGGAGCTGCTGGAGAAGGTCTGGGACGAGCACATCGACCCGTTCACCAACACCGTGCGGACGACGATGATGAAGCTGCGCAAGAAGCTCGGCGAGCCGCAGGTGATCGAGACCGTCCCGGGATCGGGGTACCGCGTCCCATGACCGTGCGCATGCGTTTCGCCCTGGCCTGCGCCGGGGTGTTCCTCTTCCTCGGCGCCCTGACGGTGACCGGGGTGTACTTCGTCGTCCGGTCGCAGCTGGAGTTCCGGGCCGACCTGGTCAGGCCCGACTCCTCCCGGCAGTACTTCTACGGCGACTCCTACGAGGTCGCCTACCGCCATGCGATGCGGGTGCGCGCGGCCTACCAGCGCGAGACGCTGAGCGGCGTGCGCACCGTGGGCGGGCTCATCGTGCTGGCCGCCACGGCCGGGGCCTTCGGAGTCGGCTGGCGGGCGGCGGGCTGGGTGCTGCGGCCGGTCAAGGCGGTCACCGAGACCGCCCGCCGGGTCGCCCAGAGCCACGACCTGACCGAGCGCATCGCCTACGAGGGCCCGCGCGACGAGGTCAAGGAGCTCACCGAGATCTACGACACCATGCTCGGCCGGCTGGCCCGCTCGTTCGACGGGCAGCGCCGGTTCGTCGCCAACGCCTCGCACGAGCTGCGCACCCCGCTGACGATCAACCGCACCCTGGTGGACGTCGCCGTCCGCCGCCCCGACGCCACCGACGACGTCAAGCGGCTCGGCGAGTCGCTGCTGCTGGTCAACGCCCGGCACGAACGCCTCATCGACGGCCTGCTGGCCCTGGCCGAGGGCGAGCAGGCGGTGCTGGACCGGCGGCCCTTCGACCTGACCGACGTCGCCGAGCACGTGCTCGACCAGGCCGGCGAGGAGGCGGCCGAGCGGGAGGTGACGATCCACCGGCTGCTGGACTCGGCGCCGACGACGGGCGAGGCGGTGCTGGTCGAGCGGCTGGTGCAGAACCTGGTGGAGAACGCGATCCGGCACAACCAGCCCAAGGGCGAGGTGTGGGTGACGACGCGGCGGCGGGCCGAGCAGGTCGAGCTGGTGGTGGCCAACACCGGGCTGCACGTGCCGCCGTACGAGATCGAGACGATCTTCCAGCCGTTCCGGCGGCTGCACGGCGACCGGCTGCGGTCGGAGCGGGGCAGCGGGCTCGGCCTGTCGATCGTGCGGGTCATCGCCGAGGCCCACAGGGGCACGGTGATCGCCAGGCCGCGCGACGAGGGCGGCCTGACGATCACCGTGGAGCTGCCCGTGGACCCGTCCGCGCCCTGACGGCCGTCGCGGGCCCCGGCGGCCCCTGACATCCGGCGTGCCGCCGGTGGGTCAGTCGCCGCCCTGGCGGATCTGCCAGAGTTCCTCCTCCGGCACGCCCGCCTTGACCAGTTGCTCCCAGGTCGCCACCCGCTCGGTCGGGTCGGCCAGCACCAGGCCGAGCAGCGGGCGCAGCTCGGCGTGGTCGGCGCCGTCCGCGCGCCACAGCGCGCCCAGCGCCCGGTGCACCGCCGGGGACCGCACGGCCGCCGTCTCCACCAGCTCCCGCAGGACGGCCACCCGGTCGTGGAAGCGCAGCGCGCGCCCCTCCCCCACGGCCAGCATCAGCAGGTCGAGCAGCCTGCGGTGGCGGGGCGCGTGACCGGTGGCCGCGGCCACGATCGCGTCGCCCATGGCGGTGCCCTCGGCGCCGCCGAGGATCACCTCCTCCTGGCCGCGCCCGGCGACGCGGTGCGCCGACAGGGCGTGGACCAGGCCCGTCCAGCCCTCGTGCCCGAGCTGGCCCTTCCACAGGTGGCTGAAGGACGCCCAGCGGCCCAGCGGGTCGGGCCCGCCCAGGAGGTGCGAGACGGGCACGGGCTCCGGCGAGGCGGCCACGATGAGCAGCGCCAGGTTGGCCGAGTAGGCGGCCAGGCGGCGGGTGACGGGATGGCGTACCGGCTCGAAGCCGGTGAAGCAGCGGCGGCGGCGCTCGTACAGGGACCGGCGCAGCAGCCCGGCCAGGTGGGTCACGCACCGGGCCCGGACGGCCGCCGGCACCTCGTCCAGCAGCTCCAGGATGAACCCGACCGTCGGGCCGCGCTCGGCCAGGCAGGAGAACGACGTGACCGCGTACAGCAGGTCGTCGTCCACGCTCTGGGCCAGGGCCAGCGGCTCGTCCCCGGCCAGGCGGCGGCGCCGGTCGAGGTCGCGCAGGGCGTACACGGTCAGCCAGGCGGTCAGGAACTCGCCGAAGGTGGAGTGGAGGAAGGAGTGGCCGTCCCGGCGGATGAAGAAGAAGCGCTCGGTGGCCCGGCGGGCCCAGTCGACGGGCGGGCGCGGCTCGTCGGGCTCGTCCTCACCGCCTTCGCACAGGGCGGGCAGGTCGCGGGCGAGGTCCTCCTCGGTGATGACCTGCCGGCCGCGGGCGAGCATCGACAGGGCGACCGTGCCGAGCAGGACGAGCTCGCTGTCGATGGCCACCCGCTGCGGGGTGGCGGTCTCGCGTTCGGTGAAGTCGCGCAGCAGCACCTCGTACAGGCGGGCGCGGCCGATCGGGCGGTGCTCGCGCTGCAGGGCGTTGCCGCCGGCGTCGTAGAGCGCGAGCAGCAGCAGGAGCAGCGGCTGCCGGGCCATCTCGCCCTGGGCCAGCGCGGTCGCCGCGGGCAGGGGCTTCAGGTCGCGCCGGGCCAGCAGGGCGCGGTTGGCCTGGTCCCAGATGTCGAGCCACTGGCGCACCTGGTCGTCCTCGAACGGCTGGAGCTGCAGCGCCAGCAGCCCGTCGGGGAACCTGATGCGGTCGGCCACCACGGTCCGGCTGGTCACGATCACCACGACCGGCCGCCCCAGCGCGGCCTCGCGGCGCTGGAACTCCTGCAGGTGCCCGAGGTAGTCGTAGCGGTTGACGCCGCCCTGCAGCAGCTCGTCGAAGCCGTCGAGCAGGATCACCGGCAGCGCGCCGTCGCCCGCGGCGACCAGGTCGGCGTAGGCGACCTCCTCCTCCAGCACGGCGGCGACGGCCTGCTCGATCTGCTCGGCGACCGGCGCGCGCGGCGAGACGCGCGGCAGCTCCACCCTGATCGGCAGGAACTCCGACCTGGCCAGGCGGGCGCCGAGCACCTCGGTCAGCTTGGACTTGCCCGAGCCGGGCTCGCCGAGCACCAGCAGGGGCGCCTGGGTGGCGCGCAGCGAGGTGAGGTGGCCGACGAGGAACGCCTCGGCGTCGGGCAGCAGGCGCTGGTCGCGCCACCAGCCGACGGAGGAGGGGTCGGACTCGCGGGTCAGCTCGGCGACCCGGCAGCGCGGGCTGAGGTAGCCCTCGCCGAGCAGCGGGAGCGAGACGTCCTCGGGCAGCTTGCCGGCTGCCAGCAGGGGACGGTCGAGCGCGTTCGCGGCCATCCTGGCCCGGTGGATCATGGGACGGTCGCCGACCCGCGGCGGCGCCAGCTCGGCCAGCAGCCAGGCCACCCGCGACAGGCCGGTGCCCGGCGGCTGGCGGTCGGTGACCAGGCTGCGCACGCCGAACTCGTGGCTGTCCAGGGACAGCGAGCGGAAGTCCTCGTCGTAGATGCGCAGGGCGTGCGCGGGCGGGCCCTCGGCCAGCATGCGGGGTAACAGGAGCTGGTCGTCGACGGGCAGCTCGTCCCACACGCTGAGGCCGCCGACGAACCCGGCCATGGCCTCCGACATGCGCAGGTGGGCGCGTTCGACGGCCTGGCGGGTCTCGGCGAAGGGCACGTGCGGCTCGGGGGTGGGCAGGCGTTCCATGAGGAGCCCGGCCACCAGGCGGGCGAAGCGCTCGGGGGTGGGCACGCCGTGGGAGATCTTGTCGGCCCGGTCGAGCTGCTCCAGGGTGAAGGGCAGCTTGGCCTCCCCCAGCGCCTCGAACCAGGCCGAGACGACGATCACCGCGTGCGCGGCGGCCAGGCGCTGGGTGCGGGTGTAACGGTCCACGCCGCCCTTCAGCTCGGGCATCCTGCGGATGACCTCCTCGCCGTAGCGCACGACGTCGGACCGCAGGTCGGCCAGGCCCATGGTGAGCAGCCCGCCCCCGGCCAGCGCCCACCCGGTGCGGGCGGCGGCCGCGGCGAAGCCGACCACCTTGACGAGCCTGCCCTCCTTGCAGCCGAGCACCCTCAGGGCGTCGGCGTAACTCGGGGTCTCGATCATCAGCCTTCTCTCCGGGACCGGGAGGTCCCATCATGCGCCGGGAGGCGCCCCCGGCGCTGCCCGGACGCCCTCTCCGCTATGGCCCTTTCACCGCGTCGGCGATCTCCGGCAGCACGCCGGGGTCCTCGATGGTGGACGGCGTGGCGTACGGCCGCCCGTCGGCGATGTCGCGCATGGTGGCGCGCAGGATCTTGCCCGAGCGCGTCTTGGGCAGCCGGGCGACCACCACGGCCCGGTGGAAGGCGGCGACCGGCCCGACGTGCTCGCGCACCAGGGCGGTCAGCTCGCGCTCGACGTCGGCCGGGTCGCGGCCGGAGCCGGACTTGAGCACCACGAACCCGACCGGGAGCTGCCCCTTCAGCGCGTCGGCCACGCCGATCACCGCGCACTCGGCGACGTCGGGATGGGCGGCGATCACCTCCTCCATCGCGCCCGTGGACAGGCGGTGACCGGCCACGTTGATCACGTCGTCGATGCGGCCCATGACGTAGAGGTAGCCGTCGGCGTCGATGTGGCCGCCGTCGCCGGTCAGGTAGTGGCCGGGGTAGCGGGACAGGTAGGAGGCCTGGAAGCGCTCCTCGTCGCGGTAGAGGGTGGGCAGGCAGCCGGGCGGCAGCGGCAGCCGGACGGTGACCGCGCCCTCCACACCGGGCGGGCACTCGCGGCCCTCGGCGTCGAGGACGCGCACGTCGTAGCCGGGGACGGGTTTCGTCGGCGAGCCCGGCTTGATCGGCAGGGTCTCGATGCCGACGCAGTTGGCCGCGACGGGCCAGCCGGTCTCGGTCTGCCACCAGTGGTCGATGACGGGGACGCCGAGCAGGTCGCTCGCCCAGTGGTAGGTGTCGGGGTCGAGGCGCTCACCGGCGAGGAAGAGGTGCCGCAGCCCGGACAGATCGTACTTTTTCGCGAAATTGCCGGTGGGATCTTCCTTCTTGATGGCCCTGATCGCGGTGGGCGCGGTGAACAGCGTGCGCACGCCGTGCTGGGCGGTCACCCGCCAGAACGCGCCGGGGTCGGGGGTGCCGACGGGTTTGCCCTCGTACAGGACGGTCGTACAGCCGGTCAGCAGCGGCGCGTAGACGATGTAGGAGTGGCCGACGACCCAGCCGACGTCGGAGGCGGCCCAGAAGACCTCGCCGGGGGCGGCGCCGTAGACGTTGGTCATGCTCCAGCGCAGCGCGACCGCGTGGCCGCCGTTGTCGCGCAGCACGCCCTTGGGCAGGCCGGTGGTGCCGGAGGTGTAGAGCACGTAGAGCGGGTCGGTGGCGGCCACGCTGACGCACCCGGCGGGCCCGGCGGCGCGCACGGACTCGTGCCAGTCGAGGTCGCGGCCCGGCGTCAGCTCGGCCGGGCCCTGCGGGCGCTGCAGGATCACGCAGTGGGCGGGCCGGTGGGCGGCCTGGTCGAGGGCGGCGTCGAGCAGCGGCTTGTAGGCCACGACCCGGCCCGGCTCGATGCCGCAGGAGGCCGACAGCACCACCTTGGGCTCGGCGTGCTCGATGCGCAGGGCCAGCTCCCTGGCCGCGAAGCCGCCGAACACCACCGAGTGCACCGCGCCGAGCCGCGCGCAGGCCAGCATCGCGACGACCGCCTCGGGCACCATCGGCATGTAGATCACCACGGTGTCGCCGGCCGTCACGCCGAGCGCCTTGAGCATGCCCGCCGTCCGCGCCACCTCGTCGAGCAGCTCGGCGTAGGTGATCGTGCGGACGGCGCCGGTGACCGGGCTGTCGTGGATCAGCGCCGCCTGCTCGCCGCGGCCGGCCGCGACGTGCCGGTCGAGCGCGTTGTGGCAGGTGTTGAGCCGTCCGTCGGGGAACCACCGGCTCCCGTCGCTGACGACGGCGGGCGCGACGTCCCAGTCGATGTCGCGCGCCGCCTGCGCCCAGAACTCCTCCGGGCGCTGGATGCTCCGCCGGTAAGCCTCGTCATAGCCGCCCACTTTTCGATCAGACCAGCCGCCGGCCCCCGAACGCAAGCCCCGTGGGAGGGTGTCCGGATGAATGACGATCTCATCCTGTCCGTCGTGACGGGGTCGCGGGCGTACGGGCTGGAGACCGCGGCGTCCGACACCGACCGGCGCGGCGTGTTCGTGGCCCCCACCGCGGACTTCTGGCGGCTGTCCAAACCGCCCACGCACCGCGACGGGCCGCTGCCCGAGCAGTTCTCGTGGGAGGTGGAGCGCTTCTGCGTGCTGGCGCTGGAGGCCAACCCGACGGTGCTGGAGTGCCTGTGGTCGCCGATCGTGGAGGTGGAGACCCCGGCCGGGCGGCGGCTGCGCGAGCTGCGCGGGGCGTTCGTGTCGCGGCGGGCGCGGCAGACGTTCGCCGGGTACGCCGTCGACCAGTTCCGGCGGCTCGACCCGGCGGCGCCCAAGTGGAAGCAGGCCATGCACATGCTGCGGCTGCTGCTCAGCGGCCTGCACCTGATGCGGCACGGCGAGCCGCTGGTCGAGGTCGGGGCGCACCGCGACCGGCTGCTGGCCGTCCGGCGCGGCGAGGTCCCGTGGGCCGAGGTGGACGCCTGGCGGGCCGCGCTGGCGGCGGAGCTGGCCGCCGCGCCCTGCGTCCTGCCGGAGCGGCCGGACCGCGAGCGCGTGGAGGACTTCCTGGTGAGCATGCGTGAGGAGCACCTGTGAACGCGCTGCCGTCGCAGCCGTCGCTGCCGTCCTGGCTCCCGGAGATCCCCGGCGAGCAGCCGTACCCGGTGGCGTTCGCCGCGGTGAGCGGCGCCCATCTGTACGGCTTCCCGTCCGTGGACTCCGACGTGGACCTGCGCGGCGTGCACGTGCTGCCGGTCGAGGAGGTGGCCGGGCTGCGCATCGGGCCGCAGACGCTGGACCGGACGTGGACGCGCGAGGGCGTCGAGGTGGACCTGGTCACGCACGACCTGGTCAAGTTCTGCCGGCTGCTGCTCGGCCGCAACGGTTACGTGCTCGAACAGCTCCTGTCGCCGCTGGTGGTGACCTCCTCGCCGGTGCACGAGGAGCTGGTGGCGCTGGCGTCCGGGTGCGTGACGCGGCACCACGCCCACCACTACCTGGGGTTCGCGCGTACGCAGTGGCGGTTGTTCGGGCGTACGGGCGAGCTGAAGCCGCTGCTGTACACCTTCCGCGTGCTGGCGACGGGCACCCACCTCATGCGCACCGGGGAGCTGGAGGCCGACCTGACGCGGCTGCTGGCGTACGGGCCGCCGTACCTGCCGGAGCTGGTGGCGGCCAAGCGGGAGGCAGAGCACGGCGCGGCGCCGCAGGTGGCGGGGGTGGCCGAGGACGTGGCGCGGATGACGGCCGCACTGGAGGCGGCGCACGAGGGCTCGGCGCTGCCCGAGCGGGCCACCGCGGGCGACGCGCTGCACGACCTGGCCGTGCGGGCGCGCCTGGCGTCCCGTCCCTGACGGGGTGCGGCCGGTCAGGGACGGGACGGCGGGTCAGGCGGCGCCGGGGTCGGCCGACAGGACGAGCCGAACCGAGACGTTCTCGTACCCGGCGCGTTCGAACGCCCGCGCCATCGGGACGTTGCCCGCGTCGGTGTCGGCCATGATGCCCGGCACGCCGCGCTCGGCGTGGAAGCGGGTGATCTCGCCGAGCAGCTCGTCGACGTAGCCGCGGCCCCGGTGCGCGGGCACCACGCCGAGGTAGCCGACGACGGGCCCGGCGTCGTTGGCGGAGGGCAGCGCGACGCCCACCAGGTCGCCGCTCTTGTCGTAGGCCAGCCGCCACCAGGAACGCTCGCCCCGCATCGAGCGGTTGTCGCGGACGTCCTCGCGGGCCTGTTCCACCGGGTCCATGGTCATCAGGGCCTGGCGGGTGTGGAAGTCGAGGGTGCCCTCGGCGACCTGGCGGAAGGCGTCCACGAACGCCTCGTCGTCGTCATCGCCGCGGAAGACCAGCCGGTCGGACGGCTCGGGCACCGGCGAGCCGGGCGTCCAGGCGTAGCGCAGGCGTTCCAGTTCCTCGGTCAGCCCGGCGCGGCCGGCGGCCTCCCAGCGCCAGGCGATGGCCGCCGACGCCTTCGGGTCCTCACGCCAGCCGTTGGGGACGAACACGTGGTACTCCGGCGTGCGGCCGAACGCGGCGTGCGCGTGACGCAGCAGGTCGGCGGCCAGGCCCACACGGTCCTCGACGGAGGGGTGGACGTAGACGCAGTCGAGGGCGAGCGGCCGCTCCTCCCCGGCGAAGCCCCACCAGACGGCGCGGGCCAGGATCTCGCCGTTCTCCTCGGCGAGCCAGATGCGGTCGTAGCGGTAGTTGCGGCTCTCCAGGAAGGAGAGCAGCCGGTCGGGATGGGCCCAGCTGATGGATTCGTCGACGACGCAGCCGAGCAGGCGGTCGAGGTCAGCCTCGGCCGCGGGACGGAAAAGCACAGTTCCTCCGAGAAATGAAAATCACACTTACACCGCTAAACATCTCAGTGCCTCCCTTCTCCCGACATTTCGCAGCACTCTAGCCCAAGCCCCCGCCGTCCGCCCGCCGTTTTCCCGGACGTGATCTTCCCCTCGTGGCCGCAGGACGACGTGAGTACGCTGGACCGCGTCCGGTTTCCGGCCTTTCACGAGCCGGCGGGACGATTCCGATGCGGCCGACGATGAGGACAGGATGGGCTCCGTGAGGTCCTACGACGACGACGCGCTGCCGCTGCAACCGCCGATCCGGCTCCCCGACGCCGCCACCCTGGCCTCCGCGGTCCGCGCCGCGCCGCTCGCGGGCGAGCTGGGCGCCTTGCTCGACCCGCCCGACGCTCCGCAGGCCGCCCTGCCTGACACCCCACAGGCCGCCCTGCCCGACGCTCCGCAGGCTGAGCAGGGTGACGAGCAGGGCGACGAGCGCGAGCGGGCCGGTGACGCGCGGGTGCTGGAGGCGTGGGCGCGGGTGTGCCGGGCGCGGCTGGCCGCCGACGAGCGGCTGCTGCTGGAGCTCATCCGCATGTTCCTGTCCAGGGAGCCGGTCGCCGGGCGGGTGCCCCAGGCGCTGACCGACCTGGGGCTGGTGCGGCAGGCGGAGCCGTACACGCTGAGCTGGCTCGGGCTGTGGGTGGCGCGGCTGATCATCGCCGAGACCGCCGGGCAGGAGATCCCCGTCATGGGGACGCTGGCCGGCGCCGACGCCGCCACGCTGCTGCACGGCCTGCGCTCCTACCCCGAGGCCGAGCGGAGCGAGGAGCTGGCGGGCTGGCTGGCCGGACGCGACCGCGAGCACGCCGCCGCCGAGATCGCCGGGGCGCTGGCCGGGGTGAGCCCGCTGAGCCGGGCGGTCGGCGTGGAGCTGCTGGAGTCGAGCCTCGGCGAGGAGGGCCGCCGGGCGCTGCGCGGGCTGCTGACGGAGCCCCGGCTGGGCGCGGTGGTCGCGGCCAGGACGGGCCACGAGGAACGGCGGCCCACCCCCGACGAGATCGCCTGGGTGCTGGTGGACATGGCGGCGGCGCTGCTGGAGTTCGGCGGCGGCGAGGCGGGCGAGGTGATCGACTCGATCGCCATGGGGATGGACGCGGAGGAGCAGGCGGGCACGATCGCGATCCTCGCCTTCGGCGACCACCCGTGGACGGGACGGGTGCTGCGCGTCGTGATCGACCACCACCCGGACGAGCGCGTCACGGCCGCGGCCCGCAAGGCCCTGCGCCGCCTGCGCGGCCTCGCCGACATCCGCACCTGACGGTCCACGGCTCCGCGGCCAGGGCCATCGGGCCAGGACTACCGGGGGCAGGGCTGCGGGGCAGGGCTCTTGGGGACGCGGACCCGCGGGCGCGGCGGCCGGGGCCGGTAGAGTCGGCCCGATGACGAAGCATACGATCTCCCCGCAGAGCGGCATCCTGGGCGACGGCTTCGGCTGCGACTGCGGCGCGGTGCTGGCCGGGCGGATGGCGGCCGAGCTGCACGCCGCCGAGAACGGCCGGTGCTCGGCCTGTCTCGGCTCGGCGGTGGAGCAGCTGGCCCCCGACCTGACGCGCGGGTGCACGGTCTGCGCGGCGACCGGGGGCCGCAAGGAGCAGATCACCTGGCAGCTCGCCCACACCGAGGCCGAGGAGCTGATCACGATGACCGTGGTGCGCGGCATCGTGGCGGGGCTCGACGGGCCGTTCCACCTGTCGGAGATCGCCGACACCGTGCGGGCCGGGTTCGGGCTGCCCGCCGGGCGGCTGCCGGTGGGGCCGCGCGTGCGCGACCTGCTGCTCCAGCTCCAGGCGGCGGGCGAGATCGCCATGCTGTCGGCCCCCGACGAGCTGCTGGGCACCGACCAGGTGCTCTACCGCGACCCCCAGTGGCAGCGCACCCGCACCCTCGGCCTCTGACCCACACCCCCGCCCGGCGGGTCAGGGGCGATCGGTCGGCCGTCCGGCGGGTCAGGGGCGGCAGAGGATCTCGCCGTGCAGGACGGAGAGCCAGCCGTCGTCGGCGGCGGCCCATTCCAGCCAGCCGTCGGCCATGCGCTCCAGGTCGGACTCGGTGGCCGCTCCGGTGGCGAGCGCCTGCTCGGCCAGCGCCGAGCGCCGGACGCGGTCGGCCCACATGCCGCCCCACCACGCGCGGTCGTCGGGGGTGGCGAAGCACCAGGTGGAGGAGGTGGCGGTGACCTCCTGGAAGCCGGCGGCGCGGGCCCAGGACAGCAGGCGCCGCCCGGCGTCCGGCTCGCCGCCGTTCGCGCGGGCCAGGCGCTGGTAGAGGGCCATCCAGTCGTCCAGCGCGGGCAGGCGCGGGTACCAGGCGAAGGCCGAGTAGTCGCTGTCCCTGGCCGCGACGTAGCCGCCGGGCTTGGTCACCCGGCGCATCTCGCGCAGCGCCCGCACCGGGTCGCCCACGTGCTGGAGCACCTGGTGGGCGTGGACCAGGCAGAAGGTGTCGTCGGGGAAGTCGAGCGCGTGCGCGTCGGCGACGGCGAAGTCCACGTTGCCCAGCCCGCGCGCGCCGATCTCGGCCCTGGCCAGCGCCAGGGCGTCCTCGGTCACCTCCGACGCCGTCACGTGGGCCACCAGCGCGGCCAGGTCCGCGGTGATCGTGCCGGGCCCGCTGCCGACGTCGAGGACCTTCATCGCGGGCCGCAGGTGCGGCAGCAGGTACGCGGCCGAGTTCTCCGCGGTGCGCCACCGGTGCGAGCGCAGGACGGACTCGTGGTGCCCATGGGTGTAGACGGCGTCCATCGAAAGACTCCTTCACGACGATGTGTGCTCCGACCCTAGCGCGAGTCTCATCTATCGAGAGGATGTGTCTTTCTATGTGAGACTGCGTCGTGCGTCCGGCGGCGCTCATAGACTGGTCGCGGCAATGTTTCGGCAAAAGGAAGGCGTGGTCGTGGGAGAGGTCCGGCCGATCGTGCACGTGGGCGATCCGGTGCTGCACCATCCGTGCGAGCCGGTCACCCGGTTCGACGGCGAGCTGGCGGCGCTGGTCGACGACATGTTCGCGAGCATGTACGCGGCCGAGGGCGTGGGCCTGGCCGCCAACCAGATCGGCGTGCCGCTGCGCGTGTTCGTCTACGACTGCCCCGACGCCGAGGGCGTCGGCCACAAGGGCGTCGTGGTCAACCCGGCCCTGGAGCTGCCCGGCCTCGGCGAGCGCCGCCTCGATCCCGACGACGAGGGCTGCCTGTCGGTGCCCGGCCAGTTCGCCCCGCTCCCCCGCCCCGACCACGCCACCGTCCACGGCTTCGACGCCGAGGGGCGGCCGGTCACGGTCGAGGGCACCGGCCTGCTGGCCCGCTGCCTCCAGCACGAGACCGACCACCTCGACGGCTACCTGTACATCGACCGCCTGCCGGCCAAACGCCGCAAGCAGGTGCTGGCAGCGTACGAGCAGTCCATGGCCGCTAAAGAGGACATTTCTCCGCTATAGTGGAGGGATGCAAGGTGAAGGCGTACTGTCCAGCGGGCTGTCCCTGGCCGCGCTGGGCGGTCGCATCCGCGCCGAGCGGCGCGGGCGCGGGTTGTCCGTCGAGCGCCTGGCCGAGCTGAGCGGCATCAGCCGGAGCATGGTCTCCGACGTCGAGCGCGGCGCCAAGTCGCCGACCGTGCTGGTGCTCGACCGCCTGGCCACGGCCCTCGGCACGTCGATCTCCCGGCTGCTCGACGAACCGGCGCGCGAGGACGTGCGCGTGCTGCGGCACGACCGGCAGCGGGTGCTGCGCGACCCGTCGGGCTGGGAACGCCGGGTGTTGTCGCCGGTGCTGGCCGACGTGGAGTTCGAGTTCATGCGGACCACCATCGGCCCCGGCGTGGACGCGGGCGAGTTCGCCCCGCACGCCCGGGGCTCGCGCGAGTACCTGGCCGTCGAGCGCGGCACGCTGCGCCTGACGATCGACGACCGGCCGTACGAGCTGGCGGCCGGCGACTCGGCCGCCTACCCCGGCGACCACCGCCACGCCTTCGCCAACGACGGGGCCGACGACTGCGTCTTCTACCTGGCCATGGAGCTGAATGGCGGCCGCCACGAGACCGGTCACCACGACACCCCGAACCACGACACCCGGAGGGAATCCCCGCATGGATGAGCTGCGCCGCGCCGGCGTCAGGGCTGCCGAGATCGCGGCCGCCCATCTGGAGGGCGTCCCGGCCGGGCCGGTGTGGCGGCCGGTGCCCGCCGACGAGCGCGCCTGGCTGGGCGAGCTGCCGCTGCCCGAGGCCGGGCGTCCCCTCGACGCGCTGCTCGACGACGTGAGCGCCCATGTGCTGCCGTACCCGATGGGCAACGGGCACCCGCGCTTCTTCGGCTGGGTGAACTCGCCGCCCTCCCCCGCGGGCGTGGTGATCGAGCCGCTGGCCGCCGCGCTCAACCCGAGCTGCGCGGGCGGCGACCACGCGGGCCCGCTGCTGGAGCGTACGGCTGTGCGCTGGCTGGCCGAGCTGGTCGGCTTCCCCCACCCGCCCGGCGGCGGCCTGCTGACCAGCGGCGCGTCGATGGCCACGATCATCTGCCTGGCCACGGCCCGGCAGCGCGCCGCGCTCGCCGACGGCTGGGACGCCCGCGAGGAGGGCCTGCACGGCCGCCCGCCCATGATCATGTACGTCACCGAGGAGGGCCACAGCTGCCTGCACAAGGCGGCCCAGTTGCTCGGCCTCGGCACCCGGAACGTCCGGAGGGTGCCGGTGGACGCCGCCTTCCGCATGGACGTCGGCGCGCTGCGCACCATGATCGCCGACGACCTGGCGGCCGGCCTGCGGCCGTTCTGCGTGGCGGGCAGCGCGGGCACCGTCAACTCCGGCGCCGTCGATCCGCTCGACGCCATCGCCGACGTGGCCGCCGAGCACGGGCTCTGGTTCCACGTGGACGGCGCCTACGGCGCGCTCGGCGTGCTCGACGCGCGCTCGGCGCCCGCCTACGCGGGGCTGGACCGGGCCGACTCGCTGGCCCTCGACCCGCACAAGTGGCTCGGCGTCCCGGTGGGCTGCGGCTGCGCGCTGCTGCGCGATCCGGCCGCCGCGCGGGCCGCCTTCAGCCTGGTGCCGTCGTACCTGATCGACGACAACGCCGACGACCTGGGCTGGTTCTCCGAGTACGGGCCCGAGCAGACCCGTCCGTTCCGGGCGCTGAAGACCTGGGCGACGCTGTCGTACCTGGGCAGGCAGGGCGTCACGCGCCTGGTCGAGCACACCGGCGGCCTGGCGCGCACGCTGGCCGCCATGGTCGAGCAGGCCCCGGACTTCGAGCTGCTCGCGCCGGTCGCCACCTCCATCACGGCCTTCCGCCACACGCCCGCGACGGCCGGGCCCGGCGGGCTCGACGCGCTCAACCGGGCCCTGCCGGGGGCCGTCCAGGCGCGCGGCAACGCCTTCCTCACCGGCACCCGCCTCGGCGGCCGGGACGCGCTGCGGGCCTGCTTCCTGCATCCCGACACCACCGAGGACGACCTGGCGATCCTGCTGGAGGAGATCCGCCTGGCAGCGAAGACGCTCTGAGCCCCGGTAAAGGGCTTCTCCACGGACGTACCGGACACGCACGGCCGGACGCCGGGATCCGACAAAGCCCTGTGAGCGGTCCCCCGGCCCGGGTAGTAAGCGGCCGGGACGTGAGCAAGCAGGAGGATCCCATGGCAGAGACCGTGGCAGACGTGATGACTTCCCACCCGGCGACGGTCGAGTGCGACCAGCCGGTGTCGGCCGCCGCGGCGCTCATGCGCGACAACGACGCGGGCGCGGTGATCGTCAACGAGAACGGGCGCATGAAGGGCATCGTCACGGACCGGGACATCACGATCCGGGTGGTGGCCGACGAGCGGGGGCCGGAGACGCCGGTCAGGGAGGCGTGCAGCCCGTCGGTCGAGGCGGTCGGGCCCGACACGAGCATCGACCAGGCCGTGCAGATCATGCGCTCGCACGCCGTGCGCCGCCTTCCGGTCGTCGAGGACGGCCGTCCCGTCGGCATCGTAAGCCTGGGCGACCTGGCGGTGGAGCGCGACCCGGACTCCGCCCTCGCCGACATCTCGGCCGCGGAGGGCAACCGCTAACGTGGCCGTGTGATCACCGTCGAGGACGTCCGGCGCTTCGCGCGCACCCTTCCGCGCTCGTCGGAGCACCTGATCCGGGACCGGGTCAAGTTCCGCGTGGGAAAGATCGTCTACGTGGCGTTCTCGCGGGACGAGACGCTGATGGGCTTCGGGTTCCCGAAGGAGGAACGCGAGGCCCTGGTGGCGGCCGAGCCCGGCAAGTTCCTCATGCCGGGCGAGTCCGACCTGCGCTTCAACTGGGTGGTCGCCCGCATGGACGCCCTCGACGCGGCGGAGATGCGGGAGCTGGTGCTGGAGGCGTGGCGCATGTGCGTCCCCAAGAAGGTCCGCCTGGAACAGCAACTCCAGACCGGCCCCTGACCCGTCCGGCCCGGTCCGGCCGTGCACGCCGGCCGGTGAAGGCCGCGTACACCGGCCCGTGAACCACCCCTGAGGCGCGCCACCGGCCGATCCTGCCCGTGCGCGCCTCTTTCGGCGTGCCCTGTCCACCGTGCCCTGTCCGCCGTGCCCTGTCCGCCGTGCCCGATCCGGCGAGCCGTGCCTCGGCAGGGGGGACGATGGGCCCCCGCGGAATGGGACCCCTGTGGCATGGCCCCCTTTCGGGAACGAATCCCACAAAAAGGGCAGAAGCCTGTAAGTCAGATAAGTCCCCCTTCTCTGCATATTTCCGTTGAGTCGGCAGCCCTGGGCCAGAACCCGACTTCTTCCATTCGGATTCAACAGGCAATTCTTGGCACCAGTCACACCAGCACCACCCGTAACACCCCGAATCCTCCCGATTCGGGCTATACACCGCTTACCCGCATTGCTGCGGGTTGGCAGGTCACGACATGCGCCAGCATTCCAGGCGCGACCCTCACCCGAAGCCTATTCACATTACCGACAATCCGGACAGCATCCCCCAAAGGCTACTCCTGCCCTGGAATTTAGTTCGGATCACAGTGAAGTAACAAACCCTCCTAAATGTCGTCTAATTCGGTCAGTATGGCCGCTAAAAATGAGAGGGATACGCGTCTCGAACGGGGCGAGACCCATTCATGCCCTCATCTGGCAACGCCTTTTCACCGAAGGACTCGGATATGACATCAGCCTTGCGCTGCCGGGCGACGCGCGCTCTCGTCGTCATGGCGGGGGCGCTGGCGCTCGCGCTGCCGGTACCGCCGCACGCCCTACCCGCCCGCGCGGCGGCGGCCGCCGCCCCGGAGACGCTGCCCCTGGACATGGTGGTCGCGGTCGACGAGTCGGGCAGCCTGTCGGCCGGGGCCGTGTCCCGGGAGATCGAGGCCACCTCCACGATCGCCCAGAGCGTGCTGAACCCGCAGAGCAGGGTCACCGTGATCGGCTTCGGCAGCAACAACGGCCGGCCCGGTCAGAACGCCGTCGACCAGGTGTGCCGGCCCACCGTCGTGGGCGACGGCGTCAGCCTGCAGTACCTGGCGGAGTGCGTGAAGGGCCTGCACCGGCGGACCGACGAGGAGGGGAACGACACCGACCACGTGGCGGCGCTCACCCAGGCGCTGGCGACGCTGCGCGACGGGTCGCCCGCCAACGCGCTCAAGGTGGTCTTCCTGCTGACCGACGGCCACCTGGACGTGCCGCGCAGCCCCGCCTACGGCAGCGGCTCCGAGAGCGACCCGGTGGTGCGGCAGCGCCGCAACGAGGGCGCCGCGCAGCAGCTCGGCGACGTGATCGGGCAGACCCAGCGGGAGGGCGTGCAGATCTGGCCGCTGGGCTTCGGCGCGGGGGTCACGCAGGAGAACCTGGACAGGTTCGCCGCCGGCGGCTCGCGCGCCGGGTGCGACGCCCGCGCCGAGTCCCGGCCGCGGGCCCGCATCGTCCGCGACGACAGGGACGTCACCCGCTCGCTGTTCGAGGCGTACGCCGCGGCCAGCTGCTCGGGGCTGACCCCGACGGACTCCACCACCGTCGAGGACGGCCAGGTCCGCGAGCTGAAGGTCGAGATCCCGCTGATCGCGACCGACGGCACCATCACGGTCAGCAAGAGCGACCCCCGAGTGCTGGCCGAGTTCGTCGACCCCCGCGGCCGTACGGTGACGACCGGCACGGACGGCGACTCCACCTTCGCCCACAGCGGCGCGAACACCGCGACGGAGGCGCTGCGCATCGTCAACCCGCTCAACGGCACGTGGACGGTCCGGCTCAAGGCGCCCCAGCGGCTCAGCCGGCGGCTGGTGAGCGCGACCGCGCTGTGGCAGGGCGCGGTGCAGGCCACGATCGTGCCGGAACCGCCCTCGGCCCGCGCCGGGCAGGAGGTCAGGATCCGGCTCTCCCTGGTCACCCGCAAGGGCGCGATCACCGACGAGGAGGCGCTGCGCGGCCTGACGTTCTCGGTGACCGCCACCGGGGGCGGCCTCGCGCAGCCGCAGACCGTCCAGGTCAGGGACGACGGCAGCGCCCCGGACGACAGGGAGCACGACGGCCGGTACGCGGGCGTCTTCGCCGCGCCGCGGGGGCCGGGCGACGTCACCCTGACGGGGGTCGTCGCGGGCATCGGCATCAGGGCCGAACGGGTGCCGACCACCGTCACGGTGGGCTCCGCGGAGACCGTCGTCCAGGGCCAGATCGAGTTCGACGGCGACGGCACCGTGCGTCAGGGGGAGGTCGTGCGCGGCCGGGTGACCGTGCACAACGGCGCCTCCTCGCCCAGACGGGCCCGCCTGGCGCTCCGGAGCGTCGCCGGGGTGCGCGCGACTCCCGCCCCCGACGGGCCGGTCACGCTGCCGCCCGGCGACTCCACCACCCCCTTCGCCATCGGCTTCGGCAAGGACGCGGCGCTCGGCGGCGCGTCCGTGGAGGTGCGGCTGGCCGACGACGGCGACCCGGCCGTGGCGTACGCCTCCGGGCTGCTCACCGTCACGGTCGAACGCCCGCCCACCTGGTGGGAGACCTACCGCAGGTACATCGCGGCGGCCGCGCTCGTCCTGCTGCTGGCGGCCGTGACGCTGCTGATGGTCCGCGCCGCCCGCCGGCGCAGGGTGAACGTGCGCGGCCTATCCGTCGCGCTGACGCTCGACGGCGAGCGCACCGGCGCGGAGCTGAAGGCGCCCAGCAGCTGGTCCCCCCGCTTCCGGTTCGCGCTGCGCGGCGACACCTACGCCGCGCGTCTCGTGCCGCCCAGGCCCGGCGACGACGACCAGGCGTTCACGGTCTGCCGGGCCGGCGCGGGCGTCACCGTCGAGACGCCCGAAGGCGACCGCTACCCGCTGGGGATGGGGGTGGAGAGCGAGCCCCTGCCGAGCGGGCACCGGCTGGTCTTCCGGGACGCGGCGAAGCGGCGCGGCACGACCCGGCGCACCGGGCTCCGCCGCCCTCCGGACCCGGCCACGGCGGTCCCCGAACCCGGCCCAGACCCCGGCCCAGACCCCGGCGGCGAGCCGCGGGACCGGGAGGACTCCTGGCAGCGGACCGCCCCCGACTACGACAGCCCCTGGCTCTGAGGCCGCGAGGAGACACCCCATGAAGCTCTACCAGCCCCTGCTCTTCGTCGGCCTCGGCGGCACCGGCTGCGCGATCGGCGCCGGCCTGGAGCGCCGACTGCGCGAGGAGATCTGCGGCCCCGACGGCAGCCTCTTCCAGCGCAAGCGCGAGGACGCCCAGCGCTACCAGCTCCCGGCCTGCCTGCAGTTCGTCTACGCCGATGTCAACCAGGCCGAGCTGGACCGGCTGCCGCTGAGCGTCGTGCCCGGCCCGCAGCACGTGCACACGGCGCAGCTCACCGCCCACTACGTGCGCGGCCTGGTGCCGCAGGTGGACTCCTACCCCCAGGTGGCGGTGAACCTGCGGCTGGCGGCCGGGGAGGCCGTGCGCGGCTGGCTGCCGCCCAGCCACGGGGAACCGCGGGTGCTGCCCCTGCAGAAGGGCGCCGGGCAGATGCCGACCGTCGGGCGGGCGGCCCTGTTCGAGACCTTCCGCGACGGGATCGGCCCGGCCATCCGCGACATCAACGCGGCCATCGGCAACCTGTCCGGCAACCAGGCGGCCACCGACCTGTTCCGGCTGGCCGACGGCGCGACGATCAACCCGAGGGCGGTGGACGTCTTCGTGGCGTTCTCCGTCGCCGGGGGCACCGGCGCGGGCATCTTCTACGACTACCTCCACCTGATCAGCAGGCAGTTCCAGGAGACGGACCTGAAGCCCAAGATCTACCCGCTGGTGCTGATGCCCTCGGCCTTCGAGTCGGGCGCGGGCGGCGGACGACCGGCCGAGCTCAACGCCGGCCGGGCCCTGCTCGACATGTTCCAGCTGGTGGACCACCAGAACACCGCCGACGCCGTACGCCACCTGCCCGGTCTGGAGGGTGACCAGGCCGACCCGGAGGAGATCGCGGTGCGCTACCCGCTGGAGGGACGCGTGGCGATGCGGCCGGGCGTCGCCCAGACCGCGTTCCTGTTCTCCCGCCCGACCGGCGCCAAGCCCGGCGACCTGCGGCGCTCGGTGGTGTCGCTGGTGATGTCGCTGATCGGCACCGAGCTGAGCCCGAAGGTCCGCAACGACGGGGAGCAGCACCAGTCCTTCGCCGACAGCTTCATCAACTCCGTCGCCCAGCGGCAGACCATGGCCGAGAACGGCGTGGGCAACCGCGGGGTGTCCACGGCGCTGGTGACGTCCCTGACCACGCCGGTGGAGGAGCTGGCCGACGTCGTGGCCGGACGGCTGCTGCGGGCCGCCGTCGAGGAGCTGCGCGAGCCGCCGCCGGGCGCGGAGAGCAACCGGGCGCTGATCGAGGAGTTCTTCACGCTCTCCCACATCCACCAGGTCTTCGCCCGGCGGCAGGTCGAGTACGCCGAGCCCGGACCGGCCACGGGCGCCCGCGAGGTGCTGGCGGCGCTGGCCGACCGCCTGGCCGCGATGCGGATCGGGCTGAACGAGCTGCGGGCCCAGCTCGACCAGGCCGTCCCCGCCATGGTGAGCCAGTTCGACCCGGGCAGCGCGGTGCTCGGGCTGCTCGGCGCGAACGACCCGTTCCGGGTGCGGCGCGTGCTGTTCGGGCACGCCTCGCTCGCCGACCCGGTGGACCGGTTCGGGGCCAAGGGCCTGATGCAGCGCCGCAGCGTGCCCCCGCCGCCGCCGCCGGGCATCCGCGAGGTGCCGCCCGCCCTGCCCCAGCTGCGCGACCGCTCGCTCGGCATGGTCAAGGTCAAGTGGACCGACGACGCCCCGGCCGAGGCCCGGCAGCAGCAGGAGAGCTGGTACAGCTGGCGCAGCCGGGTGTTGTGGACCGAGCCGTGGGCGTCCCAGCACCAGCGGTGGGAGCGCGCGCTCGGCGTGGCCGAGGACCACCTGCGCGCGCTCAACCAGACGCTGCACGACCTGGCCCGGCAGGACCCCGACCGGTTCAGGGAACGTTCCGAACATCTGTACCGGCCCCGGGTCGGCGTGGTCTTCCACCTGCCCACCGGCAGCCTGGAGCAGTTCTACCGCAACGCCGTGGGCCGCATCCGGGAGCGGCTGATGATCGAGCCGACCGCGGACGACGCCGAGGTGCTGCGCCGCCTGATGGGCCAGGACGGCTGGCAGCGGATCTACCGCCAGTCGATCGAGACGACCCCCGAACGGGCGGTCCACGAGCTGCGCGAGCGGATCAAGACCGACGTCAAGACGTACCTGCAGGAGGAGACGCAGGGGCGCGCGACGCTGCTGCCCAAGCTGCGCGACCTGCTGGACCAGGCGGCGGGGCTGGGCTCGGACCGGCCCCGGTTCGGGGAGGCGGAGCTGGAGGAGTTCCGCAGCCGGCTCACCGGCCTGGTGCCGGCCAACTTCACGCCGCAGGGCACGGGGCCGCTGAAGGTGCTGGTGTCCTATCCGGGCGCCGAGAACCCGGCCGTCGCCGCCTACCTGCGCACGTCGTTGCAGCTTCCCGCGGGACCCGGCATCACCTTCGAGTTCAGCGGCACCACCGCCGAGTCCGTCTCGGTCGTGCTGTTCCGGTCCTCGATGGGCATCACCGACGTCAAGGAGGTCCGGCACGTCCTGCGGACCTGGGCGGACGCGGTGCACCGGCCGCGCCGGGACGACTTCCTGCCCTGGCGGCAGCGCACCGGCTACGACTTCGGCTACCTCGCCACCCGGGAGGAGCACCGGGTGCTCATCCTGCACCGGCTGCTGTGCGCGATGTGGAACGGCGACGTTCGGGTGCTGGGCGACCCGGCCTCGCCGTCGCAGGCCGAGGTCCGGCTCAATGAGGTGGCCATGTCGCTCGGCCTCAAGGCGCTGGAGGACGCCTCCTCCTGGGGCAGCCTGCTCCAGGCGTACGAGCTGTGGACGCTGGCCGACAACGACGACGCCGCCCGGGTGTTCTGCGCCCAGCTCATGCAGGCGGCGCCGTACAAGCTGGACGAGGGCACGCAGCCGCCGTCGAAGCTGTTCGAGCTGGTGGTGGGGCTGGCCGGGGAGCAGGTCGACTGCCTGGACCGGATGCTCGTCGAGATCGCCCCGGCGAACCGGGCCAGGGCCCGGATGCTGCGCCGGTTCTGGCACGAGACGCTGCCCGCGGCGATGGCCGTCAAGTTCGAGCTGCCCGGCGCGACGCGGGAGAACCTGCACGCCCTGTACGAGGCGTACAAGCGCCGGACGGGCGGCGCCGCGTGAGCGGGCGGGTGGTCCGGCTGAACCTGCGGGGTCTCGGCGAGGAGGGCGCGGCCGGCGAGGTGGCGGCGCTGCTGTCCGACGACGGCCAGGAGGACCTGACGTCGCTGCTGGTGGTGGACGACGTGGCGGCCCTGGCCGGGCACCGCCGCGCCTACGAGATGCTGCTGGCCTCCCGCTACACCGACGAGGTGCTGTGCGTGGCGGTGGGCCGGCCGCGGGACGAACCACACCGGATCGTGCTGCCGGGCAGCCTGACCCAGGCGGCCGGGGTGTTGTGGGTGCCCGATCCGTACGGGATCGACTGGCGGCCGGCCGCGGCGGCGCCCGCGGTCCGGCGGGACCGGGCGGAGGGCGCCGAGGCGGGCCTGCTGCGCCTGCTCGACGTGCTGTCGCTGAGCGAGGTGTTCCACGACGCGCTGCGCCGGGTCGAGCGCCTGCCCGGCCGCATCGCCAATCCGGGGATCCGGCTGGCCTGGACGGGCGCGGGCGGCGGCGACCTGCGCCAGGCGCTCGCCGCGGCGGGCGGGCGGCTGCTGGCCGCCGCCGGCGGCGGCGAGCTGCCCGAGCCCGCCGGAGCGCCGGTGGGCCCGCCGGCGCAGCCCCTGCGGCCGGCCCCCGGCGGCGTCCTGGCGAGCCTGGTTGCCCAGGCCCGCACCGCCCTGGACGAGGCGGCCGCCCTGGGCGACGAGCTGGGCGACGACCTGTCCCTCATGCTCGGCCCGGTCCCCGCGGAGCCGGCGGCGACCGCCGCCGGGCAGGCACTCGGCCGGCTGCGGGAGCGGCTGGAGGAGCTGTTCGTCGCGGCACACAGCGGCGCCAGGCCCGACGCCGGCTCCCGGGCGGCCGTCACCGCGGCCGGGATCGTGCCCGCCGAGCCGGAGGAGTTCGACGCCGCCCGCGTCCGCGCCTCGATCCGCCGGTACCTGGACCATGGCCTGCGGGCCGGCACGCCGCTGCCCCGCCTGGTCGAGGGCCTGGACCGGTGGCAGACGCGGCTGATGCCGCGCGGCAGCCGGGCGCTCGTGCCGCGGCTGCGGGAGGTCTGCCCGGACGCGCTGGTGGCGGGGCTGCGCGATCCCGAGCCGATGGCGGGTCCGCAGCCGTGGCTGCCCGTCGTCGGCCTGGTGAGCGCGGCGCTGGCCGGGCTCACCCCGTTCGGGGTGGCCAGCGGGCTGGTGATGGCGCTGCTCTGGGCGCTGTCGGTCGCGCTGACCGTGCTGCGCGGGCCCGGCGGGCGGCCGGGCGGGCACCTCGGCGCGCTCGCCGCGAACGCCGCCGCCGCCGTGGTGGGCGGCGTCGCGGGCGGGCTGGCCGGCGCGGCGCTGGAGGCGGCGGGGATCCTGCCGCAACCGGCGTGGGCGCTGGTGCTGATCGTGGCGCTGGCCGGCGCGGTGCTGGCGATCCGCGGCTCCTGGCGGCGGCGTACGGCGGCCTGGGCGGCGGCGCGGCGCTTCGACGCGGCCGCGAAGGCGGTCGACGACCTGCTGTCCGTCGTCGGCGCCGCCGACCGTGAGTGGGCGCGGGCGGGGGCCGGGGTGGACGCCGCCGACGCGACGGCCCGGGTGAGCGCCGCGCTCGCCCACGTCGCCGCCGTCGTCGCCGAGCGCACCCGGCCGCCGGGCGGCGCGGCGGACGACGTCCCCGGGCGGCGGGACCGGCGGGTCGAGCGCTTCCTGGCGGACCTGGTGCTCGAGGCGGCGGCGCCGGCACTGCGCGGGCTGGCCGCAGGCTCGACCGCCGAGCACGGCGAACGGGCCGGCGGCAGGGCCGCCGAGCTGTTCTCGGTCTGGGAGAAGCACGTCGCCGAGCACGGCCTGGACGATCCGCCGCCGTTCGCGACGGAATGGGCGGTCGAGGCCGACGGCGCCGCGCCGGAGGAGGACCTGCCGGAGCTGGCCTCGGCCGCGGGGCACGACGTGTCCGCCGTCATGTGGCAGCTCTGCCTGGCCCGCGACCTGTCGCTGCTGGACGTCGGCGCCGGGCCGCCCGCCGCCGTGCGCTTCGCCCCGCGCCCCTGCCGGGCCGCGCTGGAGGAGTCGCTGCCCGCCGGGACGGTCTGGGTGCCCTCGGCCCGCCACGCCGGGACGCTGCGCCTGGTCCCGGTACGGCCGGGCGTCGCCCGCCAGACCTGGGCGGACGAGCCGGAGCCCGTCCAGGAGGGCGAGCGCCGATGACCGCACCGACGACGGCGCCGACGCCCGAACCGGGGACGGTGCTGCGCTTCCGCGACCGCCACGGCGCCCCCGCCGAGGTCACGGTGACCGCCCGCCGCGAGGATCCCCATCCGCCCGCGCCGCCGCTGCGGTCCTGCCTGCTCGCGCTCTCCTGGCCCGGCGGGAGCCAGCGCGAGGTCCGCCACGTCGGCCCGTCGGCCGCGGGTCCCGGGTCCGGGTACGACGCCCTGGACAACGAGATCCTGGCGGGCCTGCGGCTGAGCAGGCTCTGCGGCTCGGCGCCGTACCCGCCGGAGGTGTCCCGGCTGATCGGCTACGAGGCGGACGGCGAGCTGCCGTTCGTGCTGCTGGAGCCCTGCCGCGGCAAGCCCGTCGGCGGCACGCTGGGCCGGATCCTGCCGAGTGAGAACCTGCCGTTCCAGCGGAGCCTGCTGACCGGGCTGCGGTGGACGAGCGCCGCCGGGATCGCGCACCGGGCGCTGTCGCCCGAGACCGTCCACTGGGACACCGTGTGCGCGCAGATCACCGGCTTCACCGAGGCCGCCCTGGCCGGGACGCCCCGGTCGGTGGCGGGCGCGCCGCCCTGGTGGGCGCCCGAGCAGCGGCCAGGCCAGACCGCCGGCGTGGTGACGGGCGAGGACGACGTCTGGGCGGCGGGACGGCTCATCTTCTGGGTGGCGACCGGCCGCGCCCCGGAGCGGGCCGACCTGGCCGACGCGCCGCCCGACCTGGCGCGCCTGCTGCGGGGCGTCTTCGGCCCGCCCGAGGGGCGTCCGTCGGTCCGCGAGCTGCTGCGGCGGCTCGACGTCCCCGACCCGGTGCCGCGCGGGATGTCGCCGGACGTGGCGCTGGAGCGCGGCAGGGCGGACTTCTTCGCGCTGCGGGCGCTCAAGCACCCGCAGACCGCGCCGGTCGCGCCGGCCGAGCCGGTCCCGGCCGCCCCGGCCGCCCCCGAAGAGCCGTCCCGGCGCGGGCGTCCCTGGAGGCGGCGCAGATGAGCGTCCTGCACCAGGTCACCTACGGATGGCAGCGCTCGGCGTCGGGCCCGGCCTTCGGGCCCACCGCCTCCACGCTCCGGCCGGACGAGCTCGCGCGGCTCCACCGCCGGGTCGAGCACTGGCTGCGCACCGATCCCGGCGGCTCGCCGGGGGTCAGCCACGTCTACGCGATCTTCGACCGGCAGGCCGTGCTGGTCCGGCGCGAGCAGCCGCACGGCGGGCGCAGCGCGCTGGCCCGGCTGCTCGTGGGCGCGCCCGAGCTGCTGACGCCCCGGCTCGCGCTGGAGCTGCGCGACTGGCGCTGGCTGCGCGGGCCGGGCGGCCGCCTGATGCCGCTCACCGGGCGCGGCGTCGAGCCGTACCGGGCCGGCCTGGACGCCGAGGCCCGCTCGCCGGAGTCGTTGGCGCAGCTCGTGCCGCTGCTGTCGCACGTGCTGGCCGGCGCGGAGGGCCCGATCGAGCTGCCGCCGTCGCGGTGCGCGCACGCGCTGCTGTGGGGGCTGGACGCCGTCCTCGGCGCGGCCGCCGGCGAAGCGGGGCGCACCCTCCGGCCGCTGGCCTTCGAGACCTACGACGACCGGGCCAGGCCGCCCAGCCATCCGGGGCTGCTCGTCCGGTTCCGCCGGGGCGCGGTGACGCTGTCCCCGCATCCCGTCCATGACAGCGTCGCCGGCCGGCTGGTGGCCGGCTACGCGCGCAGAGCCAACGGAGCGCCCATGCCCCCTTCCGCACCGTCCGGCCCGGCCGCCCGCGAGGCGAGCGGCCCCCTCGTGCCGTGCCCGATCTGCGCCGCGACCCTGACCTGGGACGAGCGCGAGCTCTACCGCTACGACCGCGGCGAGGGCGCCTACGTCACGCTGACGATCCCGGACGGCGCGAGCCCGACGCAGCGGGCGGTGCTGCGGCGCACGGCCTTCGTCCGCTGCCCGGGGCCGGAGGAGGACGGGCCCGCGGCGGCCCACTACCTCCCGCTCGCCTACGGCGGGCACGGCACGCCGTCGGTCTATGGGTTCGTCGGCGCGACCAACTCCGGCAAGACGCACCTGCTGATCTCCATGATCGCGCAACTGGAGAAACACGGCCTCGGCCCCGGCCTGAGCCATCAGGCGATCAGCCTGGCGGCCCACCAGAGCCTGGTCGACGAGCAGGTCAGTCCGTTCCTCAACGACTCGCGGGTGGTCGAGCACACCCGGCCGGGGGCCGTCGGCCTGGTGGACGTCTTCATGGTGCGCGAGGCGGGCGGGGACGCCCGCCCGATCGCGCTGTTCGACGTGGCGGGCGGCGACCTGCTGGAGATCGAGTCGGCGCGCCGCTTCCTCGACGTGGCCGACGGGCTGATCTTCGTGGTGAACGCCGCCGAGCTGGGCCGGGACGCGCTCGGCGACCGCACCTTCGCCACCGTGCTGGAGCTCCTGCAGGGGTCGGGCCGCCTGGCCGAGCTGAGCACGGCGATCGTGCTGGGCAAGGCCGACCTGCTGCGCTTCGAGGACCCGATCGCGTGGTGGCTGCGGCAGCCGGACCGGGTGCTCGACCCGGAGTCGTCGCTGCGGGAGAGCGCCGACGTCTACGCCTACCTCCGGGCCAGGCAGGCTGACGCCTGGACGCGGCCCTACCGCGAATGCCGCAAGGCCACCTTCCACGTGGCCTCGGCGGCCGGCTCCGACACCGTGGCGGGCAAGACGTTCGTCCGCGGCGTGCGGCCCTGCCGGGTGCTCAATCCGCTGATCTCCCTGATGGCGATGACCGGCGTGCTCACCTCCCCAGAAGCCCGGAGGATCGGAATCTGATGAACGCGACGTCAGTCGACCAGGTCGAGTTCCGCTGGCGGCCGGACAAGGACTTCGGGCCCATCGCCTACTCCACCGACGATCCGCGCATCCACCACGCCTCCCGGCTGATCCTGCCCATGGCCACGCTGCCGCGGGGGGTGAGTCCCGGCCATCGCAGCCTGGTCTACCTCGTCCTGCCCGGCGACGAGCTGGCCACGATCATCGAGCGCTCGTACGACCCGGACGCGCTCGTCCTGCCCGTGCCGTCCGCGCAGGCCGGCGGCGGCCGGCATCCGCAGGTGGCGCGCGCGCTGATCGGGCCGTGCGCGGCGGTGAGCGTCGACCTGGCGCTGGCCTGCCTGTGGCAGGGGCTGGAGGCGCTGTGCCCGGCAGAGCCGCCCGGCCGGATCTCCCCGGGCCGGACGCTGGCCAAGCTGCCGGCCGACGCCCGCGAGGAGCTGACCGCCGCCTTCCTCACCCGGGCCGCCACCCGGCCGCAGCCCGTCCCTGGCCTGGCCGCCCTGGTGGCCGCCGTCCTGCGGCAGCCGGGACGGCCCCTCGCGGCGATGCTCCCGTCCGCCGACTTCCAGACGCCCGTCCAGGGCGCCTACCTGCGAGGGCTGCGGTTCACCGCCGCGGTGCTGCTCCAGGGGACGGCGCACGCCTGGCGCCCGTCGTTCTCCACCTTGGAGGCCGCGCAGGGCGACGACCGCGGCGGCCTGCAGCCGCACCTGGTCTTCCGCGTGGCCCAGGCGCACGGCGGCGCGCCGCCCACCCAGCCGCGGGAGGAGAACAGGGTCGCCCTGCGGGAGGAGCAGCGGGCGCCCGCCGACGAGTGCGACACGCTCGCCCGCTGCCTGGTCAGGGCCTACCAGGAGCTGGGCGGGACGGGCGTGGCCGGGCGGCTGGAGGCGGTCGTGTCGCAGTACCGCACGCTGGAGGCCCGGCTGGAGGCGGCGGCCGTCTGCCTGCGCCAGTACGCCGACCCGCCCGCGCCGGGCTACGTCTTCGCGGTGCAGCAGCCGGCCTCGCCCGCCGCCCCCGGGGCGCACCGCGCGCCCGGCGGCGCGGAACCGGTGAGCCCCCCGCCCGCCGCCCCCGGCGGCACGGACGAAACGGATGCCATGGACGGAAAGCTGCTGGCCGAGCTGTACCGGATGCTGCCCGCCCAGCACGGCGACGCCTTCTTCCAGCTCGTCGAGTGGATCTGCGCCGCCGCCGTCCGCCGGGTGACGGTGCCGGAGGCCGAGGCGGCGCAGATCGCCGAGCAGCTCAGTCACGTGGACTGGCACGCCGCCCGGCTGACCGAGCACTACCGCGACCTCGCCTCCTCGCGGCTGGCCGGCCTGCTGCAACCGCTGCTCGGCCCGCGGCTCGACAGGGGGCAGCCGATGCGCTGGCTGGCCGCGCGGCTGGCCCGGGAGGACGGCGCGGAGGTGTGGTCGCGGGCGGGCGCGCTCATCTACGCCCGGCTGGACGATCCGCGGCAGGCCGCCGTCCTGGCCGACCGGCTGCTGCCCGAGCTGCTGAACCGCATGGCCGAGCCCCGCCAGGAGACACCGCGCCTGCCGGCGGCGCGTCCGGCCCGGCCGCCGGGCCTGCTGCTGGACTTCTGGCTGCGGCCGGCGCGGGTGCCGCGCTGGCTGCCGGTCGGCCTGGTCCTGGCCGTGATCGTGCTGAGTCTCCTTCTGGTCCGGTGGTGAGCGCATGGGCCACGATTTCGAACGCAGGCTGGTGCTGGCGGTGCGGGCGCACGGCTACGACACGCGTACGGCCAGGATGCAGGGGCTGATCCGGGAGGGACTGAGCGGCGCGCTGGACGTGGCGGCCCGGCGGGCCCGGCTCGACCGGCCGTCCTGGGGACGGGTCGGGGAGGTCGGGGGCGAGCTGGCCGTGCTGCCGCCGGGCGAGCCGGAGCCGGTGGTGTGCGACGCGTTCGTCCACCAGGTGCTGGGCGCGGTGCGCGAGCACAACCGGGTGACCGCGCCCGAGGGGCGGCTGCGCCTGCGGCTGGCGATCAACTTCGGCATGACGGCCGGGGAGGCGGCCGGCGGGTACACCGGGCCGGGCCCGGTGGTGGCCAGGGAGCTGGCCGGTTGCGCCGCCGCGCGGGCCGTGCTGGAGCGGGGCGCGGCCGAGCTGGTGGTGGTCATGTCGGCGGACGTCGTCGAGGACACCATCGCCGGGCAGCTCACCTCGCTGGAGACCAAGGACCTGCGCGAGGTCGACGCGGGCGGCCGGCGGGCGTGGCTGTGGCTGCCGGGCGGGCATCCCTGGCCCGAGGACCCGGCGGGCGCCGTCCCCGCTTCCGAAGCCGCCCCCGACACCGCCACCGCTCCTGCCCCGCCCGCCCCCGGCACCGGCAACGGCGGCGGCGGGCCGTTCGCGGGGGCGCACATCATCGCCGGCACCGTCGCCGGCCGCGACGTCCACCAGCACTTCGGAGACAGGACATGAGCGACAAGGAACCGCCGAACCAGGAGGAGCCGAAGAGCCCCGACCCCCAGAGCCCGGAAGGCGAGCCCGAGCCCGGCGAGCGCAAGCCGCACGACCTGGGCCGGGAGATCTCCGCCAGAGCCGCCACCCCCGGCGTCGTGCAGGACCGGCTGGGCACCGAGGCGGACGCCTTCTCCAGCTTCGGCGGCGCGGACGTGCGCGCGGGCCAGGCGGCCGGCCGCGACCTGTACATCACCTACCACGCCGTGTCGGCGGCCACGGACGCCCCGCGCGTGTGGCGGCTGGGACCGGCCGACCTCGAACACGCGGACAAGCGGTTCGTCGCCCCGGCCGACTTCGACGCCCTGGCCGAGGCGGCCGGGACGCGCCCGGTGCTGTTCCTGCGGGCCGACCCCGGCAGCGGCAGGTGCATGGCGGCCACCAGGCTCCTGCTCGGCTGCGCGGCGGTCTACCGGCTGCACGCCGACACCCGGTTGAGCGCGCTCACCCCCGACGTGCTGGCCAAGGGATGCGGCTACATCCTGGCCGACCTGCCGGGCTCCGCCTGCCGCGAGCTCACCGCCGACGACCTCGGCCAGCTCGCCGACGTGTTCGAACGCGCCCACGCGCGGCTCGTCGTGACGATGTCCGCCGGCGGCCGGATCACCGGCTCCGGAGCCGGCGCGCTGGTCGTGGAGCTGGGCGAGGTGACCGACCGCGTCGAGGTCTTCTACCGGCACCTGAGCCGCGACCTCGACGACGAGGCCACGGAACGGGTCTTCGGCGACCGGGAGATGATGGCGCTGCTCCGGAGCGAGCTGGACAAGAACTCCTCGCCCGCGCACGCCGCCCTGGTCGCGGCGTACGCCGCCGAGGCGTACAAGGCGGGCGAGCCGCTGGCCGAGACCGTCGGCGACCGGCTGGCGATGCTGGACGCGGCCGAGTTCGAGAGGTGGGCCGAGGGCCTGCCGGACCTGCCCACCCAGAGCATGGCGGTGGCGGTGTCGGTGCTGGGCGGCGAGCCGTACGAGACGGTCTCGGCCGCGGCCGAGCTGATGCGCGAGAGCCTGGAGCCCGAGCACCCGCTGGAGAGCGCGGAGCCGGCCAGGGACGCCCCGCTGGTCGCGCGCAAGCGGGCCCGGTTGCGCGCGCTGCGCGCCCACGTCGTCCGCTCGACGGTGCAGACCCGGCACGGCGGCGCGCCCACCGAGGTCGTGCGCTACCGCGACCCGAGCTTCCAGCAGAAGTACCTGCTCTACTTCTGGAACGAGTACGACCAGGCGCGTCCCACCCTGCTGGCCTGGTTGCGCGTGTGCGCGCGGCACGAGCTGGAGTCGGTCCGGGTGCGGGCGGCGGTCGCCACCGGCGTCCTCGGGGCCAGGTCCTTCGACCACGTCCGGGCGCTGGTGATCAGGCCGTGGGCGGAGGGCGACGACCCCGACCTGCGGGACGCCGCCGCGCGGGCCCTGCGGCACGCCGCGATGGCCGACCCGGACCTCGCGCCGCCCGTCCGGAACCTGGTGCACGCCTGGTCGGCGGACGAGTCGCCGGAGCTGCGGGCCACCGCGGCCCGGTGCTGGCGGATCGAGTACGACGCGGCCGGCCCCGCCGCGGCCATGAAGGCCCTGGAGGAGCTGGCCTCCTCCGCCGACCTGGACGTGATGACGGCGATCTGCAACAGCCTCACCGAGATGTGGGAGGTCGACGGCGAACGTCTGGAGGCGCCCGCGCTCCTGCTGCGCTGGCTCGGCAAGAGCTCGCGCAAGCCGATCGCCCGCCTGGCGTTCCTGCTGGCCGCGGCCGACCTGGTCCGCCAGGTGAGCGGCGCCACCTGGCCGGCCCTGCTCTACATCGCCACCCGGGACCCCGTACGGCACCGGGAGATCGCCGCCCTGTGGCGGGACGCCGTCACCGCACCCCACCTGAACCCGCACGCCAAGGAGATCCTCGCCGAGTGGGCGCACACCGTGGACGCCCATCCCCTGGCCCGCAGGTCGTTCGCGCGTCTCATGCAGGCGGTCGCCGAGACCCCGCGCAGCGCCACGATCCTGGCCCACGAGGCCGGCAAGTGGGCCAAGGGCTCGCGTCCCGCGCCCGCCGCCGCCGCGGAGGTCCTCCGCCTCGTCCGAGAAGAGAGTTGACCGCAGTGAACCAGCCCATGCCTCCCCAGCCCATGCCTCCCCAGCCCCTGCCCGGGAACGGCGGCCCGCCGCGGCACCACGGCGGCGCCGGCCCGCAGCCGGTGCCGCCCGGCCCGGCCCTCCCGCAGAACTACCCGGCCGGGATGACCGGCCCGCTCCCCCAGGGCCCGCCGGTGCCGCCGCACTCGCGCAGCCCCCGCGAGCACCTGCCCCAGCACGCCGCCGAGGACATCTGGGGGCCGCCCGCCCCGCCGCCGGTCCCGCTCATCCTGGTCGAGCAGACGGTGCAGGAGGCGGGCCGCGCGCCCATCCAGCCGGGACGGGCGCTGCTCTACAGCGACGACTCCGGCCAGGTCTTCCATCTGGCCAAGCCGCCCGGCATCTTCGTCCGCCGCTACCGGTGGCGGTACGAGGTGGACATGTCCGACCACTACACCGCGCTGCACCTGGAGCTGGCCAGCAGTTCGCGGGCGGCCAGGTTCCGGCTGCGGATCGACGTGGGGTGGCGGGTCACCGACCCGGTCAAGATCGTGACGTCCCGGATCCAGGACGGCAACGCCCTGGTGCAGTCGCGGGTCCGCGAGGCGGTCTCGCCCGTCTGCCGCGGCTTCGACATCACCCGCGACGCCGACCTGGAACGGCAGCTCATGGCCGACTTCGGCAACGACCGGGTGCAGAGCTACCCCCAGGAGGGCATCTCGCTGTTCCGCTTCGCCGTGCAGGTCAGCCACGACCGCAAGGCGGCCGGCTGGATGGCCGCCCAGGCGGACGCCCGCATCGAGGGCCAGCTTGAGGCCGAGGGCATCACCGGCCTGCGGCACCAGATCACCTCCGAGGACGACCTGATGCTGCTGCTGCTCCACCGCGCACCCGAGCGGGTGGCCGACGTCATCGGCGACATCCGCAAGCGCAAGGAGCTGAGCATGCAGGCCCGCATCGACCTGTTCAACAAGCTCGTGGACAACGACATGATCCAGGAAGCGGAGATGGACACGATCCGCAAGCTGATCATCGAGCCCATCGAGGGGATCGCCAGCGCCGCGCCGATCGGGGCGTTCGGGATCGAGCAGATCGGCGCGCGGGAGCCGCGGCCCGCCCTGCAGCCCCCTCCCCCGCCGGCGGCCGGCCCCCGGGACGACGGCGAGGACGTGCTGCCGTCGCAGGTGGTGCCCGGATCGGTGGACCACGTCACCGGCTGGCAGCCGGCGCCCTGGCAGCGCGGCCGCCACCACAACGGCCACGCCGCCGGTCCCCGCACGGGCGAGACGTACGACGACGGCTTCGACAGCGGCTTCGAGGACGGGTTCGGCGGTGGCCCGCACGTCGTCGGGGAGCCGTGATGCCCTGGCCCTTCCGCAAGGCGCCGCCTCCCGTCCCCGCCGAGCCCGCGGCGCCGGCGTCCTCGCCCGCGGCGCGGCTGCCCTGGCGGCTGCCGGACGAGCCGGCCCTGGCCGGGATCGCCGCGGACGCCGTCAGCGTCGGCGACCTGACGGTGCGGGCGGTGTCGCTCGTGGGCCCCGGCCACCGGTGCGCCGAGCCCGCCGTGCCCCGGCAGGACGCCTACCGCCTCGGCAGGGACACCGCCAAACGGCACCTGATCGTGGCGCTCGCGGACGGCATGTCCGACAGCAGGCAGTCGCACCTGGGCGCGAACGTCGCGGTCACCGCCCTGGTCGGCCGGGTCAGAGCGGACCTGGACCGCGGCGGCCCCCTGCGCGCCTGCGACGTCTTCCTCGACGCGGCCCGGCAGATGGCCGGCTCGGCGGTGCGGCACGGCGTCACCGAGCACGACGTGCGGGCGGCGGCGCTGGTCGCCGTCGTCCCGGTGAGCCCGGATCCCGGCGGGCGGCGCACGGCCAGGCTGATGGCGCTGGCCGACGTCGGCGGCTGGCTCCGGCTCCCGCGGGGCTGGCGGCGGCTGATCGGCGAGGAGAAGGCCGGGCTGGACGCGGGCCGGCTGACGGAGTTCCTGCCCTTCCATCCCGACCAGGTCACGAGCGTCACCGTCGAACTCGCGCCGGACGCGGTGCTGGCGCTGGCCACCGACGGCCTGGGGGACGCGCTGGCGCCCGGCGACCCCCTGGCGGGCTGGTTCGCCGGCCGGTGGAGCGCGCCGCCGCCCATCGCCGAGTTCCTGCGGGACGTCGGCTTCGAGTCCCCCGGCAGGCTCGACGACCGCACCGCCGTCGTCGTGTGGTGCGCCCCATGACCGGCAGGCGGGCGCAAGGGAGGTGCGGGTCGTGAGGGCATGGTCGGACAGCCCGTTCGAGGCCGTCACACCGATCGCGGAGGTCGCCGAGCGCGGCGCCGTGCTCGCGGCCGAGAACGGCGAGTCGGAGATCGTCTACGAGTGCGCCGCCCACCCCGGCTGGCTGGTGAAGCTCTACCGGCCTGGTCACACCCCCGGGGCGGCCGGCGTGCTGGAGCGGCTGATCGCCCTGCCGGCCGGGATGCCGGCGGCCGATCGGGCGCTGATCGACCGGAGCGTGTCCTGGCCGGTCACCCGGGTCGTGGACGGCGCCAGGACGGCCGGGGTCGTCGTCGCCAGGGCGCCGGCGGAGTTCGGCGTCCCGATGCGGATGATCTCGGGATCGACGACGGTCCGGCTGCTGGAGGTCGACCATCTCGTCCAGGCCGATCCGGGGTTCTTCGCCCGGCGCGGCTGGGAGACGCCGGCCCCGGCCGAGCGGCTGGCCGTCGCGCGCAACCTCGCCGCCGTCGGGGCCCTGCTGGAGCGGCACGACGTCGTCTACGGCGACTGGTCCTACGCCAACGCCTTCTGGACGCGCCGCAGCGGCCGGGTGTTCGTCATCGACGTGGACTCCTGCGGGTTGACGGACCGGCCGTGGGTGGAGTCCAAGATGTGGGACGACCCCCGCGTGGCGCCCGGTGACCGGCTGACCGTCCGGACGGACCGGTACAAGCTGGCGGTGCTGGTCGTGCGCTGCCTGACCGGGGTGCGCGGACCGGACCCCGAAGCCGCCCACGCCGCGCTGCCGTCGGCCGTGCGCGACGGGCCGCTCGGCCAGGCGCTGCACCGGTCGCTGACCGCCGCCGACCCCGCGCGGCGTCCTGCCGTCGCCGAGCTGCTGGCCCTGCTGGAGACGGCGCGCCCGGAGCAGTTCGTCCGGATCCCCGTCCCGCGCCCGCCGCTCGGGCCGGTCACGGACGTCCCGCCCGACCGCCCCGCCTCCCCCGCAGCCCGGCCCGCTGCCCCTCCGGACCGGGCCGCCTCCCCTGCGGGCCCGCCCGCTGCCTCTGTGGGACGGGCCGCCTCCCCTGCGGACCCGCCCCCTGCTTCTGTGGACCGGGCCGCCGGTGCGACCGGCGGGCGGGCAGGGCGGCCGGAGCGCCGGCCCGCGGACGCCGCCCCTTCCGAGGGCCGGCCGACGACGGCTCCTGGCGGGGTCCTCTCCCCGGGACGCCTGCTGCCCGTGGTGATCGTGGTCTGCCTCGCCGTCCTTGTGCTGCTCGCCGGCGCCGGGCTCGTGGCGTCCCTGTTCGCCTGAGCCGGCGTCCGGCCCCCAACGACGTCAGATCTGGAGCCCCCGTGAACGATCCAAGCCCCGGCCAGGCCGGGCAGCAGGTCCTGCCGACCTATCTGGTGCTCGACGTGTCCAAGTCCATGAAGCCGCACGAGAGCCTGCTCAACCGCACCCTTGAGGACATCGTCAACACGCTCTACTCCAGCCCGCGCATCTCGGAGTTCGTCCATCTGTCGATCCTGACCTTCAGCACCCGGCCGCACGTGGTGCTGGCGATGACGGAGATCGCCGCCCTGACCGGCCTGCCGACCGTGGAGTGCCGCGGGTCCACGTACTTCGCCCCGTTGTTCGAGACGCTGCGCGACCGCATCGAGCTCGACCTGTCCGGGCTGACCGCGCGGGGGTCGCGTCCGCTGCGGCCCGTCGTGTTCCTGCTGACCGACGGCGCGCCCGCCGACACTCCCGCGCAGAGATGGGTGGAGGCGTTCGAGGCGCTGACCGACCCGCGGTGGCGTCCGCATCCGCACGTCCTCACCTACGGGTTCGGCGAGGCGGTCGAGGGGGTGTTGCAGCGGATGGCCACGGTCGCGGCCTTCATCGCCGAGCCCGGCGCGGCGACCGACACCGAGGCGATCACCTCCGCGCTGAACACCATGCTCAACTCCCTGGTGGCCACCGCCGCCGGCAACACGTTGCAGGTCCCGGAGCGGGTCGCCGGCTTCCGCGAAGTCCCCCTCGACCACGTCGAGTTCTGATGACGGGCCGTGCTGACGGGACCTGTCCCCGGCCGGATCGGAGGCTTGCGTGGACGGTGTGTGCGTGACCGCCCGCATCGACGAGCGCGCCCCCGGGACGGCCGCCGCCCGGGCCCGGCTAGAGACGGCGCTGACCACGGCGTTCGACTCCGCCTCACGGCCCAGCACTGACGCCGGGGGCGGGCGCGAGGCCGGGGGCCAGGCCGGGGGCCAGGGCGGCGGGGAGCAGCGCTGGTTGCCGGACCACGGTGTGCACCTGCTGCTGCCGGTCGGCGGTGACTCGCTGGACGTGCTCTCGCGCCTGCTGCGGGAGGTCGGCGCCGCGCTCGACGACGCCAACCGAGCCTGCGGCGCCCGGTCCGGGATCAGGCTGCGGCTGGCGCTGGCCCGCGGGCTGGTCCTGCCGCCGGGGATCGCGGGCCACGCCGTCGCCGAGTGCCTCCGGCTGCTGGACAGCGACGCGGTCCGGGCCACGACGGCGAACCTGACCGTGGTCGCCTCGGACTCCTTCTTCCAGAACGTGGTGGCCCGGGGGCTGCTGGACCACCGTCCCGAGGACTACCGTCCCGTCCGGGTCGGCCGTGGCGCGTCCCCGATCGCCTGGCTGCACGCCCCGGACGGGCCCGCCCCGGACAGGCCCGTCGCGGACGGGCCGTGCCGTTCGCGGGCCGGGGAGATGGCGGCGCGGGCCGGGCGGCTGCTGGGGCGGGGCGAGTACCGGCAGGCGATCCTCGACCTGGAGGAGACGCTGCGGCTGCTGCCCGGGGCGGACGGCCCGGACGCCGAGGAGTCGCTGCTGCGGCTCGGCGACTGCCACCGGCGGCTCGGCGACGTCGAGGCCGCGGCCCAGACGTGGTCGTTCCTGCTGGCACGCAGGCCGCTGTGCGCGGCGGTGTGCCAGCGGCTGGGCCGCCTGGAGCTCGAACGCCACCGCACCCACCTCGCGCTGGTCTACCTCACCGAGGGCCTGCGCCTGATCCGAAGCCGCCCGCTCCCAGCGCTCCCAGCGGTCCCGGCGGGAACGGCGGGAACGGCGGGCGCGGCCGGGGCGGCCGGGGCGGCACAGACGGCGGCACAGACGGCGGCGCCGACGGGAACGACGGGAACGCCGGCGGACCGGCTGGCCTGCGCGCTGCTGCTCGACCTGTCATGCGTGCGCACCGCGCTGGGCGACCTCGCCGTCGCCGACGCCTTCCTCAACGAGGCGGCCGAGGCCGACCCCCGCAGCCCGCTGCCGCTGGTGCCGCTCGCCTTCCGGGCGGCCCGGCGCCGGGACCTGCAGACGACCCGGCGGCTGCTCGGCACCGCCCTGATCCGGGTTTCCGGTGAGGACAGAAAGGACTTCCTCCGGGAAGTTTGCACAGGTGCCGCATCCCGGGAAGGCGGCGACGTCATAATCAGGGTTCTCCAGGAGCACGGCCTGTACCCGGCGGCGTCCCCCTGGACGACGAACGTCCCCCGCCCCCCACCCGCATGATCCGAGGTGACGCGCATGCCTCCCGACCTGTGGCCCAAGACCTCCTTCCTCGGCGCGCTGGACGAGCTGACCCGCAACGCGCTGCTGCGCCTGGGCCGTGTCAAGACGTACGGCTCGGGGGAGGCCGTGGTCCACCAGGGCGATCCGGGCGAGGCGGTCTTCCTGCTGCTCACCGGCCGGGTCAACGTGCACGCGACGGTGGAGAACGGCGCGGAGACGCTGCTGGCGATCCGCCATCCCGGCGACATCCTGGGCGAGATGGCGGTGTTCGGGGACATGCCGCGCACCGCCACGGTGACCGTCCGGGTGCCGGCCACCATGCTGGTGGTGGGCGGTGAGGCGTTCAAGCAGTTCGTCGGCTCGCAGCCGAGGGCCGCGGTGGCGCTGACCGCCATCACCGCCGACCGGCTGCGGCAGGCCAACATCTTCCGCGCCGACGCGGCCGGCTACGAGGTGGACCAGCGGCTCGCCCGCGCCGTGCTCTACCAGGTGCAGCGGTACGCCAACGTCGTGGACGGCCACTGGGCCGCCGACCTGCGCCAGGCGGAGCTGGCCATGCTGATCGGCGCGAAGGAGGGAACGGTGCAGAAGGCCATCGCCGCCATGAAGGAGCTGGTCGTCAGCCAGCGCGGCCGGGTGGTCATCCTGGACGTGGCCGGGCTGGCCGCGCTGGCCGACATGGACGTCCCGGACCACCTCCTCGGCGATCCCCCACGGTGAGCGCCGGCAGGGGCCGCCCGGGACCCCCTCCCGTCCCGCCGGCCCCTGCGCGGCGGGCCGGGCTTCCACCAGGATCGCCGCTGTCCGGGCCGGCTTCCCCGCACCAGTAGGGGTTGCCGGTCGCGGGCCCCCCGGACAATGACCTCGACCATCGACAGGAGAGGACGCGCATGTCATCGCCGCGAAGAGTGCTCTGCGGAGCCGTCGACATCAAGGGCTGGAGCGGACGGCCCGTGCCCGAGCAGATCCGCGCCCAGCAGAGCCTGGTCACGGTCGTGTACGCGGCCTGCCGGGCCGCCGGGCTGCCTGAGGAGATCGTGCAGAGCAGCGGCGACGGCGTGCTGATCATGCCCCCGAGCGACATCGACGAGACGGCGGTCGTCCCCGAGCTGGTGCACGGGCTGACCGTCGCGCTGCGGCAGGAGAACCGGCTGCTGAGCGAGGGCGCCCGGATCCGGCTGCGGCTGTCGCTGACCAACGGCGTGGTGTCGACCGGGCCCACCGGCTTCAGCGGCCCGGCGATCATCGAGTGCTTCCGGCTGCTCGACAGCCCGGCGGTCAAGTCGGTGCTGGTGGACCATCCGGCCGCCGAGCTGGCGGTGGTCGTCTCCGACCATCTCTACCAGGACGTGATCCGGCACGGCTTCCGCTCCTTGCGTCCCGATGAGTTCTGGAAGGTGGACGGGACGATCCCGGAGCGGGGCTTCTCGGCGACCGCGTGGGTGTGGGTGTCGGAACGGGCGCAGGGCGGCGTGCCCGGCGCCGCCCGTACGGCCGGCGCCGCCGACGGGGTCGCCTCGCTGGAGGAGCTGCTGCGGGCCGAGCCTGCCCCCTCGCCCTCCACGTTGCTGCGGCTGGGCCGCGCCCAGCTCGACGCGGGTGAGGCGGAGGCGGCGCGGCTGACCTACACGTACCTGATCGAGCGCGCGCCGCGGGAGGCCACGGCGTATCTGGAGCTCGGCCGGCTGGAGCGGCTGGCGGGCCGGCCCGCCGCCGCCCGGCACTACTTCGCGACGGGGGCCGGCCTCCTGGACGACGGCGGCCTGCTGGCGCGGCTGGTGCGGGAGCTGCTGGAACTGTCGGCGTGACCGGCGGCGGTCAGAGGTTCTGCACCACCGCGATGACGGCCGTGACGGTGAGCATCGCCAGGCCGGCCAGCAGCGCGCCGAGCGCCAGGCCGGCCCAGCGGTACTTCTTCCTGGCCACCCTGGCGTTGGCCCAGACCTGGTGGGCGAGGGCGGGCACGAGCTCCTCGGGCCGGGCGACCAGGCCGCTCAGCTCGCCCATGTACGTCTCGGGCCGGGCGCCGAAGCGCGTGGCGACGTGGTGGTAGTGCAGCGCGTTGGTGGGCTCGCTGCGCACCCTGGGGATCAGCGCCAGCGCGGCGGCGAAGGCCGCGGCCAGGACGCACACCGCGCAGGCCGCGGCCGCCAGCCCGAAGGCCGCCCCGGTGCGGGGGACGCTCCTGATGAGCGTGTAGACCAGGCCGCCGACGGCCCCCGCCGCGGCCAGGGTGAGGCCCGCCTTGGTCTCGGCGTGCTTGACCAGGTCCACGACGAGCGTGAGCGCCTTCCAGGCGTGCTCGGCCCCCGGCTCGGCCGGCGGCCCGGCGGGCGGCACGGCGGGCGCGACGGCGGGAGGGGACTTCTTGACGGGAGCCCGCTTCATGAGGGCGTTCCCGGGTGCGGATGCGCGCGCCGGCCGGGCCGCCGGGGCTGTCCTGGACGGGTCACGGAGCTAGGTCGCTTTCCAGCCGGTGCGGGCCGCCCAGTCCTCGGCGGTCGCCACGACCAGGTCGACGACCGGGTTCTTCATCTCGGTGTAGGCCGCGCCGTCGGTCACCGTCTCGGCCAAGGACCGCTTGAAGGCCGCGTAGGCGGGCACCGCGGCCGGATGGGCCCGGAACCAGTCGCGGAACAGCAGGGCGAAGCGCTCCCCCGCGCCGCCCGCCGCGCGCAGGTGCAGGTTGACGTCGGGCCCGGTGTGGCCGCGGCGCATCCAGAGCCGCTTGCGCCACAGGTCGGGCGGGCCGGCCGAGCCCGCGGGGACGTGGTCGTGGAAGTAGGCGGTGCGGGCGAAGCCCAGCGCGCGCAGCGCCTCGGCCAGAGCCTCCTCGGCGTCGTCGAGGTCGGGCACGCTCACCTGGAGATCGAGGATCGGTTTGGCGTCCATGCCGGGGATGGAGGTGCTGCCGATGTGCTCCACCCGGAGCGCGGGGGGCGTCAGCGCGTCGAGCAGCTCGGCGGCGAGCGCCTTTCCGGCCGATTCCCAACCCGGATCGTTTCTCGCGATGTCCACGCTAGGCACAGACAAATGGTAACCCCGCCCGCGCGGCACACCTAGAGCTTTTCTCTTTTCACGTTCGACGCCATTTTCTTACCGCTACGACCAGGGGTTTCACCAGAAGAAAACGCCTCCGGAAAAGAGGCCCGACAGCCCGCGGGAACGATTTCCCGGCGGGCTCCCGGCATTTCCCGATTTTGTTTACGGCGTCACGAGACCGAGCGATGGAGGGCCGCGGTCAGGTCGGTGACGCGTTTGACCGAGCCGCTCCACGCGCTGCCCGCCGGATGGGCCGTGAGCACCGCCATGACCAGACGGTCGCCCGCGCCGGCCAGCCCCGTCGTGTGCAGCACGGGCCGCCCGTAGTCGGGCACGCCGGAGCCGGTCGCGCGCTGCGCGATCCAGGAGACGGGCGCCGCCAGGGCCTTGGGGTCGCACCTGCCGGGCGGCGTCGTGCCGAACCCCGACCAGCCCTGCTTGACCGCCCACGGCCTCGGCACCGCGCGCGGGATGCCGAAGGTCTGGTCGAAGCCGTCGGTGCCGCACGGCGTGGAGGCGCGCAGGTGGCCGAGGACGAGGTCGCGCACCCGGGCGTCGGCGGTGTCGAGCAGGTAGCGGTAGGTCCGGACGACGTCGTACGCGCTGAGCGAGGTGTAGCCCCAGAAGCCGGGCTTGGACGCGGGCGGCGGGGTGGTGTCGGACAGGCCGAGCCGGCGGGCCATCCGGACGATGATCTGCCCCTTGCCGTCGCGGTCCCAGAACGCCGAGGCGGCGTCGTCGTCGCTGGAGCGCAGCATGATCTTCAGCAGCCGGGCGTCGGCCGGGGGCACGCTCTTGCGCCGTTCCAGGTAGTCGATCGCGATGAGGATCTTGACGACGGACGCCGAGCGGAACTTGCGGTGGGCGTTCCGGACGGCGACGATCTTGCCCGCCTTCCTGTCGAACACCACCCAGGCCGCCGTGGTGCCCGGCGGCACCTGGATCGGGCGGGCGACGGCGGCGTGGGCGGGCGTGGCCAGGGCGACGACGGGGACGACCGCCGCCGCGGCGGCCAGGGGCTTCATTCGCACCCGCCTATAACTACCAGATTGTGTCGTCCAGCCCTTGACCCTCCAACGAAAGCGGGTATAAACACAGGAGAAACCAAACCGAAACGGCGGTGAACCAACATCATGTACGCCGAGGAGCGGCAGCAGGAGATCCTCCGCAGAGCGCGGGACGCGGGCCGCGTCGACGTGGTGCGCCTGGCCGCCGAGCTCGACGTGACCACCGAGACGATCCGCCGCGACCTGACCGCGCTGGAGCGGGCGGGCGTGCTGCGCCGGGTGCACGGCGGCGCGATCCCCGTGGAGCGCCTGGGCTTCGAGCCCGCGCTGGCCGCCCGCGACGAGGTGATGACCGCCGAGAAGGAGCGCATCGCCAAGGCGGCCCTGGCCGAGCTGCCCGAGGACGGCTCGGTCATCATCGACGCCGGCACCACCACCGGCCGCCTGGTGCAGGCGCTGCCCGCCGACCGCGAGCTCACCGTGATCGTCAACTCGCCGCCGCTGGCCACCGTCCTGGCCTCGCGGGCCAACCTCCAGGTGATCGTGCTGGGCGGGCGGCTGCGCGGCAAGACGCTGGCCACGGTCGACGACTGGGCGCTGCGCCCGCTGGCACACCTCAACGTCGACGTCGCGTTCATGGGCGCCAACGGCTGCTCGCCCGCCCGGGGCCTGACCACGCCCGACCCGGCCGAGGCGGCGATCAAGCGGGCCATGGTCCGGGCCGCGCAGCGCAGCGTGCTGCTGGCCGACCACACCAAGTTCGGCAACACCTACCTGGCCACGTTCGCCGAGCTGGGCGAGATCGACGTGGTGATCACCGACGCCGGGATCGACCCGGCGCTGGCCGCCGACGTGGCCGCCGCCGGGCCGGAGGTGATCCGCGCGTGATCCTCACGTTGACGCTCAACCCGAGCCTCGACCGCACGATCGAGATCGCCGCCCTGGCCAGGGGCGCGGTGATCCGGGCCGCGCGGGCCCGGCTCGACCCGGGCGGCAAGGGCGTCAACGTCTCGCGGGCGCTGCTGGCCAACGGCGTCGCCGCCCGCGCCGTGCTGCCCTTCGCCGGGGACGAGGGCGCGCAGCTCGTCCGCCTGCTGGCCGCCGAGGGCCTGGACATGGTCACCGTCCCCGTGGCGGGCACGACCCGGTCCAACGTGGCGCTCGCCGAGCCCGACGGCACCGTCACCAAGATCAACGAGCCGGGGCCCGCGTTGTCGGCGGCCGAGCTGGACACGATCGCCGAGACCGTGCTGGCCGCGGCGCGGGAGGCGGACTGGGTGGTGGCCTCGGGCAGCCTGCCGCCCGGGGCGCCCGCCGACGTCTACGCCCGGCTGTGCCGCCGCTTCGCCGCCGCGGGCCTGCGCGTCGCCGTGGACACCAGCGGCCCGGCTCTCGCCCGTGCGCTGGAGGCCGGTCCGGCGCTGGTCAAGCCCAACCTCGACGAGCTGGCCGCGGTGACCGGCCGGCCGTTGTGCCGGGTCGGCGACGTGGTCGAGGCGGCGGCCGGGCTGCGCGCCGCGGGCGCCCGCACGGTGCTGGCCAGCCTCGGGGCCGACGGCGCCGTCCTCGTCCAGGACGACGGCGTCTGGTACGGCGAGGCCGCGGTCACCGGCCCGCGCAGCTCCGTCGGCGCCGGCGACGCCATGCTGGCCGGGTTCCTGGCCGCGGGCGGGCACGGCGTCGCCGCCCTGGCCGAGGCGCTGGCCTGGGGCGCGGCGGCGGTCCGGCTGCCCGGCAGCAGGATGCCCGGCCCCGCCGACATCGACCGCGCCGGGGTGCGCACGGGAGCCCCCGACCCGGCCCGCCCGCTCACCGTCCCGCACGCGCCGGCCGTCCCGGAGCCGGTCGCCCCCTCACCGCACGGCTGATCCACTGCTCATCCCCCCGAAGGAGCACGTCCATGGCCGACAGTTACACCCCTCCGGTCTACGGCACCGGAGTCAAGGCCACCATCCAGCGCCTAGGCGGCCATCTGGCCGGGATGATCATGCCGAACATCGGCGCGTTCATCGCCTGGGGCCTGATCACCGCGCTGTTCATCCCCACCGGCTGGCTGCCGGACAAGGAGCTGGCCGCGCTGGTCGACCCGGTCATCAAGGCCCTGCTGCCGATCCTCATCGCCTACACCGGCGGCCGCATGGTCCATGGGCAGCGTGGCGCGGTCGTCGGCGCGGTGGCGGCGATGGGCGTGGTCGTGGGCTCGGACATCCCGATGTTCCTGGGCGCGATGATCGTCGGCCCGCTCGCCGCCGTGATCCTGAAATATGTGGACAAGTTCACTGAGCAGCGGACCCGGGCCGGGTTCGAGATGCTGGTGGACAACTTCACCGCCGGCATCGTGGGCGCCGCGATGGCCGTGGCCGGGGTGCTGGGCATCGGGCCGGTCGTCCGGGTGGTCACCGACGCGGCGGGCCAGGCGGTCGAGTGGCTGATCACCAACAACCTGCTGCCGGTGGCCTCGGTGCTGATCGAGCCGGCCAAGGTGCTGTTCCTGAACAACGCGGTCAACCACGGCGTGCTGGGGCCGCTGGGGGTGGCCGAGGCGGTGCGGCAGGGCAGGTCGATCCTGTTCATGCTGGAGTCGAACCCCGGTCCGGGGCTCGGGCTGCTGGTGGCGTACCTGCTGTTCGGGCCGCGTCCGCTGCGGCCGAGCACGCCCGCCGCGATGATCATCCACTTCTTCGGCGGCATCCACGAGATCTACTTCCCGTACGTGCTGATGAAGCCGCGGCTCATCCTGGCCGTCATCGCGGGCGGCGCGGCCGGCGTGTTCACCTTCATGATCACCGGCGCGGGCCTGGTCGCCACGCCCTCCCCCGGCAGCATCTTCGCCTACCTCGCGGTGACGCCGCGCGGCGGCTGGCTCGGCTCGATCGCCGGGATCGCGGTGGCCACCGCCGTGTCGTTCGCCGTCGCCGCCGTCCTGCTGGGCTTCGGCCGGGGCGAGAAGGAGCCGACGCCGGACGTCCCCGGCCCGCAGGACGCCGCCGCGGACCCGCCGGCGCCCGCGCCCCAGAGCCCCGAACCCGCCGGCACCGAACCCGCGAGCACCCGACCCGTCCGGACCGAACCCGTCAGCAAGGAGGCGTGAGCCGTGGCCGGCATCGACAGCAAGGACATCCACAAGATCGTCGTGGCCTGCGACGCGGGCATGGGCAGCAGCGTCATGCTCGCCTCCCAGCTCCGCAAGCAGCTCAAGGAGAGCGGCGTCACCGTCGAGCACACCCCGGTGAACTCCATCCCCGCCGACGCCGACGTCGTCGTGTGCCACGCCGGGCTGGCCGCCCGCGCCAGGGCCGCCGCGACGGGCAAGGCGCTGGTGTCCTTCCAGGTCTTCCTCGGCGACCCGGCGGTGACCGCGCTGGTGAACACCATCAGGAACGGCGGCACCGTCGATGCGTGAGGACCTGCTCGACGCGCGGGCGATCCTGCTGCACGAGAGCGCGGCCTCGCGGGAGGAGGCCGTCCGCCGGTGCGGGCGGGTGCTGGTGGAGGTGGGGGCGGTCGCGGAGCCGTACGTCGAGGCGATGCTCGAACGCGAGCGCACGATCTCCACCTACGTCGGCGAGGGGGTGGCCGTCCCGCACGGCACGGCCGCCTCCAAGCGGGACGTCACGCGCGACGCGATCTGCGTCGTGCGCTTCCCCGGCGGGATCGACTGGGACGGCGAGCGCGTCACGCTGTGCGTGGGCATCGCCGCCGCCGGCGACGGGCACGTGCCGCTGCTGGCGGCGCTGGCCGAGATCCTGCTCGACCCCGACCGGGCCAGGGCGTTGCGCGAGGCGACCGAGCCGGCCCAGGTGCTGAAGGAGCTGACGTGAAGGTAGCCAGGTTCCACGCCCCGGGCGACATCAGGATCGAGGACGCGCCGGAGCCGCAGGCCGGGCCGGGCGAGCTGAAGATCCGGGTGCGCAACTGCTCGACCTGCGGCACCGACGCCAAGATCTTCCGGTACGGCCACCACCACATCAGGCCGCCGCGCGTGATGGGCCACGAGATCGCCGGCGAGGTCGTCGGCACCGGGGCGCGGGTGCAGGTGATCGCCGCCATCCCGTGCGGGACGTGCGCGGAGTGCCGCCGGGGCCGCCTGACCGTCTGCCCGCGCCAGGAGTCGATGGGCTACCACTACGACGGCGGCTTCGCCGAGTACGTGGTCGTCCCGGCCAAGGTGCTGGCGGTGAACGGCGTCAACCACGTCCCGGACGGCGTCGGGTTCGCCGAGGCGTCGGTGGCCGAGCCGCTGGCCTGCGTGCTCAACGGCCAGTCGCTGGCCGGGGTGGGGCCGGGCGACGACGTCGTGGTGATGGGCGCGGGCCCGATCGGCTGCCTGCACGTACGGCTGGCGCGGGCGCGCGGCGCGTCCCGGGTCTTCCTGGTGGACGTCAACGCCGACCGGCTGGCGATGGCGGCCGAGCTGGTGCGTCCCGACGCGGTGATCGACTCCGACGCCGTCGGGCAGGTGCTCAAGCTGACCGGCGGCCGCGGCGCCGACGTCGTGATCACCGCGGCGGCCTCGGGCGCGGCCCAGGAGCAGGCCGTCCGGATGGCCGCCCGGCAGGGGCGCGTGAGCTTCTTCGGCGGCCTGCCGAAGGACGACCCGGTCATCGCCCTCGACGCCAACCTGGTCCACTACCGGGAGCTGACCATCGTGGGCGCGAACGGCTCCAGCCCCGCGCACAACGCCGAGGCCCTGCGCCTGGTGGCCGAGGGCGCCGTCGTGGTGTCCGACCTGATCACCCACCGGCTGCCGCTGCCCCGGGTGCTCGACGGGATCGACCTCGTCAGCACGGGCAGAGCGATCAAGGTGACGATAGAACCCTGAAGGAGGTTGGCGATGGCGAGTCGAACGGTGGCCGTGGCCTCGGCCGGCGGCCTGCACGCGCGTCCGGCGAAGGTGTTCGTGCGGGAGGCGGCCCGGCTCGGGGTGCCGGTGCGGGTGCGGCTCGGCGAGAAGTCGGTGCCGGCCGGCAGCATGCTGGGGGTGTTGTCGCTGGGCGCGGTGCAGGGCACGGTGGTGACGCTGGAGGCCGAGGGCGCGGGGGCCGAGGAGGCGCTCGACGCGCTGGCCGCCCTGCTGTCCCGCGACCTCGACGCCGTCCCCGCGCCGGGCGCGGGCGCGGCGGCTGAAGCCGCGACCGGGGCCGGTGAGGCGCTCGATGCCTGAGGCGACGCTGAAGGGCGTGGGGGTCAGCCAGGGCCGCACCGCCGGGCCCGTGGTGCGGATGGCGGCCCCGCCGGTGCTGCCCGCCCCCCGCCGGGTCACCGACCCCGGCGCCGAGGCGGCCGCCGCCGCGAAGGCCCTCGACGCCCTCGCCGCCGACCTGGAGCGCCGCGCCGCCCACGCCGGCGCCGAAGGGGCCGAGATCCTGGAGGCGCTGGCCATGATGGCCGCCGACCCGGAGCTGCGCGAGCAGGCCGAGGCGCACGTGCGCGACGACGGCCTGGACGCCCCCCACGCCCTGGACGCCGCCTTCTCCGCGCACCAGGAGGCCCTGGCCGCGCTCGGCGGCTACCTCGCCGAGCGGGCCGCCGACCTCGACGACCTCAGGGCCCGCGCGGTGGCCGCCGCCCTGGGCCTGCCCATGCCGGGCGTGCCCGACCCCGGCCATCCGTTCGTGCTGGTGGCCGCGGACCTGTCGCCCGCCGACACCGTCGGCCTGGGCCCGCGGGTGCTGGCGCTGGTCACCGAGCGCGGCGGGCCCACCGGTCACACCGCGATCCTGGCCCGCGGCCGCGGCCTGCCCGCCGTGGTGGCCTGCGCCGGGGTCATGGACGTCCCCGACGGGACGGTGGTCGGCGTCGATGGCGTCACCGGCGAGGTCACGGTCGGCCTCACCGGCGCGGAGGCCGACCGCGTACGGGAGTCCGACCGGCGCGACCGCGAGCGGCTGGCCACCAGCGCCGGTCCGGGCAGGACCGCCGACGGCCACCCGGTGAAGCTGCTGCACAACATCGGCTCGGCCGCGGACCTGCGGCCGGGCGCGGAGGGCGTGGGCCTGTTCCGCACCGAGTTCCTGTTCCTCGACCGCAGGCTGCCGCCCTCCCACGAGGAGCAGGTCGCCGCGTACGCGGAGGTGTTCGCGGAGGCGTTCGCCGCGGGCGTGCCGGTGACCGTGCGCACGCTCGACGCCGGCACCGACAAGCCGCTGCCCTTCCTGGGCCTGCCGGACGAGCCGAACCCGGCGCTGGGCGTGCGCGGCCTGCGCGTCGACCGCGTGCTGCCCGGCGTCCTGGACGCCCAGCTCGACGCCATCGCCGAGGCCGCCCGCGCCACGGGCGCCGACGTGCGGGTGATGGCCCCGATGGTGACCACCGCCCGCGAGGCCGCCGACTTCGCCCGCCGCGTCCGCGCCCGCGGCATCCCCAGCGCGGGCGTGATGGTCGAGGTGCCCGCCGCCGCCCTCCAGGCCGACGAGCTGCTGGCCGAGGTGGACTTCCTCAGCGTCGGCACCAACGACCTGGCCCAGTACACCTTCGCCGCCGACCGGCAGCATCCCGGCCTGTCCGACCTGCTCGACCCGGCCCAGCCCGCCCTGCTGCGGCTGGTCGGCATGTGCGCCGAGGCGGGGCTGCGGGCGGGCAAGCCGGTCGGCGTGTGCGGCGAGGCCGCCGGCGACCCGGCGGTCGCGCCGCTGCTGGTGGGGCTCGGGGTGTCCAGCCTGTCGATGGCCCCGGTGTGCGTGCCCGTCGTCCGCGAGGCGCTGGCGGCCCTCACCCTGCAGGAGTGCCGCGAGCGCGCCCGCCTGCCGCGGCGCTGACCGGTCAGCCGACCGGCTCGGGGTTGTGGGCCCTGAGCCGGAGCCGGTCGTCCTCGACGTCCACGGTGACCTTGCCGCCCTCGGCCACCTCGCCGGTCAGCAGCATCGTGGACAGGCGGTTGTCCAGTTCCCGCTGCACGGTCCGGCGCAGCGGGCGGGCGCCGAACTCGGGCTGGTAGCCGCGCCGGGCCAGCCAGTCCTTGGCCTCGTCGCCGACCTCCAGGGTGACGTCCTGGCCGCGCAGCCGCTGCCGGGTGCGCTCCAGCAGCAGGTCCACGATCTGGCGCAGCTGCTCGCGTTCCAGCCGCTTGAAGATGATCACCTCGTCGATGCGGTTGAGCAGCTCGGGGCGCAGGGAGTGGCGCAGCAGGTCCATGAGCTCGTCCTGCAGGCGCGGGGTGTCGCCCTCGGCGTCCAGGATGAGCTGGGCGCCGATGTTGCTGGTCATGATGACGATGGTGTTGGTGAAGTCGACCGTGCGGCCCTGTCCGTCGGTCAGGCGGCCGTCGTCGAGCATCTGGAGCAGGATGTTCATGACGTCGGGGTGGGCCTTCTCGATCTCGTCGAGCAGGACGACGCCGTGCGGGCGGCGGCGGACGGCCTCGGTGAGCTGGCCGGCCTCCTCGTAGCCGACGTACCCGGGGGGCGCGCCGATCAGGCGGGAGACGGTGTGCCGCTCCTGGAACTCGCTCATGTCGATGCGCACCATGTGGTCCTCGCCGCCGAACAGCGCGGCGGCCAGCGCCCTGGCCAGCTCGGTCTTGCCGACGCCGGTCGGGCCGAGGAACAGGAAGCTGCCGATGGGCCGGTTGGGGTCCGACAGGCCCGCCCGGGCGCGGCGGACGGCCTCGGCGATGGCGGTGACGGCCTCGTCCTGGCCGATGACCCGCTCGTGCAGGTGCTCCTCCAGCCGCATCAGCCGCTCGCGCTCCTGCTCGGTGAGCTGGGTGACGGGAATGCCGGTACGCCGGGAGACGACCTCGGCGATGTCCTCCACCATGACCTGCGGGACGCTGTCGTGCCCCTGCCGGGCGCGGTCCAGCTCGGGACGGAGCTTGTCGATCTGGACGGTGAGCTCCTTGGCCCGGTCGAAGTCGTCGGAGGTGACCGCCTGGTCCTTGTCGCGGCGCAGCGCGTCTAGGCGTTCCTCCAGCTCGCGCACGTCGCTGGCGGGGGTGCGCGAGCGCAGCCGGACCCGGGCCGAGGACTGGTCCATCAGGTCGATGGCCTTGTCGGGCAGGAATCGGTCGGGGATGTAGCGGGCCGAGAGGTTGGCGGCGGCGTCCAGGGCCTCGTCGGTGATGCGGACCTGGTGGTGGGCCTCGTACGCGTCGCGCAGCCCGGCCAGGATCTCGACCGTCTGCTCGACGGTGGGCTCGCTGACCAGGATGGGCTGGAAACGGCGTTCGAGCGCGGCGTCCTTCTCGATGTTCTTGCGGTACTCGTCGATGGTGGTGGCGGCGATGACGTGCAGCTCGCCGCGGGCCAGGGCGGGCTTGAGGATGTTGGCCGCGTCCATGCCGCCCTCGGCCGAGCCGGCGCCGACCAGGGTGTGCACCTCGTCGATGAAGACGATGGTCTCGTCGGCGTGCGCGCGCACCTCGTCGATGACCTTCTTGATGCGCTCCTCGAACTCGCCCCGGTACTTCGACCCGGCGACCATGCCGGTCAGGTCGAGCGCGACGACGCGGCGGTCCTTGAGCGTGTCGGGCACGCTGCCGTTGACGATGCGCTGGGCGATGCCCTCGACGATGGCGGTCTTGCCGACGCCGGGCTCGCCGATCAGGCACGGGTTGTTCTTGGTGCGCCGCGAGAGCACCTCGATGGCCTGCTCGATCTCGTCCTCGCGGCCGACGACCGGGTCGATCCTGCCCTGCCTGGCCTCCTCGGTCAGGTCGCGGCCGTACTCGTCGAGCGCGGGCGTGTCGGTGGGCCGCCGTCCGTCGCCGTGCTGCTGGCGGGACGCGCCGGACACGATGGCCTGCTGCAGCTCGTTGGCCGAGACGCCCTGCTCCTGGAGCAGGCGGGCGGCCCCGGAGTCGGGGTTGGCGGCCAGGGCGAGCAGCAGGTGCTCGGGGCCGATGTAGGAGGACTGGAGGGCGCGGGAGATGCGCTGGGCGTCCAGGACGGCGCGCTTGGCCGCCGGGGTGAGCGTGGTGGGCGGCTCGGTGCCGGTGCCGGGTCCGGTCAGGGCGTCGATGCGGTCGCGCAGCCTGCCGAGGTCGACGCCCGCCGCCTGCATCAGCGGGCGGGTGGCGTCGGACTCGGTCAGCGCGTCGAGGACGTCCAGGACGTCCAGGTCCTGCGCGCCGCGCTGCCCGGCGACCTCCAGGGCCCGGCTGAGCACCTCCCTGGCCGAGGCGCTGAGGAGCTTGCCCACGTCGACCCGCTGCACGCTGGGACGGGACGGCGGCCAGCCCTCCATCCCGCCGAACACCCGCCCGGTGAGCTCCTCGAACCCCCTGAACGGATCTCCCCCGAAGAACGACCTGAACGGCATGTCCGACATTTGATCTCCCCCTAGTGCATCAGGGGGACATCTAGCCGAAGAAGCCGCAAGTCATAGCCAGCAATCGGCAAAGGGGACGCATTACTCGGTGGCCATGAGGTCGATCACGGGGGTTTCGCCTGAGACGAGCTCCAGCGTGCGATGCGCGGTGCCCGGGTTCTCCAGCAGCGCCATGACGACGGCGGCCACGTCGTCGCGCGGCACCGAGCCGGGCGGCACCTCGGGGGCCAGCCGGACCAGGCCCGTGCCGGGCTCGTCGGTCAGGCGGCCGGGGCGCAGGATCGTCCAGGCCAGGCCGTCGCGGGCGCGCAGGTCGTCCTCGGCGGCGGTCTTGGCCTCGATGTAGGCGGCCCAGACCGCGTCGCTGCCCGGGGCGGGCGGGCGGCCCGCGCCCATGGAGGAGATCTGGATGAACCGCCGCACGCCCGCCCGCTCGGCGGCGTCGGCCATCAGGACGGACGCGGCCCGGTCGACGGTGTCCTTGCGGGCCGCGCCGCTGCCCGGGCCAGCGCCGGCCGCGAAGATCACGGCGTCGGCGTCGCGCAGGATCTCCGTCACCTCGTCGGGGGTGGCCCGCTCCAGGTCGCACAGCACGGCCTCGGCCCCGGTGGCCTCGACGTCGGCCACGTGCGCGGGGTTGCGCACCAGGCCGACCGCGCCGGACCTGAGCCGCTCGGCCAGCCGCAGCGCGATCTTGCCGTGCCCACCCGCGATGATGATCCGCATGCCTCCCATGGTGTCATGGACGTCATGAGCGACTTCCCGCAGGCCCCCACGCCCGCATTCCTGTTCGACCTGGACGGCACCCTCATCGACAGCGTCTACCAGCACGTCGTCGCCTGGCGGCAGGCGCTGTCCGGGATGGGGATCGACCTGTCGGTGTGGCGCATCCACCGGCGCATCGGCATGAGCGGCGGCCTGTTCGTCAGCGCGCTGCTGCGCGAGACCGGCCTGAAGCTGACCCAGGAGCAGATCGACCAGCTCCAGGTGCACCACGCCGAGGCGTACGAGCAGCAGGTGGACTCGGTCAAGCCGCTGCCCGGCGCGGCCGAGCTGCTCGGCGAGCTGACCGCGCGCGGCGTGCCGTGGGCCATCGCGACCAGCGGCTACGCCCGTACGGCCCGGCTCGCGCTGGGCATGCTGGGCCTGCCGGAGGACACCCCGATGGTCACCCGCGACCAGGTGCGGCGGGCCAAGCCGGACCCGGATCTGTTCCTGGCCGGTGCGGCGCTGGTCCAGGTGGACCCGCTGCATGCGATGGTGGTGGGCGACAGCGTCTGGGATCTGCTGGCCGCCCGCCGGGCGGGCGCGCTCGGCATCGGGCTGCTGTCCGGTGGATATGGCAGGGACGAGCTCGAACGCGCCGGCGCCTTCCGCGTGTACGCCGATCCGGCGGACATGCTCGACAGGCTGGACGAGCTCGGCGTGCGCTCCCCGTCCTGAGCGAGGGGGGAATATCTCGCCGAACCTCCCAGCTTGATCGTGCGTATCCCCCATAGAGGAGCATTGAGATGGATTTGGCAGACATCGGCGTCACCGGCCTGGCCACCATGGGGCGCAACCTGGCCAGGAACCTGGCCAGGCACGGGTACGCCGTCGCCGTGCACAACCGCACGACGGCCCGCACCCAGCAGCTGGTCAGGGAGTTCGGCGGGGAGGGCACGTTCGTGCCGGCCGAGGAGCTGGCCGCCTTCGTGGCGTCGCTGAAGCGCCCGCGCCGGGCGATCATCATGGTGAAGGCCGGTCCCGGCACCGACGCGGTGATCGACCAGCTCGCCGAGCTGATGGAGCCGGGCGACATGATCGTCGACGGTGGCAACGCGCATTTCCTGGACACCCGGCGGCGTGAGGCGGCGCTGCGCGAGCGCGGCATCCATTTCGTCGGCACCGGCATCTCCGGCGGCGAGGAGGGCGCGCTGCTCGGCCCGAGCATCATGCCGGGCGGCTCGAAGGAGTCGTGGGAGGCGCTGGGCCCGATCCTGCAGGACATCTCCGCCAAGGTGGACGGGGTGCCCTGCGCGGTGCACGTCGGCCCCGACGGCGCCGGGCACTTCGTGAAGATGGTGCACAACGGCATCGAGTACTCGGACATGCAGCTCATCGCCGAGTCCTACGACCTGCTGCGCCAGGCCCTGGGGGCGACGCCGGCCGAGCTGGCCGAGGTGTTCAGGGAGTGGAACCGGGGCGACCTGGACTCGTACCTGATCGAGATCACCGCCGAGGTGCTGGAGCAGGTCGACGCGACCACGGGCAAGCCGTTCGTGGACGTCGTGGTGGACCAGGCCGAGCAGAAGGGCACCGGCCGCTGGACCGTGCAGAGCGCGCTCGACCTGGGCGTGCCGGTGACCGGCATCGCCGAGGCGGTCTTCGCCCGCGCGCTGTCGGGCCACCCGGAGCAGCGCGCCGCCGCCGCGTCGCTGGAAGGCCCGCAGCTGTCCGGCGTCGGCGGCCGCGAGCTGATCGAGGACGTGCGCCAGGCCCTGTACGCGTCCAAGATCGTCGCCTACGCGCAGGGCTTCGACCAGATCGCCGCCGCCTCCAAGGAGTACGGCTGGGACGTCGACCCGGGCGCCATGGCCACCATCTGGCGCGGCGGCTGCATCATCAGGGCCAAGTTCCTCGACCGCATCCGCGCCGCCTACGACGCCGACCCGCAGCTTCCGACGCTGCTGGCCGACCCGACGTTCGCCGCCGCGCTGAACGCCGCGCAGGAGGCGTGGCGGCGCGTGGTGACCACGGCCGTGCGGATCGGCGTGCCGACGCCGGGGTTCTCCTCCGCGCTGGCCTACTACGACGGGCTGCGCCGCGACCGCCTGCCGGCCGCGCTGGTGCAGGGCCTGCGCGACTACTTCGGCGCGCACACCTACCACCGGGTGGACCGGGAGGGCGCCTTCCACACCGACTGGTCGGGCGACCGCGCCGAGCACCCCGCCTGACCGACCCCGGGTCTCGGCGGACGGTCAGCGGCTGGTCAGGGCGACCGGGTTGGCCACCGCCGTGACCACGCAGAACCCGATCGGGCCGGCCGTGTCGTGCAGGGTGACCTGGCCGGTCGCGACGCCGCCGGCGCTGAGGTGTCCGGTGGCCTCGACGCCGATCAGCTCGCCCTCGGGCAGCCGGGCGAGCGTCAGCGTGTAGTCGGCGTTGATGAAGCTGACGCCCGCCGAGCCGACGTTGGCCAGCGGGCTGGCGAAGTCGGCGGCCAGGGCGGCGCGGGTGAGCGGCGTCAGCGGCTCGTCGTCCACCAGCGGGTGGGTCTCCCGCAGCCACACGCGGTCGCGGCCGCCCTGCCCCCACTCGGTCAGCCGCCACAGGTCGAACGGCGGTTTCCAGCCCTGCCCCTCGGCCGGGTCGCCGGCGGGCGGCGGCTCGTCCCAGGCGGGCGTGTGCGGCAGCCGGCCGCCTGGCTGCTCGCCCTGCCGGAGCAGCACGGCCGAGGCCCGGCCGATCACGCCCTGTTCGGTGGAGAGCACGGCGTCGGCGACCCGGATCCGCCGTCCGTCCCTGACCAGGGTGGTCTCCACCGTGACCGGCAGCATGGGGCTGTTGCGGAACAGGTCGACGGTGAGCCTGGCGAAGTGCAGGCCGGGCTCGCCGTGCCGCTCCTCCAGGGCGCTCGCCGCCAGGCCGCCGAGCAGTCGGCCGTGGAGCATGTCGGGGGACCAGGGGCTGCGCGCGTGCGGGGCGGGCACGAGCTCGCCCTCCTTGCGCGTGAAGAACGCTGACGTCGCCATCACCGAATCATATTCTGGAAGCGAGCAGCCGCCGTCCCAGGGCGTGCAGATGGTCCGTCAGCTCGGCCGGTTCGAGCACCTCGAAGTCGAGGTCGAGGAAGGCCACGGCCACGGCCATCAGGTGCAGGTCGTCGCCGCGCATGGTGAGCACGCAGGTGGCCTCGTCCACCGGCTCGACCTCGCCGCCGATGCGGCCGGCCAGCCGTCCGGCCGGGGCGTGGATCAGGAAGCGGGCCTGGACCGGCCACATCTGGTGGCCGAGCCGGTGCCGCACCCAGGCGGCGACGTCGGCCTCCGGCGGCTCGCGCGGGGCGAAGCGCGGGCCGTTGGGCGTGCGCACCTCGATCCGGTCGGCCCGGTACGTGCGCCAGTCCTGGCGGTCGACGTCCCAGCCGACCAGGTACCAGCGGCTGCCCTTGGTGACCAGGCTGTGCGGCTCGGCCCGCCGCAGCGTGACGGCGCCCTCGTGGTCGGTGTAGTCGAAGCGGAGCTGCTCGCGGTCGCGGCAGGCGGCGGTGATGCGGGTCAGCAGCTCGGGGTCGACCGTCGGGCCCTGCCCGCCGACGCGCACGGTGTGCGTCTGCAGGGCGTTGACGCGCTGCCGCAGACGGGCGGGCAGCACCTGTTCGAGCTTGGCCAGGGCGCGCAGCGAGGTCTCCTCGATGCCGGTCACCGTGCCGCCGGCGGCCGTGCGCAGGCCGACCGCGACCGCCACGGCCTCCTCGTCGTCGAGCAGCAGCGGCGGCAGCTCCGCGCCGGGGCCGAGCCGGTAGCCGCCGGCCACCCCCGGCGTGGAGCCCACCGGGTAGCCGAGGCTGCGCAGCCGGTCGATGTCGCGGCGCAGGGTGCGCGGGGCCACGCCGAGCCGTTGCGACAGCTCCGCGCCGGGCCACTCGCGCCGGGTCTGCAGGAGCGAGAGCAGGCGCAGGAGCCGCGCCGAGGTGTCGAGCACGGGTCCATTGTGGCCCATGGCGGTCCATTGGGGCCTGATCCTGGCCGCAATGCTGCCTAGCGTGGGCGGCATGAACCGATTCGTCATCGACATCCCGCAGTCCGCGCTCGACGACCTGCGGGCGCGGCTGGACCGTACGCGCTGGCCGGACGCCCTGGAGGGGGTCGGCTGGTCGTACGGCGTGCCGCCCGGGGCCGTGCGCGAGCTGGCCGCGTACTGGCTGGACGGCTACGACTGGCGGGCGCACGAGGCGCGGCTCAACGAGCTGCCGCAGCACACGACCGAGATCGACGGCCAGCGCGTGCACTTCGCCCACGTGCGCTCGCCGCGTCCCGGCGCGCTGCCGCTGCTGATGACGCACGGCTGGCCGAGCACGTTCGCCGACTTCTCCCGCGTGGCCGGGACGCTCAGCCGCGACTTCCACCTCGTCATCCCGTCCGTGCCCGGGTTCGCCTTCTCCGGCCCCACCACCGAGACCGGCTGGGGCGTGCGCCGGGTCGCCGCCGCCTGGATCGAGCTCATGGACCGCCTCGGCTACGACCGGTACGGCCTCCAGGGCGGCGACTTCGGCTCGCTCGTCTCGCCCGCCCTGGCCCGGATGGCGCCCGAGCGGGTGGTGGGCGTGCACCTGAACGCGCTGACGGCGTTCGTCTCCGACGACCTGTCCGGCCTGACCGAGGCCGAGACCGAGCGCGCCCGGCGGATCGAGCGCTGGCACCGCGAGTTCTCCGGGTACGCCGCCGTCCAGGGCACCAGGCCGCAGACCCTCGCCTACGCCCTGGCCGACTCGCCGGCCGGCCAGCTCGCCTGGCACCTGGACGCGTTCGCGAGCTGGGGCCAGGACGCCGGCGGGGTCGCCCCCGACGACATCCTGACCAACGTCACCATCACCTGGCTGACCGGCACCGCCGGCTCCTCCGCGCGCCTGTACCGCGAGAGCGGCGGCGACTGGGCGCCGCCCGCCGAGCCCGGCAGGACGCCGACGGCCGTGGCCGTCTTCCCCGGCGACAGCACGGTCCGCCGCTACGCCGAGCGCTCCCACAACGTGGTGCGCTGGTCGGAGCCGGCGCGCGGCGGCCACTACGCCGCCCTCCAGGCCCCCGACCTGCTGGCCGACGACGTCAGGTCGTTCTTCGCCGAGCTCTAGCCGGGCATCACGCAGAACGGGTGGCCCTCGGGGTCGAGCAGCACCGTCCAGTCGTCGCCGCCCGGCTGGTGGGCGGGCAGGGTGGCGCCCAGGGCGACCAGCGCCCGCCTGGCCTCCTCCACGTCGGGGACGGTGAGGTCGAGGTGCGCGTGCTTGCCGTCGTTGGGCCAGCCCGGGCCCCGGTAGCCGTCGATCCGCTGGAAGGCGAGCGGCACGGGGCCGCCGGTGACGGTGGCGTAGCCGGGGTCGGAGTCGCCGACCTGCCAGCCGGTCGCCTTGGCGTAGAAGGCCGCCAGGGCGACGGGGTCGGCGCAGTCGAAGACCATGGAGGCGATCGTTGTCGTCATGCCCCCACCTTCCCGGCGACGCCGTCCCCGGGTCTTGAACATCCTTGCACCGCGCCCGATCGGGCCGAATCTCAGCTCAGCGGGCGGGCCTCCGTCACGCGGTGCAGGTGGGCCACGATGTCGTAGGCCCTGCCGAGGGCGAGCGGCTGGTTCAACTGCTCGGGCACGTAGGTGGCCGGGACGGTGAAGGTGGGACGGGCGGCGTCCAGCCACGCGCGTACGGACGGTGTACGGCGGGCCTGCCGCAGGTCGGCGTAGTAGTCGCGGTGGCGCACCCGGTCCAGAACGGCCTCGTTGCTGTCCGGAACCGGGGCGCCGGTGTCGAAGACGCCGACTCGGCCGGTCTTGGGATCGACGGCCCGGAAGCGGCCGCTGTGGATCGTGGTGCCGATCGCCACGTAGGACGCGCCGACCTGGGAGCGCAGGTAGGCGCCCTGGGTGATCGGGTAGTGCTGGGGGAAGGCCGAGACGTAGCCGACGTGCCCGTTGTGCGCCGCCACCACGGTCTTCCCGCCGGTGTGCCGCTGCCACCACACGGTGTTGTCGGCCATGGCCTTGTCACGGTGGAGGTGCAGCTTGGGCGGTTCGAGCGTGTACATGGTGACCATCTGGGAGATGACTTTCGCCTCCTGCGCCACGTACGGGTCGGCGCCCTCCAGCAGGCGGTGGGCCGCCTCGGCGTCTGCCGCCAGCGCCTTGAGCCGCTGCGCGGGCATCGCGGCCAGGGCGGCCATGCGCCCGGCCGTGCTGCCGGGAAGGGCCAGCAGGCCCTTGTAGCGGCGGCTCAGTTCGGGGACCAGCGCGGGCCGGTGCTGCGCGGCCCAGGCGAGCACGCGCCGGTACTGGTCGGGGTGGACGTCGCCGATGTCGAAGCCCATCACGCGCAGCTTGTGCCGGGCGGTGCGGTTGTGGTCGCGCATCCACTCGTACAGCTCGGCCCATTCCCGGGTGCGCCATGCGCCGTAGTCGTTCTGGAACTCCTCGGCCATGATCTTGCGCAGGTCGCCCTTGCCGGTGCGCACGTACTCGTCCAGGCGCGCGCCGGCCGACCAGGTCGCCTCCAGCGCCAGCGTGGTGAAGCCCCGGGTCTCCACCAGGTGCCGGAACAGGCGGTGGCGCAGGGTGAACAACTCCTTCGAACCGTGCGTCGCCTCGCCGACGCCCACGATGGTGGCGCCCTTGACCATCGCAGACAACGCCCGCAGGTCGTCCGCCTGGCCGCCGGGCCGGGTGCTCCGGAGAGGCTTGGCGTGGCGCTCCAGACTCGCCACCACCCCGTCATCGACCCGACCGCCGACGGCCGTCGCCGTGACGGCCTTCGCCGTGACGGGACCGGCTTGTGCGGGGGCCGCCGTGGCAGGGGTGGCCAGTGCTGGGGTGGTCGCGGTCGCCAGGCAGGCCGCCAGCGCCAGGGTGATCGGCGCGATACGACGCACAGTGTTGTTCGCCAAGACAGATCCTTCGGATTGGTGTCGATGCAGTGGTCACCAACGTATGGATCGGCGCAGGCGACATCGATCCTGCCAGCCGCCCGATCGCCGGTGCAGCCTGCTGTAACACCCCCCACCCGCCGCCCCGACCCCACCGCCCACCGTCCCGGCACGCGGGCCGACATCCCAGGCACGCGGACCGGCTTCCCCGGCCGAGCCAGCAGAGGCGGCCGAACGCGCCCTTCGCCCCCGCCGCTGTCCCGACACCACCCTCCAGCGGACCGTCCGCGCTCATGGGGCCCTGAGCGCCGCCTCACCGAACCCCGCTCTCCTCTTCCCCACCCCCTGATGCCTCAGCCAGCACTGGACCCTCCGGAAACCGTGCACCACGCAAGCCGAGCACAGGTCGCCGGACATCGGGAACATTGCCGAGCGTCAGGCCCGGCGGCCGGGCAGGGCAGTGACGCACGGCCGTCGGGATTGTCGGTGGTGGGGCGTAACGTTCGGCGGGTGCGATCCTCCAAGCCGCTGGCCCGTGGGAAGGGCTTCACCCTCGACCTGGTGACCTGCGTCGACGACCACCGCGGCTGGTCGCGGCCCGAGGTGGGCCGGGCCCACCGCATGGTGCTGGTCCACCGTGGCGCGTTCCGTCGCATGGCCGACGGCCGCCAGGCCGCCGTCGACCCGACGATGGCCTACCTCGGCGCGCCCGGCGAGGAGGAACGCTTCGCCCACCCGGCGGGCGGCGATGTCTGCACCTCCCTCTCCCTGTCCCCCGGCCTCTGGCGCACGCTCGCGGGCGACGCCCCCCGGCTCGCCCGCTCGACGGTCTACGTCGACGCCCGCTTCGAGCTCGCGCACCGCCGCCTGCTGGCCGCCGCCCGCGCGGGCGACCCCGACTTCGCCCTGGTCGAATCCCTGCTGTCGCTGACCGGCGCCACCCTCACCCAGCTGGCCGGGCCCGCCACCCCGGCCACCGCGGACGGGGTGGCCGCGGCGCGCCTGCCCACCCCGTCCCCTGCCCGCTCCACCGCGGCCATCGCCGACGCCGCCCGCGAGGCGATCGCGGCCGACCATCCGGCGGCCGCCGGGCTGCTGCCGCTGGCGGAGCTCCTGGCGGTCTCCCCCTACCGGCTCAGCCGTGCCTTCACCCGCGAGCTGGGCGTCTCGCTGACCCACTACCGCAACCGGGTCCGCGTCAGCCGGACGCTCGACCGGCTGGAGAGCGGCGAGACCAGCCTGGCCGCGCTCGCCGCCGACCTCGGGTTCGCCGACCAGGCCCACCTGACCCGTACGATCCGCCGCCACGTCGGCCACACCCCGACGGTCCTACGCCGCCTGCTGGCCTCCCCCGCTCCCCTCGGGCGGGTGGATTTCGGGTCGCCTGCCGCCGTAAGCTCCCCCAATGCATGATGCAGGTGAGGACCCCCGGCCCGCCCGGGGCGTCGTACGCGAGGTCCACTCGCTCAACGGTCCCGTCACTCTGGCCTACTCCCCCGACCTCGACGGCCTGGCCGATCCGGGGGAGATCGTGTGGGCGTGGGTGCCGTACGAGGAGGATCCGTCACGGGGCAAGGACCGGCCGCTGCTGGTCGTGGGCCGTACCGGACGCAGGCTTCTCGGCATGATGTTGTCCAGCAAGGGCGACGACGGCTCCGACTGGCTGGAGGTCGGCGCGTGGGGCCGCGACGGGCGGGTGTCATACCTGCGGCTCGACCGCGTCTTCGTGCTGGACGAGGGCGACATCCGCCGCGAGGGCGCGGTTCTCGACGGCGACCGGTTCGCCCGGGTGGCCTCCGTCCTCATGCAGACGCACGGGTGGGGCGTGGACTGACCAACGCGCACCCCCGCCCCCGCCCGCACCAAATCCTCTCCACCCCTGCCCGCGCGCCCCGCCCTTCCGCGCACTCCCCACCCCGGTCTCCCACCTCCCCGCCCGGGGCCAGCCTCCCCACCCCACCTCCCCGCCCTGGCCTCCTCCGCCCCCGGCCTTCCCCCCGCCGGCCCGCTCCCACAGCGGCGAGCGGTCCCACAGCGGGGGGTGGCCCCACAGCGGGGGGTGGCCCCACAGCGGGGGACCCATGCCGAAAGAGGGCGATCCCTAAGCAGGGGTGGGTCCAAAGCGAAGCGGGCGGTCGTGTAGCGATGGGCGGGCCGTCCCGTAAGGATTGGCGGTCGTGCAGCGGTGGCTGATCCCGTCATGGCGGGTGGTCCCGTTGCGGTGCGTGGTCCCGTAGCCCCCCGGGATGGGCGTGAGGGAGTATCCGGATGGTAAGCGCACGATCCGGTCATCGTCCGAAATCACCCCCGCCTGCGATCATGGGTGCATGCGTGTTGTGGTGATCGGCAGCGGGATTGTCGGGGCGAGCGCGGCCTACTACCTGAGTGGCCGCGGCGTGGCCGTGACCGTGGTGGACCGCGGTTCCCAGGGCCAGGCGACCCAGGCGGGCGCGGGCATCGTGTGCCCTTGGGTGGACCATCCGGAGGATGACTCCTGGTACCGGCTGACCAGCGAGGGCGCCCGCCACTACCCGAGGCTGGTCGAGGCGCTGGGCGAGGACATCGGCTACGCCAAGGTCGGCGCCCTGCTCGTGGCGGAGGACCCGGTCGATCTCGAACCGGTGCGGGCCCTGCTGCGCCGCCGCTACGCCGACGCGCCCGAGATGGGCGAGGTCACCGACGTGCTGACGCCGTCCGACCTGTTCCCGCCGCTGTCCGACGACCTCAGCGCGCTTCTCGTGCCGGGCGCCGCCCGGGTGGACGGCAGCGCCGTACGCGACGCGCTGCTGCGCGCCGCCGTCGCCCGGGGCGCCGAGGTGCTGCCCGGCAGCGCCGTCCTCACCCCGGACGGGCAGGTGCGCCTGCATGCCGCCGACGAGCACATCCCGGCGGAGAACGGGCCGCAGTGGGGCCAGCCGGGGCCGGCAACCGGCGCGGTGAGCGGCGGGACCACCTCCTGGCGCCAGGCCGCTCCTCTCCCTCCGGACTTCACGCCGTCCGCCACCGGCGACCTGACCGAGAGCCCTCTTGAGGCGTCCGCCGAGGGACCGATCGGCGCCGCGGGCGACGCGCCCTTCGGCGGCCCTCCGGACGGCTCCCCAGGGGGCCCCGCCCAGGCCCCCGCGCCCGTCCCGCCCGTGGAGCCGGACGTCCCCATGCCACTGGCCGAACCCGTCGCCCCTTCCGCGGCCGAACGCGTGCCCGTCGGCGAGGGCGTCCCCCTGGAGGCGGACGTCGTGATCGTGGCGGCCGGGGCGTGGACGGGCGAGGTGTGCCGTCCGCTCGGGGTGGAGCTGCCGGTGTTCCCCCGGCGCGGGCAGATCCTGCACGCCACCCTCGACGGCGTGGACACCGCGTTCTGGCCCATCGTGCTGCCCAGGAGCGGGCCGTACCTGCTGGGGTTCCCCGGCTCGCGGGTGGTGATCGGCGCGACCGTGGAGGACGTCGGGTTCGCGCCCCGGGTCACGATGGGCGGGCTCGAAGAGGTGATCGCAGCGGGGTTGCGGGTGGCGCCCGGCCTGTTCGGGGCGACGGTGTCGGAGACCAGGGTCGGCCTGCGTCCGGTCAACGCCCCCGGCCCCGCGCTCATCGGCCGGCTCACGCCGCGGGTGGTCGTGGCGACGGGACTGAGCGCGTACGGGCTGACGGCGGGCCCGTTCACCGGCGAACTCGTCGCCAAGCTGGCCCTCGACGAACAACCCCCCATCGACCTCACCCCGTACGCACCCCGCACCGCCTGACCCACCGGCCGGCCCGGCACGTCCCCCGCGCCGACCGGGCCCGTGGATGCCCGGCGGGGCGAACGTCCCGCGCAGGGCAATCCATCGGCCGCCGCCCCAGAGCGTTCCAGCGGGAGAACACCAGCGGTCCAGCCCAGAAAAGACAACGGCCGGCGAAGCCATGCCGCGGGCCTACCCAGCACAAGAACGGCCCAGCGGAGCCACTCCGCATCCAAGCGGCAGGCCGCCCCAGGACGAGAGCGCCCCAGCAGGCCACTCCCTGTCCAAGCGGCAGGCCGACCCAGCATGAGTGCGGCCCAGCGGAGCCCAGTCCAAGCGGCAGGCCGACCCAGTACGTGAGCGGGCCGTGCCGCCCTCCAGCCGGTGGGCCTGACAAGAACGAGAGCGGCGAGCCGCGTTCGCATGGCGGGCGTTGGCGGTAAGTCGGCGTTAGTCAGACCCCGGCATGATCCAGGCAACACTGCGCGGATATGGTGGATTTCTCCCCACCGTGATCTCGTGGGGAGGCCGCGTTGCCGCTGTTCGCGCTGCTGATCATTCTGCTGCTGGCCGCCGGATGCGCCTCCGCCCCCGAACGAACGGAAGGGCCCGAGCGCCCCGCCGAACGGCCCGCTCCCGCCGTCACACCTCCGCCGCGCCCCTCGATCCCCGCGCCGATCCCGCTCCCCGCCGAGCACGTCAAGATCCCGTACGCCGCCTCGGGCTCGTACGCCGTGGTGCCCGGCAGCGCGCCCGCCCGAGCCGGAGACGGCGAGGTGGTGCGGTACCTGGTGGAGGTCGAACGCGGCCTGCCGATCGACGGGACCGTGTTCGCGGCCGCCGTGCACCGCACCCTCAACGACCCGCGCGGATGGGCCCGCTTCCAGCGCGTCGACCACGGCCCGGTACGGGTGCGGGTGGCGCTGTCCAGCCCCGGGCTGACCGTCAGCCAGTGCCTGCCGTTGCGCACCGGCGGCACGTTGTCGTGCTGGAACGGGACGCGCTCGGTCATCAACGCGCTCCGCTGGGCCGACGGCGTCCCCCAGTACGAGGGCGACCTGGCCGCCTACCGCGACTACCTCATCAGCCACGAGGTCGGCCACAGCCTGGGACACGGCCACCGCGCCTGCCCCGGCCCCGGCCTGCCGGCTCCGGTGATGGTCCAGCAGTCGAAGTCGCTGGGCCGCTGCCGTCCGAACCCGTGGCCGCACCCCGAACGCCACCCGGACGAGCGCCGCGACGCCATGGCCCGAAACCCCTGACGGAAGGCCGACCACGAGCCCGAAGGCCGCGAACCTGGCTATCCCGAAGGGCTCGGAGCGGCGGGAGGAGGACTCACGTTCGCGGGCGCGGCAGAAGGAGGACTCGAGGCGGCCGGCGGAGTGGGAGCAAGTCCGGAGCCTTGGCCCACGCCGCGCAGCAAGGTGTCCACCAGCCGCCCCGCCAGCGCCTCCGGCTCGCCGTCGCGGCTCTGCGCCGCCTCGTGGATCAGCGCGTAGTACACCCGGCGGGCCCACTCCGGCTCCACGTCCTCCCGCAGCACCCCGGCCGCCCGCGCCTGCTGGAACAGCCGGTCGCACCTGGCCTCGACCTCGGAGTACACCTGGGCCACCTCGGCCCCCGCCGACGGCCCGCGGCTCATCGCGAACCCCCAGTCGATCTTCACCCGCAGCACGTTCGCCGTCACCTGGTAGAGCGCGACCAGCGGCGGCGCCTGCTCGGGGCGGGCGTCGTCAACGGCGGCGGCGAACTGCCGGGTGGCCCACTCGGCCATCGCCTCCACCAGCGACTCCCTGGAGGCGAAGCGCCGGTGGACGGTCGTGCGCGCCACCCCGGCCGCCTCGGCGATCTGCTCCATGCTGGCCGCCGGGTTCCTGCTGAGCACCCGTTCGGCTGCCTCCAGGATCGTCCGGACGGTCCGCTCAGCGTCGGACCGCAGGGCCCGCGTCGTCCCACTCACACTCCAGAGGATACAGGACGGTACCCCTTCGATTCGAAGTTGCGTCATCAGTGTTGCAAGTTCTAGAGTGATCGCATCACCGCTGATGCAAGAAGGGCGATTCACATGGACATGCGACTCACCGGCAAGACCGCCGTCGTCACCGGGGCGAGCAGGGGGCTGGGGCTGGCGATCGTCGAGGCGCTGACGGCTGAGGGCATGCGGGTCGTGGCGGCGGCGCGCACGATCTCCCCCGAGCTGGAGCGCACCGGCGCGATCACCGTGACGGCCGACCTGTCCACCGCGGCGGGCCCGGCCGAGCTGGTCGAACGCGCGCTGGCCGAGCTCGACGAGATCGACCTCCTGGTCAACAACGTGGGCGGCGGCGACGGCGGCCGGGAGCAGGTCAACGGCTTCCTCGGCTTCGACGACGACGCCTGGCGCCAGTCGTACGACCTGAACTTCCTCAGCGCCGTGCGGGCCACCAGGGCCGCGATGCCCAGCCTGTTGCGGCGGGGCGGCACTGTGATCAACATCTCGTCCAACGGCGCCCGCGTGCCGCACATGGGGCCGGTCGTGTACACCACCGCCAAGGCCGCGCTGACGGCGTTCGGCAAGGCCCTGGCCGAGGAGTTCGGGCCGCGTGGCGTGCGGGTCGCCACCGTCTCCCCCGGCGCCTCGCGCACCTCGATGTGGGAGGCTTCCGACGGTTACGGCGCCGCCCTGGCGGCCTCGCTCGGCATGGAGCACGAACAGTTGCTCGCGGGGCTGCCGTCGGTCACCGGAATGACGACCGGTAGGTTCGTCGAACCGGAAGAAGTCGCCTCCTTGGTGACGTACCTGGCCTCGCCGCACGCCGGGAGCGTGAACGGCGCCGACTACGTCATCGACGGCGGAGCGATCAAGACGGTATGAACTATCGCGATATATCGTAGAACGGGAACACCGGGGAATCCCGCCCGGTTGGGCGGGATGGACATCATCTCCAGGGGAGTGTGGGCAATGGCAGGAATGCGGACCGCACGGCGGATCCTCGCGGGCGGCGCGCTCGCCGCCGCGGCCGGGTGGGCGTTGCGCGGGATACCGGCGGAGCTGGGCGTGCGGCCTTTGACGTCGGGGCCGGACCGGGTGAGCAGGATGCGGCGCTCGCCGCAGTTCAGGGGCGACACGTTCGTCAACCCCATGTCCGAGCCGACCGCCTTGATGACCACGCCCCCGGTGGGCCTGCTGGCCGAGCTGGCCAGGAACAAGGAGCAGCGGCATCCCGCCGGGCCCATCCCGCTGCGCCTGCCGCCGTCCGGCCCGCCGCCGGCCGACGGCCTGCGCGCGGTCTGGTACGGCCACGCCTCCACCTTGGTGGAGATCGAGGGCAGGCGGGTGCTGTTCGACCCGGTGTGGAGCAACCGGGTCTCGCCGTCCCAGCTCGTCGGCCCCAAGCGGCACCACCCGCTGCCGGTGGACATCGGCGACCTGCCGCAGGTCGACGCGATCGCCATCTCGCACGACCACTACGACCACCTCGACATGGCCACCGTGCGCTCGCTCACGCGCACCCAGAAGGCGCCGTTCCTTGTCCCGCTGGGCATCGGAGCACACCTGGAGCGGTGGGGCGTGCCGCTGTACCGGATCATCGAGCTCGACTGGGACGAGGAGGCCGAGGTGGCGGGCCTGCGCTTCGTCGCCACCGCCGCCCGGCACTTCTCGGGGCGGGCCTTCACCAGGAACGACACCCTGTGGGGCTCGTGGGTGGTGGCCGGGCCGAGCAAGCGGGTGTTCTACGCCGGCGACTCCGGATACTTCCAGGGCTACCGGGGCATCGGGGCCGCGCACGGGCCGTTCGACCTGACCCTGATGCCGATCGGCGCCTACAGCCCGGCCTGGCCCGACATCCACATGAACCCGGAGGAGGCCGTCAACGCCCACCTCGACCTCGGCGGCAAGCTGCTGCTGCCGGTCCACTGGGCGACGTTCACGCTGGCGCTGCACCCGTGGGCCGAGCCGGTGGACCGGCTGTGGCGGGAGGCGAAGGCACGCGACGTCGAGATCGTGGTGCCCCGGCCGGGCGAGGGCGTCGACGTGACCGCCGCCCCGTCCGTGGACGGCTGGTGGGAAACCCTGGGATAGCCGTCCCGTCCGTAGACGGCTGACGGGAGTCCCTGCGATAGCCGTCCCGTCCCTGGACGGCTGGTGGGAGACCTTGGGGCAGCCGTCACGGCCGGGGGACGCCGGGTGTGGGGGGCCGTACGGCCCCCTACAGTCGTGGGGTGAGCAACATGGAACGTGACCCCCGCGAACTCCGCTGCGCCGCCGACGGCGGCGACCACAGCGAGGTGCTGACCGGACGCGAGGTGCCGCTGGGCGGCCCGCGCGCGATGCGGGTGAGCAGGACGCTGCCCGGCGTGCACCGGCGGATGATCGGCGCCTGGTGCTTCGTCGACGCCTACGGTCCCGAGCCGGCGCTGATGCGCGTGCCGTCCCACCCGCACACCGGCCTGCAGACGGTGACCTGGCTGGTCGCGGGCGAGGTGCTCCACCGCGACAGCGTCGGCAGCCTGAGCCGGGTGCGTCCCGGCCGGCTCAACCTGATGACGGCCGGACGCGGCATCTCCCACTCGGAGGAGTCGCCCGGCACGACGCTGCACGGCGTGCAGCTCTGGGTGGCCCTGCCGGAGGCCCACCGGCACACGGCCCCCGCCTTCGAGCACCACGCCACCCTGCCCGTGTTGTCCGGCCCCGGCTTCGACGCCACCGTGATCATGGGCACGCTCGGCGGCGTGACCTCGCCCGCCACCACCTACACCCCGCTGGTGGGCGCCGAGGTGACGGTCGACGGCACGGGCGAGGTGCCGCTCGACCCCGCCTTCGAGCACGGGCTGCTGCTGCTCGACGGCGAGGTCGAGCAGGCCGTGCCGGGGGCGCTGCGCTACCTGCCGCCGGGCCCCGGCACGTTGCGGCTGTCGGGGCGCGGGCGGGTGCTGCTGATCGGCGGCGAGCCGTTCGGCGAGGAGATCGTCATGTGGTGGAACTTCGTGGGGCGCTCCCACGAGGAGATCGCCGCCTTCCGGAAGGAGTGGGCGGAAGGCGAGGGCTTCGGCACGGTCGAGGGCTTCGACGGCGAGCCGCTGCCCGCCCCGGCGCTGCCCTCCATCCGCCTGAAGCCGCGCGGACGAGTACGCCCCGAGACGCGCTAGTAGACCGAGATGTGCGGATGGTCGAAGTGGTTGGCCGTCGTGCCGCCGCGGTTGGACATCGTCCGCCAGGTGCCCGTCCTGGCGTGCCAGATGCGCTGGCGGTAGATGATGTACATGATCCCGAGGCGCCGGGAGTTCTTGATGGCCCAGTCGGCGATCTCGTAGCCGCGCTTGACCTCGGCCGCCGACGGCATCGCGCCGCCGTGGCTGAGCATGAAGTCGCAGGCGCGGCCGAGCGGGTGCTCGCCGCCGTCCTGGATCGTCCGGTAGCAGCCGATCCCGAACGGCACCACGAACCGTTCCTTGATCAGAGTCTTGACCAGGCGCATGCGGGGCGTGATGTTCTCGGAGCCGTCCGGGAGCTGCGGCACCCACGTGCCGTCCGGACGCCGCACGCCCGGGGCCGTGTAGAGCTTGTCGATCCGGTCCTTGATCTTCTCGATCAGCTTCTCGGCCTTCTTCTTGCGCCCCTCCAGGTCGGCCACCGCGGCGCCGAGTTCCTCGGCGCGGGCGGCGGCCTCCTGCTCGGCCTTGCGACGTTCGTCCCTGACCTTGGCGTAGCCGCGCAGCCGGGCGTCCTGGACGTCGATCAGGTGGCGGCTCAGCGCCAGGCGGCTCAGCAGCACGTCCGGGTTCTGGCTGCCGGTGAACAGGGCGATCTGGTTGGGTTCGCCGCCGATGTACTGGGCCACGGCCAGCGTCCTGAGCTGGAGGGATTCCCGGTCGTAGACCTCCTGGGCGGCGGCCAGCCGCTCGCGCGCGCTCTTCTCCGTCTTCTCGGCCTGCTGCTGGGCGCGGCGGCTGTTGTAGTACTCCTCGATGAGCCGGTCCGACTCCTTGCTCAGCGCGGCCAGCTCCTTCTTGAGCTGCTTCACCGAGGGCTTGGGGGCCGCGCGCCCGGCTGAGGCGTTGCCCGCCGTCATCGGCAGCCCGGCGGTCACTGCGACGAGTGCGGCGACCAGCACGGCGACCACGGCCCGCACCACGTTGCCCACGGCGGAGGAGGCGACCGCCACTGTCCTCCTTAGCCTGAGCCGCAGGGCGGGTTCCGGTCAGGAGCTAATCAGAGTCCGGGACGCCCTCTTTCCGACGCTGATAGTAGGGGATCAAGCATCATTCCCTGCAACTCATGACTTTTCCTGACTACGTGATTTTCGTGCGCGTCTTACCGCGATGCGGCCTCCGACCAGGGCCGATCCCGGCACCACGAGCATGCCTAGCAGGCTGGAGCCCAGGCCGACGTCGAGGTCGGCGTCCAGCAGCCCGCCCCCGCCGCCGCCGAGCAGCGACCCGCCGAGCGACAACCCGACCGAGACGGACAGGAGCGGTTCGTGGCTCTTGGCGGGCGGCTTGGCGGAGGGCTCCGGGGCGGGTGCGCTCGTGGCGGGCGGCTTGGGAGCCGGGCCCCCGGTCGCGGACTGCCGGGTGGACGCCGGCGACGACCGCGTGGGCGGCGGCCCCGAAGCCGGCTCCGACTCCGACGGGCCCGAAGGCGGCCCCGACTCCGACGGCCCGCTGGTCGGCCTCGGCGGCCGGCTGTTCGGTGCCCTCGTGGCGGGCGGCGCGGACGACGCGGGCCCCGCGGTCGGCACACCGGGCACCGTCGGCATGGCAACCACGGTGGGCATGGTGGGCCCGCCGGTGGCCGTCGCGGGCGGCGAACCCGTCCCGGACCCGCTCGGCACGGGCAGCTCCGGATCCGGCGTGCCGGACGGCGTCCTGAACGAGCTCTCCACGGACTCCGGCGGCATCGCGACGCCGCTGTCGGGCGTGGGCGAGCCGCTCCAGATCACGAACGTCGACGCCACCGCCGCCGCCGTCGCCAGCACCAGCCCACCGGTCACCGCCAGCTTGGCCGGCGGCCCGAACGAGCTGCGCACCACGCTGGTGCCCGTCGCGGCGCCGTTCTCCGCACCGCTCGTCCCGATGATCCCTCCACCCGTCCCCCCGCCCATCCCTCCGCCGGTCCCGGCCGACGGCAGCAGCGCGGCGAACGGCATCGCCAGCACGGCGAGTCCCGAGCGCCCGCGCAGTTCCCATCCCGCGCCGTACGTCCCGCGCGCCACCTCCTCCAGCTCGGCCAGGAACGCCTCGGCCGAGGCGGGCCGGTGGGCGGGGTCCTTGGCCAGGCCGTGCTCGACGAGGCCGCGCAGGCGTCCGTCCACGTGCTCCAGCGGGGGCGGCATGTGCTGGTGCTGGAAGGCCAGGGCGGCCAGGTTCGCGGCGGTGAACGGGCGGCGGCCGGTGAGGCATTCGTAGAACACCAGGGCGGCGGCGTACACGTCGCAGGCCGGGCCGGCCGGGGCGTCCTCCCACTGCTCGGGGGACATGTAGGCGGGGGTGCCGGCCAGGGCGCCGGTCTCGCCGAACCGGGCCGCGACGCCGAAGTCGACGAGCTTGCTGTCGCCGTCCGGGGTGACGATGACGTTCTCGGGCTTGAAGTCGCGGTGCGCCACCCCGCGCCGGTGCGCCTCGGCGAGGCCGAGCAGGGCCCCCTTCAGCAGGGTGAGCGCGGCCTCCACGCCGGTGCCCCCCTCGGCGGCGATCAGGCGGCGCAGCGTGACGCCGTCGACCAGCTCCATCACGATCGCGGACGTGCCCCCGGCCTCGACGTAGTCCAGCAGGCGGGCGGTGTGGGGGCTGTCGATCTCGCCGATGACCCCGGCCTCGACGCGGAAGCGGGCGGCGAACTCGCCGTCCGCGCGCAGGGCCTCGGACAGGTGCTTGATCGCGACCGGTAAGCCGTCGGGGTCGCGGACGGCGAGCACGACGCGGCCGGTTCCTCCGTGACCGAGTTCCCGGATCTCCGTGTAACCGGGAACAGCCATGTCGGGGCCTCCTGACCGGATAAAGATCCTTATGTCAGGAAGCTAGCCGAAGGTAACACGCCGTGTCGAGCCCCTTCGCGCGAGTAACCGACCCCCTATCGCAATCGGTATTTTTCCTACTTCCTATAGTAGGTCCGTGGCTCTCACCGATCATCTGCGCGAGTGGCTCGGGGCCTGGCCGCCCACGGGAAACCTCGACGTCACGGGCTCGCCGCTGCGCACGCTGCCCGCCTGGGACGGCCGCGTGCACCCGGCCGTCGGCGTCGGCACCCCGGAGGGGGCGATGTTGTCGGTGCCGCCCGAGCACGTCGCCCGGGTGCGCGCCGCGCGGACGCTCCGGGAGGTCCCCGGACTGATCGGATATGGGGATCGCGGCTGGTTCGACGCCGTCTTCCGGTGGACCACCGAGCCCGCGCCCCTGCCCGACGCCGGCGAGTGGGTCCCGGCGACGGACGACGCCGTCCCCGGATGGCTGCGCGTGTTCGGCGGCGAGGTGCTGGTGGCCGTGGACCCCGAGACCGGCGAGCACCTGGCCGGGGTGGGCATCAAGCGGCACGACCGCTTCGGCCGGGAGCTGTCGGTGGTGACCGCGCCCGAGGCCCGCGGGCGCGGCCTGGCCAGACGGCTGGTGGCGCAGGCGGCGCGGCGGGTGCTGGACGAGGGGGCGGTGCCGACGTACATGCACGCGGCCAGCAACACCGCCTCAGCCGCCGTCGCCAAGGCGGCAGGCTTCCCCGACCTCGGCTGGACCGCCTTCGGCGTCGCCGAGAACTAACCCCTGCGCCAAACCGCACGGAGTCAGGCCACAAGGCCGAACGCCCCGAAGCACCGGACACACGGTCAATCCCCGGGAAGGGCCTGGCGGCGGGGACCGCCGGAAGCAGGATCAGGCGGCCCGAAGCACCGAACACGAAACCAGACATTGAGAGGGCCGGACATGGGTCCGGCCGCAGGAAGGGTCAGGCGCCCCGAGCACCGGACACGAAACCAGCCCTTGAGAGGGCCGGACATTGTGCCTGGCCGCAGGAAGGGCCGGGCGGTCCGGCCCTCGGACGCAATGCCAGGCGGCCATCCACGTCAACGCCCACCGCCTCCCCCCGGACACATGGTCAGGCGGTCCGAAGCGTCGGACATGCGGTCAGGTCACCGGAGGGCCTGGCGTGGGTCAGGCGGCGGGGGCGGCTGGGCGTGGGGTCAGGAGGGCGCGGATGTTGCGGGCGGCGGTGCGGCCCGCGCGGTTGGCGCCGACCGTGCTGGCCGAAGGCCCGTAGCCGACGAGTTGCAGCCGCGGCTCCCGGACGACCCGCGTCCCGTCCACCTTGATGCCGCCGCCCGGCTCCCGCAGGCGCAGCGGCGCGAGGTGGTCGAGCGCCGACCGGAACCCGGTGGCCCACACGACGACGTCCGCCGCGGTCTGCCGCCCGTCCGCCCACTCCACGCCGTACGGGGTGAGGCGGCGGAACATCGGCAGCCGCTCCAGCGCCCCCTTGGCCATCGCCTCCCGCACGACGACGCTGTAACCGAGCCCGGTGACGCTGACCACGCTCTGCGGCGGCAATCCGGCCCGCACCCGCGCCTCCACCAGGGCGACGGCCTCGCGCCGGGCGTCCTCGCCGAAGTCGTCGCCCCTGAAGACGGGCGGACGCCGGGTGACCCAGACGGTGCCGGCGGCGACCCCGGCCACCTCCGACAACACGTGCATCGCCGAGGCCCCGCCCCCGACCACGACCACCCGCCGACCGGCGAACGCCGCCGGCCCGCGATAACCGGCGTAGTGAAGCTGCTCGCCCAGGAAGTCGCCGACCCCCGGGTAGTACGGCCAGTACGGCCGCGTCCAGGTGCCCGTCGCGTTGACCACGGCCTTGGCCGCCCACTCCCCCGCGTCCGCCGCCACGACCAGCCGCCCGTCCTCCCCCTCCCGGACGGCCGTCACCTTGACCGGCCGCAGGACCTCCAGCCCCACCCGCCGCTCATAGTCGCCGTAGTACGCGGGGACGGCCTCCGCCGCGGGCCGGTCACCTGCCGCCGCCACCCCGTCCGGCAGGCCGGGCAGGTCGAAGATCCCGTGCACCTTGTCCATGGTCAGCGACGGCGACCGATGCCGCCACGCGCCCCCTGGCCCGGCGGACGCGTCGAGCACGATCGTCCCGATGCCGAACCGTCGCAGGAAGTACGCACTGGACAGCCCCGCCTGCCCGGCCCCGATCACCACAACCTCGGTCGTCTCCACGCTCGACTGCAACCCCGCGCCCCCGCCCGCTCTTCCCCCCGGGCCGTTCCTGCTTGACCTCCCAGCCGGTCCTGCGACGGGCACCCGGCCGGTGCAACAGCGACGCCGAGCCGATCCCGCGGCACCACCCGCCGATCCAACAGCGACGCCGGCCCGATCCGACGACGCCCCGCTGGTCCAACAGCAACGCCGAGCCGATCTCGCGGCAGCACCCCGCCGACCCAACAGCAACGCCAGGCCGATCCGGCGATGTCCCGGCCAGCCCAACAACGACGCCCTACCGGCTCAGGCAGCGGCGCCCGTCTGGATCAGGCGGGTGGCGGATCCGTCAGCGCTGTGGCGAACAGGGCGCGGTGGCGCAGGATGTGCTCGCGGTCGGTGTCGTACAACGCGGCGTCGCCGCGGGCGATGTGCGCGGCGAAGGTACGGTCCCCTGCCGCCGCGCGGTCATGCATGTGCCGTACGAGGTGTGCCAGCCGGTCGGCCGCGGTGACGGGCAGTGCAAGACGGTCACCTTCGGCAAGGCCGTAGGCGTCTGCGAACAACCGCAGCCTGCGCGCCTGCTCCCCCACCGGATCGGCCCCGTCGTGACGGGAATCGCTCAGCGGGACGAACCGGTACGCGGCGTAGGCGACGTCCCACACGCGCGGCCCCGGATGGGCGGTGTCGAAGTCGATCAGGGCCACCGGCCGCCCGTCGCGGAACACGCAGTTGTACGGCGCGACGTCCCCGTGGCAGATGACCTCGATGGGCTCGCGCGGCGGGAAGTACCAGACGGCCCCGACGGCGGGCAGGAAACCCTCGGTGGCGTCGTGGTAGCGGCGCAGCAGCCGGGCTACCTCGCCGAGGGCCTGGTCGGAACGTGCATAGTCGGGCAACGGATCTCCGGGCACCTCGCCGGGGACGAAGTCGAGCACCTCCCGGCCCTGGACTTCGATCCCGTGCGCGGACGGCGCGCCCGTGAAGCCGCGGGCGGCCAGATGGGCGAGCAGCGCGTGCACGGCCGGCGTCCACGGGCCGGTCGGACGGCGGACGGTGGCACCGATCCGCACCACCTGATTGACGCCGCCCCCGGTCAGCGGTTCCTCGTCATGCTCGGACACGCCCGCCATCCTCGCATCCCGGCGCGCATTGGCCAGCGCCGTCGAGCCCGGAACGCGCCGGGAGGCGTCAGCGGGCTCTGAACGCGACCGCGGTCGTGGAGGCGATCGCCGTCACCAGGACCACCATGACCAGGACCGTGCCGAGCGGGTTCTTGCGCCGGGGCGACGCCTGGACCTGCCTGACCCGCCGGTGCACCGCGACCTTAGGGGTGGGCTTGGGCGTCGGCGTGACCTCCTGGACGGGCACCCGTACCGGCGGCGCCACGTGCACCGGCCGGGGCGTGGGATGGTGCACCGGCCTCGGCGTGCGCGGCGGGGTGGACGGCGGCGTGGGACGCGGGGTCGGCCGCGGCGACGAGCGAGGCGGCGGAGGCGGAGGCGGAGGCGGCGGGGACGGGCGGACGTGGCAGTCGCCCACCTCGACGCTGCCGCTCGGCCCGTACACGCACACCGAGCCGGGACCGATCGACACGCGCGGCACGGGGGCGCCGGTCCGCGGCACCCGCCCGCCGGGCCGCTCCGACACCGACCCCCGCGGTTCTTGAGCATCACGGATCTGCGCGCCCGGCACCGACACCACCGGCCCCGGGTCGTCCCAGATCTGGGCGCCCGGCACCGACACCACCGGACCGGTGCGGCCGTCGCGCCCGCGCCCGCCGTGGATCGTGATCCCCGGGCTCGGAAGCTGCGTCGGACGTACGCGCACGGTGCCGGGCGCCGGGGGTTGCAGGTCGGCCGCCGCCGGGCCGGCCGCGCTCGCGGCGAGCAGAGCGGCGGCCAGCAGCAGCGGCGCGCGCCTGACGCCCACGGTCACATTCCCCCGGCGATGCGGGAGAACTCCTGCAGCGCGCCCTGGAACGCCTGCGGCCCGACCGCCAGCGGCCCGGCGAAGGCGTGGGAGATGTCCCAGGTCAGATAGGTGCCGAAGCCGAGCATCGCGGCCATCGCGAGCAGCGGCAGGACCGCCAGGCCGCGTGGCCGCGCGCCGGCCAGGTAGGGGAAGACGACGACGAGCAGGCCGGTGAGCACGGTCAGCAACAGCAGCCCCTGGGGCGGGGTGGCGGCGGCGTCCATCGAGCGCTGGGAACGGGCGGCGGCGATCGCGGCGACGCGTTCGAGCACGGCGTCGCGGGCGTCCTTGTCGTCGTCGGTCTTGGCGTCGACGGCGCTCACCCGGCTGCGCATGGCGTCGAGCCGGGCGGCTCCGACCGGGTCCATGCGGCCCTCGGCCATCAGCGGCCACTCGTCTCTGACCACGAAGGTGACGTAGTCGCGCAGCGCGGTGCGGACCGTCTGCTGAGCGGTGCCGGGCAGGTCGGCCGCGGCCCAGTAGGCGTCGATCGCGGCCTGGCTCTCGGCCTGGGCGTTCTGGCGGGCGGCGTCGGCGGTGGTCCACGGCACGATGATCGCGATCGCGAACACCAGCAGGAACAGCGCCGACAACATCGACCCGGCGTGACCGGCCGAGACCCCGTCGGGCTCGGCGTCCTCGCTGCCCTTCTTCGTGAGCCGGAACACCAGCGCGGTGAGCGCCACCACGCCCACGGCCGCCACGATCGAGAGCGTGTACGCCAGCATGAAGATCTCCCAAATCTTCTCGAATACACAGTGTTACATGACTATCACACTATGCAACGCTGGTGTCAGCTACCGGCAAGTAAAGTCGCGGCAAGCGTGTCGGCCGCCGAGGGAGCGGCACCGGGCGGGGCGGGGGAGGTCGAGAACCTGCTCGCGCAGGGGTCCGGGGCGGCGCTGCCGCTGGACGGATCGTTGATCATGACCGGGTGTTCTGACCAAACGTCCAGCCGGTCGGTGATGATCCAGAAAAATGGTGACTATGGACGGCGTGAATCTCAACGGCCGTAAATTCGTGATGGTGAGCTCGACGGCGAGCGCGGTGGACCCCGACAGCCCGACGGAGTTCCTGTACTGGGAGGCCGACGGCGTGGTGTGGGGCAGCTACACGGGCGACACCGTGACCCACGGCCGCTTCGTCGGGACGCGCGACGGCGCCGACGTCTCCATCTCCTACGCCCACGCGCTCAAGGCGGGCGGCAAGGCGGGCGGCCAGAGCAGCAGCCGCGTCGAGCAGGGCGAGGACGGGCTGCTGCGCCTGGTGGAGGAGTTCCGGTTCGACGGCGACGACACGCTGCACGTCAGCGTGTGCGCCGAGGTCCCGACCTCCTGACCGGCCCTCCAAGCGGAAGGCCAGGAGGCGGGGGGCCGGGAGACCGAGAGCCGGGAGACTGGAAGACCGGAAGATCAGGGGCCGGTCGGCCGGGAGCGGGCGACGCATCACGCCACCAGGCCCTCGCCCCCGGCCACACGGCCGCTCTCCACGCAGGGAGCGGCGCCCGACTGTCCTTGCCGAGAGCGGTGGCTAGCCGTCCTTGCGCAATGCGGCCCGTCCCTCGGCCGCGCCGACGAAGCGCATCTTGCCGAGCGGCACGTCCCCTTGCGTCTCCTGGGGTGTGCGCCGCGCGGGACGGGAGGCGTCCCGGTCGGACGGCAGCACGTACGGCCGTCTGAGCACTTCGTCCAGGATGAACACGGTCTCGGTGGCCTTGACCGCCGGGATGTTGGCCAGGCGGTCGGTCACCATGGTGTGCACGGCGGCCACGTCGGAGACCCGCACCTGGATCATGGCGTCGTGCTGGCCGGTGGTGATCGCGCAGTACTCGACCTCGGGCATCCGGGCCAGTTCGGCCCTGAACTGCTTCCACATCTGCTGGCGCACGGTCACGAAGATCAGCGCGGTGATGCCGAGCCCGGCGCGCACGTGGTCGATCTCCGCGGTGAAGCGCTTGATCGCGCCGTCGGCGCGCAGCGCCTCGAAGCGCGTGTAGGCGTTCGCGCGGGAGATGCCGACCCGTTCGGCCAGCGCGGCGACCGAGATCCTGCCGTTCTCGCGCAGGACCTCAAGGATCTTCATGTGGACGTCGTCCAGCTCGAGACCGATGCCGATCCGTCCAGGCTGACCGCCGCCGCTGGCACCATTTCTGGAAATATCACTCATCATTACACCTCGACCATTTATATCCGTCTCGCGGACCGCACATGACCTGGACGTTCTGCCGGACAATCCTCGACATCCTTCTCCCGAACGTCCAATTTGGAGGACCCCATGGCGACCCGCTCGCAGACGGCGGCAGTGCTGCTCGCCGGTGCGCTCGCCCTCGCCGCCTGCGGAAGCGGCGGCACCTCGCAGACCCCGGCGGCCTCCGGTGGCGGTGGGAAGACGCTCGTCATCGACACGTCGTTCGACCTCAAGACGGCCGACCCCGGCCGCACCTACGAGCCGACCGGGCTCATCGTCGGCAAGGCCGTCTACGAGACGCTGCTGACCTTCGACGGTTCCGACGTGACCAAGCCGGTCCCGGCGCTGGCCGAGTCCTACGAGCTGAGCGAGGACGGCAAGACGCTGACGCTCAAGCTCAAGAAGGGCCCCACCTTCGCCGACGGCTCGCCGATCACCGCCGACGACGTGGTGTTCTCGCTCAACCGCGTGCGTGACATGAAGGGCACCCCGTCGTTCCTGCTGGACGGCGTCGAGGTGGCCAAGACCGACGACTCGACGATCACGCTGACGTCGAAGGCGCCGAACCCGGCGCTGCCCTACATCCTGCCGAACCCGGCGCTGGGCATCCTCAACAGCAAGGTCGCCAAGGAGCACGGCGCGACTGCCGACGCCCAGGACAAGGCCGAGCAGTACCTGAACGCCTCCTCGGCCGGGTCCGGCCCGTACACGATCGAGTCGTTCAACGTGAGCAGCCAGGTCACGCTCAAGGCGAACCCGAAGTACTACGGCACCAAGCCGGCCTACGACAAGGTCGTCATCCGCAACGTCGAGGCCGCCACGCAGAAGCTCAACGTGCAGCGCGGCGACAGCCAGGTGGCGCTGAACCTGTCCGGTGACCAGGTCACCAACATGCCCTCCACCCTGCAGGTGAAGAAGACCGCCTCGGCGAACGTCATCTTCCTGCTGGCCAACCAGGACTCGGGCGTCAGCAAGACCACGCCGAACGCCAAGTTCGTCGAGGCCGTGCGCAAGGGCGTGGACTACGCGGGCCTGCTGGAGCTGGCCGGCGAGGGCTCGACGCAGGCTCCCGGCATCATCCCGTCGCAGCTGCTCGGCGCGCTGCCGCCGGAGCAGGCGCCCAAGCGGGACGTCGAGGGCGCCAAGGCGGCCCTGGCGGCCAGCGGCGTGTCGAACCCGACCGTCAAGCTGGAGTTCCCGAGCGAGCTGACCGTCAACGGCCTGTCCTTCCAGCCGCTGGCCGAGCGCATCCAGGCCAACCTCAAGGAGGTCGGCATCACGGTGGACCTCCAGCCCGCGCCGGTGACGACCGCGCTGGACAACTACCGCAACGGCAAGGAGGAGATGGGCCTGTGGTACTGGGGCCCGGACTACCCGGACCCGAGCGACTACCTGGCCTTCGCGCCCGGCAAGACCGTGGGCCTGCGGGCCGGCTGGAAGGAAGGCGCGGCCAAGGAGATCGAGTCGGCCGCTGACAAGGCCGCGACCGCGATCGGCGACGAGGCGCGCAAGACGGCCTACGCCGACCTGCAGACCAAGCTCAACACCTCCGGCCCGTTCGTGCCGCTGATCCAGCCGAGCCAGAACATCGTGTCGGCCGCGTCCGTGACGGGCCTGGAGTACCACCCGGTCTGGACCGTGGACGTCGCCGACCTCGGCGCGAAGTAAGGAGACCGGCAGGTGTCCGACAACCCGGGCGCGGCGGGCTCGCCGCCGCGCCCCGGCGCCGGCTCCCCGGTCGAGACGGCCGAAACGGCCGAGACGGCCGCCGCAGGGACGCGGCGGCGGCGGGGCGTGCACCCGCTGGCCCGCTTCCTCATCCGGCGCATCCTCATCGCCGTGCTGCTGGCCTGGGGCATCACGCTCGTCACGTTCCTGCTGACGAACCTGGTGCCCGGCGACCCCGTGGCCGCCAACCTGGGCCAGCGGGCGCTGGGCGACCCGGCCATCGTGGCGCAGTGGCGGTCCGAGCACGGCCTGGACAAGCCGCTGTGGCAGCAGTACGCGATCTATCTGCAGGGCCTGGTCCAGGGCGACCTGGGCACCAGCCAGCAGAGCCACCGCCCGGTCAGCCAGGACCTGGCCGAGTTCGTCCCGGCGACGCTGGAGCTGGCGGGCGCGGCGATCCTGATCTCGCTGGTGCTGGGCGTGGCCTTCGGCGTGGTCGCCGCGCTGCGCAGGGACCGGCTGTCCGACCACGTGCTGCGGCTGGTCAGCCTGATCGGCATCTCGGTGCCGACGTTCTGGCTGGCGCTGGTGGCGTTCTACGTGTTCTTCTTCCGGTTGCAGATCACGCCGGGCAGCGGACGCGTGGACGCGGCGCTCGGCTCGGCGCCGGCGGTGACCGGGCTGCAGACGGTCGACGCGCTGCTGGCGGGCCGGTGGGACATCTTCACCTCCGCCGTCGGCCACCTGATCACGCCCGCGCTGGTGCTGGCGCTGTACACGATCGGCCTGCTGACCCGCTTCACCCGTTCGGCGGTGCTGGAGGTGCTGGGCCAGGACTACGTCCGGGCGGCCCGCGCCAAGGGGCTGCCGGGCCGGGTGATCCTGTTCAGGTACGTGCTGCGTTCGGCGCTGGTCCCGATCATCACCGTGGCCGGTCTGGCCTTCGGCAGCCTGCTGTCCGGCACCGTCCTGGTCGAGGCGATCTTCGCCTGGCCCGGCGTCGGCCAGTATGCCTACAAGAGCGCCACCAGCCTCGACCTGCCCGCCGTGATGGGCGTCGGCCTGGTCGTGGGCGTGGTCTACCTGGTCATCAACCTGATCGTGGACGTGCTGTACGGCGTCATCGATCCCCGAGTGAGGCTGCAATGAGAGGCAAGGGGCTGCTGGGCAGGCTGCCCGAGGCGTGGCGGCAGCCGCTGGCCGTCGCGGGCGCCGTGCTGGCCGTGGCCTGGCTGGTGATCGCGCTGGCCGCGCCGTGGCTGGCGCCGCACGACCCGCTGGCCCAGGACCTGCCGCGGCTGGCTCCCCCGGGGCCCGGCCACTGGTTCGGCACCGACCAGCTCGGACGCGACATCCTGAGCCGCGTCATGTACGGCGCGCGGGTGTCGATCCCGCTGACGTTGCTGCTGGTCGTGCTGTCGGTGCTGGTCGGCGGCCTGCTGGGGGCGTGCGCCGGGTACTTCGGCAAGTGGGTCGGCGAGACGATCATGCGGATCGCGGACCTGGTGTTCGCGTTCCCGACCGTGATCCTGGCCATGGTGGTGGCCGCGGCGCTGGGCGCGAGCCTGGGCAACGCCGTGCTGGCCGTGCTGGTGGTGGCCTGGCCCGCCTACGCCCGCGTCACCCGCGGGCTGGTGCTGGGCGTGCGCGAGCGGGAGTTCGTGCTGAGCGGGCGGCTGCTGGGCTTCTCGGTGTGGCGCTCGCTGCGGGTGGACGTGCTGCCGAACGTGACCGGCCCGATCCTGGTGCTGGCCACGCTCGACATCGGCACGGCGCTGCTGCTGCTGTCCGGCCTGTCGTTCCTGGGCCTGGGCGCCAAGCCGCCGTCCCCCGAGTGGGGCGCGATGGTGGCCTCCGGCGTGGAGGTCTTCGACAGCTGGTGGGTGGCGACGTTCCCCGGCCTGGCGATCCTGACCGTGGTGCTGGCGTTCAACTTCCTCGGCGACACGCTGCGGGACGCGCTCGACCCGCGGACGGCCCGCGCGATCAAGGAGCGTGCGTTGTGACGCTGGACATCACCGGCCTGAAGGTGTCGATCCACGGCAAGGAGATCCTGCGCGGCGTCGACCTGAAGCTGGCCGCCGGGCGCGTGCACGGCCTGGCCGGCGAGAGCGGGTCGGGCAAGACGATGACGGGCCTGGCCGTGCTCGGGCTGCTGCCGCACGGCGCGCGCGTCTCGGGCCGGATCGGGCTCGGCGAGCGGGACCTGCTCACGCTGCCGCCCAAGGAGCTCAACCAGGTGCGCGGCGGCGAGGTCGCCATGGTCTTCCAGGACCCGGCGACCAGCCTGCACCCGATGCTCACGATCGGCCGGCAGCTCACCGAGCACATGCGCCACCACCTGGGCCTGGGCAAGGCCGAGGCGAAGGCGCGGGCGGTCGAGCTCCTGGGCAAGGTGCGCATCCCGGGCGCCGAGGAGGCGTACGGGCGCTTCCCGCACCAGTTCTCCGGCGGCATGCGGCAGCGCATCGCCATCGCCGTCGCGCTGGCCTGCTCGCCCAAGGTGCTGATCGCCGACGAGCCGACCACCGCGCTGGACGTGACCGTGCAGGCGGGCGTGCTGCGGCTGCTGCGCGGGCTCTGCGACGAGCTGGGCCTGGCCGTGCTGCTGGTCACGCACGACCTGGGCGTCATGTCGGCGGTCGCGGACGAGGTGAGCGTGATGAAGGACGGCCTGGTCGTGGAGACCGGGCCGCGCGGGCGGGTGCTGCGCGACCCCGAGCACCCCTACACCCGCGCCCTGCTGGACTCGCTGCCTGATTCTGTGCCTGATTCTGCTCCGGACGTGGAGGGCTGATGCTGGACATCGAGGACCTGGTCGTCGAACACCGCTCCCCCGGGCGTCCGGTGGTGCGGGCGGTGGCGGGGGCCAGCCTGACCGTACGGGCGGGCGAGGTCGTGGGCCTGGTCGGCGAGTCGGGGTGCGGCAAGTCCACCCTGGCGCGGGCGGTCTGCGGGCTGAACCCGGTCACCCACGGGTCGATCGCGTTCGAGGGGCAGCAGGTCACGCCGCTCGGCCTGCGGCGCAGGAAGCTCACGGGCATCCAGATGGTCTTCCAGGACCCGTACGCGTCGCTGAACCCGCGGCGCCGGGTGGGCGACCAGATCGCCGACGGCCTGCGCACCGCGGACGACACCCGTACCGACCCGGCCGACCTGCTGGAGCGGGTGGGCCTGCCGCGCGAGTTCGCCGGACGGCACCCCCACGAGTTCTCCGGCGGCCAGCGGCAGCGCATCGCGATCGCCAGGGCGCTGGCGGCCCGGCCGCGGCTGCTCATCGGCGACGAGCCGATCTCCGCGCTGGACGCCTCCGCCCAGGCCCAGGTGGCCCGGCTGATGCGCGACCTGGCGGTGGACTCCGGCGCCGGGCTGCTGTTCATCAGCCACGACCTGTCGGTGGTGCGGCTGATCGCCGACCGGATCGCCGTCATGTACCTCGGCAAGATCGTCGAGGTGGGCGGGACGGCCGAGGTGTGGGACGACCCGAAACATCCGTACACCAGGGCGTTGCTGGGGGCCATCCCCAAGCCGGACGGCATGGGCGTGCTGCCCGCCGAGCTGGCCGGGGACGTGCCCGACCCGGCGAACCCGCCGGGCGGGTGCCGGTTCAACCCGCGTTGCCCGCTGGTGATGGAGGTGTGCCGCGAGAAGGAGCCGGACTTCGGGCCGGTCGCCTGCTGGCTGCACGAGCCGGCGTGAGCCGGCGGCACGCCGCGCGGGTGGCGGCCGTGCGGCGGGCGATGGCCCAGGAGGGCATCGACGTGCTGGTGTTGCGGCCCTCGCCCGACTTCCGGTTCCTGAGCGCCTCCCCAGAAGGCGCTCTCCCTGAGGGCGTCCTGCCTGAGGGCGGCGCGCCGGACGGCGGCGCCGGGCCGGGCGTGTTCCTCGTGGTGACGGCCGACGCGATCGTCGAGACCCGCGACCCGGCGGGCCTGGTGCCCGCCTCCGCGCGCCGGGTCGGGGTGGACCCCGAGATGCGGGCGAGCGAGCTGTTCCGGCTGGCGATCGCCGCCGAGCTGGTGCCCGCCTCCGCGGTGCTGGCGCCGCTGCGGCTGCGCAAGGACCCCGCCGAGCTGACGGCGCTCGGCCGGGCGGTCGCGGCGGCGGAGGCGGTGCTGGCGCAGGCGGCCGAGCTGGCCTGGTTCGGCGCGACCGAGCGGACCATGGCGCGCCGGCTGCGGCTGCTGGCCCTGGAGTCGGGCTGCGAGGAGGTGATCTCGCTGCGCGTGTCGGCGGGCGAGCACACCGCGCGGCCCGAGCACGTGCCCGGCGGGCGCGTGATCAACCCGGGCGACGCGCTGCTGGTGTCGGTGTGCGGCCGCTGGGACGGCTACTGCGCCGAGGCGGGCCGGGTGTTCGCCGTCGCCGAGCCGCCGGAGGACTACGAGGCGATGTACTCGGTGGTGCTGGCCGCCCACCGCGCGGCGCTGGCGGCGCTGCGGCCGTCGGTCCCGTTCGCGGAGCTGGCCAGGACGGTGCACGAGGTCATCGACGCCAGCGGCTACGGCCGCTTCGCCGCGCCGCACGTGGGCCGGGGCGTGGGCCTGGGCCACGACGAGGGGCCGCGGGCCGGCGAGGACGCGGTGTTCGCCCCCGGGATGACGGTCTGCCTGGAACCGGCCATCTACGTGCCCGACCTGTTCGGCGCGCGGGTGGCCGACGTGGTGGCCTGCACGGCCGCCGAGCCGGTGCCGCTGGGCACGCGGCCGCACACCCTGCACGTCCTCGACCGCTGAGGCGGCCTGCGCTTACGCTGGGTGACGACGATCACCGGGGGGGCGTCGTGGACCAGTTCGTGCTGCTCATGCTGGTGCTGCTGGGCGCGCTGGTCACGGTCCCGCTGGGCGAGCGGCTGGGGCTGCCCGCGCCGGTGCTGATGACGCTGCTGGGCATCCTGCTGGCAGTGCTGCCGTTCGTGCCGAACGTGGACATCCCGCCGGGCATCGTGCTGCCGCTGCTGCTGCCGCCGTTGCTGTACGCGGCGGTGCGGCGTACGTCGTGGCGGCAGTTCGCGGCGAACTGGCAGCCGATCTTCCTGCTCGCCGTGGCGCTGGTGTTCGTGACGACGGCGGCCGTGGCGGCCACGGCGCACGCGCTCGTCCCCGGCCTGCCGCTGGCGGCGGCGGTGGCGCTGGGCGCGCTGGTCGCGCCGCCCGACCCGGTGGCGGCCACGGCGGTGGCCGGGCGGCTGGGCCTGCCGCGGCGCATGGTGTCGCTGCTGGAGGGCGAGGGCCTGTTCAACGACGTGACCGCGATCGTGCTCTACCACGTGGCGGTCGCGGCGGTCGTCACGGGCGTGTTCTCCTGGCCGGGGGCGCTGGGCGAGTTCGCGCTGTCGGCGGGGGTGGCCGTGGCGGCGGGGTTCGCGCTGGGCTGGGCGGCCGGGAAGCTGATGGCGCTGCTGGGCGACGCGACGCTGCAGGTGGGCCTGTCGCTGGTGGTGCCGTTCGTCAGCTACGCGGTGGCCGACGAGCTGCGCGGCTCGGGCGTGCTGGCCGTGCTGACCACCGCCTTCTACCTCAGCGACCGCATGTGGGACGCCGACGACGTGTTCGGCCGGTTCGCCTCGTCCACGTTCTGGCAGGTGGTGGACACGCTGGTGACGGGGGTCGCGTTCGGGCTGATCGGGCTGGAGCTGCACACGGTGTTCGGCACGGTCCACGGGCGGTTCGGCGAGGTGCTGTGGTGGAGCGCCGCCGTGGTGGGCGTCGTCGTGGTCGTCCGGCTGCTGTGGCTGCTGCCGGCCGCCTGGCTGGCCAAGAAGGGGCGGCGCGAGGACACCGAGGTGCCGATGAGCTGGCGCGAGACCGTCGTCATGTGGTGGGCGGGCATGCGCGGCGTGGCGTCCGTGGCGCTGGCGCTGGCCATCCCGCTGCGCATCCATGACGGGCGGCCGTTCCCGCAGCGGCCGGTGATCGTGTTCATCGCGTTCGCGGTCATCCTGGTGACGCTGGTGGTGCAGGGGCTGACGCTGCCGTGGCTGGTGGCGCGGCTCGGCGTCAAGGCCGACACGGCGGCCGAGCGCGATCTGGAGAAGCGCCTGGCGATCCGGGCCGCCCACGCGGCCAAGCGGCGGCTGCGGGAGATCGACGAGGCCGAGGACCTGCCCGAGGAGGTGGTCGAGCTGCTGGGCCGGCGCATGATGGACCTCGGGCTGCGGATCAGCCCCGAGGCCGCCGACGACGAGCGGCGCGAGGCGTTCGAGCAGCGGGCGCGGCGGGCCCGGCTGGTGCGGCGGGTGCAGGAGGAGATGATGTCGGCCGCCCGGCAGGCCGTGCTGGACGCCCGCCGCGACCCGCGGGCCGACCCCCAGGTGGTCTCCCGCGTGCTGCGCGCCCTCGACGCCCGGAGCATGCGCTGACCAGCCCCGATCCGCCGCCCGGAGGGTTGACGGTGTGTGACCGGGGGCCGCAGAGGGTAGTCATTTCCTTATGCTGCGGATCGGCACGCTGGGCGCCGCCCCGTCGGTCGGCGTCGTGGCCTGTGGCTGGCACGACAGCGGTCCGGGCCCCTTCACCACCGGCATCAAGCTGATCTACACGCTCGGCGGCCCGCTGCCCGAGCTGCCCGGCCTGCGGATCGGGTCCGGAGCGCTCATAGGCGCCGAACAGATCGCCGCCGCGCTGCTCCAGGGTCTCGACGTGGTGATCACCGAACCCGCCTGCCCGGCCGCGCCCGTGGTGGCGGCCGGCATGTGGCACTACGGCTGGACCAGGCGCGACGTGTCGGCCCTGGCCGGGGCGACGGTGGCCGGTCTGGCGCTGGCCACGCAGCCGGGCGCGTGCGTGGCGGAGATCGGGCGCGACGGCGCCGGCTCCATCGACGGGCAGATGCCGGCCGAGTCGGTACGGGCCCGCGTGGCGGCGGCGTTCTCCGGCGGCCGGTACCGCACGCCGGAGGTGACGGTGCCGCTGGAGGCGGTGCGGCTCAGCCAGGACACGCCGTGCCGGATCCGGATCGCCCGCACCCCCGGCCTCGTCGTCTGAGGCCGTCGTGGCCATGGGCCTCGGCGACGAAGAACCGCCGGCCTTTGGTCGCCTGGCACGAACCCCAGATGTCACCCCATGTCGTACGGTCGCCAGGGAGCACCTGCGCGCCGACCGAGTTGGAGAGAGTGTGAAGATCACAGGAGTAGAGCTGCGCCGGATCGCGATGCCGTTGGTGGCGCCGTTCCGCACGTCGTTCGGCACCGAGACGGCCCGGGACGTCCTGCTGGTCAGGGTGGTGACCCCCGACGCCGAGGGGTGGGGCGAGTGCGTGGCCATGTCCGAGCCGCTCTACTCCTCCGAGTACGTCGACGGCGCCGCCGAGGTGATGCGCCGCTTCCTGCTGCCCGCCCTGCCCACCACCCTGGACGCGTACGGCGTCGGCCGCGCGCTCGAACCGATCAAGGGCCACCGCATGGCCAAGGCCGCGCTGGAGACCGCCGTGCTCGACGCGCAGCTGCGGGCCTCCGGCGAGTCGTTCGGCCATTTCCTGGGCGCGGCCCGCGACCGGGTGCCGTGCGGGGTGTCGGTGGGCATCATGGACTCGATCCCGCAGCTCCTCGACGCCGTGGCGGGCTACGTCGAGGAGGGGTACGTCCGCATCAAGCTGAAGATCGAGCCCGGCTGGGACGTCGAGCCGGTGCGCGCGGTGCGCGAGCGCTTCGGCGACGACCTGCTGCTCCAGGTCGACGCGAACGCGGCGTACTCGCTGGCCGACGCCCGCCGGCTGGCCCGGCTCGACGCGTTCGACCTGCTGCTGATCGAGCAGCCGCTGGCCAACGACGACCTCGTCCAGCACGCCAGGCTGGCCCGCCAGCTGCGCACCCCGATCTGCCTGGACGAGTCCATCGAGTCGGCCGAGCACGCGGCGGCCGCCATCGAGCTCGGCTCGTGCTCGATCATCAACATCAAGCCGGGCCGCATCGGCGGCTACCTGGAGGCGCGGCGCATCCACGACCTGTGCCGGGCCAACGGCGTGGCGGTGTGGTGCGGCGGCATGCTGGAGACCGGTCTCGGGCGGGCGGCCAACGTGGCGCTGGCGGCGCTGCCGGGCTTCACGCTGCCCGGCGACACCTCGGGGTCGCGCCGCTACTACGCGACCGACGTGACCGAGCCGTTCGAGCTGGTGGACGGCCATCTGCAGGTGCCGACGGGGCCGGGGCTCGGCGTCGAGCCGATCCCGTCGGTGCTGGAGGAGGTCACGACGGCCACGGAGTGGATCCCGCTGTAGGGCGCCCGTCCTGGAGGGCGGGGCCGGCCGGGGTCACCCGACCCCGGCCGGCGCCCTGCGGGGTCAACAGCGGGTGAAGCGCAGGCGCAGGGTGGCCGGGGCGGCGTGCAGGTCGTACCGGGGCAGCGCGCCGGGGCCGCAGGTGGCGGTGCCGATGCCCTGCTGGGCGAGGTCCAGGTGGAGGTGCACCCGGTCGCCGGGCACCAGGTCCGGGCGGTGGCGGGCGGCCTCCAGCTCGGCGGTGCTCCACCGGCGCGCGGTCAGCCCGAACGCCGGCTCGCCCGCGACCCGGAACCCGGGCGTCCCGGCCGGCCCGCCGAACTCGGCCCATCGCACGTCGGCGCGGCGGCCGTTCTCCTGCGGGTGGACGTAGGGCGTCTGGAGGTCGTCGATCGTGGCGCTCCAGCGGCCCACGCGGGCGGCCAGGCCGGTGTCGGGGTAGGCCTCCCCCGGCCCCCGGCCGTACCAGGTGACGTGGGTGAGCCGGCCGGGCAGCGCGAGATGGACGCCCAGGCGCGGGATCGGGTCGCGCCATTCGCCCTCGGGCTCGACGTCCACGGTCAGGTCCAGGGCGTCGCCGCGGGGCGCGGTCCACGTCCAGGTGACGCGCATGCCGAGGTCGGTGGCGGCGGGGGCGGCCCTGGTCTCGACGGTGAGGCCGTCGCCGGTCCGCACGCCGTCCACGCGGTGGGTGAGGCGATGCAGCCCGAGCTGCCGCCACTTCCGGCCCAGGCCGCCGTAGCGGTCGTTGTCGGTGGGGGCGCGGTAGAGGTCGAGGCGCGGGCCGTCGACGTCGAGGCCGAACAGGCGCAGCAGGCGGCCGGTGCGCGGGTCGAACTCGCCGCCGCCCAGCCTCAGCCGCCCGCCGGACGTCTCCGGCCGGACGCCCGCACCGGTGACGGCGGCGGGAAGGGCGGGGCTCGGCAGGCGGGTCTGGGACCAGGCGAGCTCGTGGCCCGCGGTGGCCCAGGGCTGGTCGCCGGCCAGGGTCGCGCGGACGGTGAGCCGGCGCTCCCCCACGTTGTCCGCCGGCGGGGGCGGGTCGGGCAGCCTCACCTCGCCGCCGGACGGCGGCACCGCCAGCGGGAACCGCGCGACGGGGAGCCCGTCGTCCTCGACGACGGCCTCGAAGGCGAGGTGGGCCAGGTCGCGGAAGTCGTGCCGGTTGACCACCCGCACGACGCCGTCGCCGAACGCGAACCGCACCGGCTCGAACACCTTCTTCAGGTCCAGCAGGCCCGGGGAGGGCGTGCGGTCGGGGAACACCAGCCCGTCGATGACGAAGTTGCCGTCGTGCACGGGCTCGCCGTGGTCGCCGCCGTAGGCGTACTCGTGGCGGGGGTCGGTCAGGCCGTGGTCGATCCACTCCCACACGAACCCGCCGGCCAGCCTGGGGAAACGTTCGAACAGCTCCTGGTACTCGGCCAGGCCGCCGGGCCCGTTGCCCATGGCGTGGGCGTACTCGCACTGCAGGAACGGCATCGCGCGCCGCCGCGCGTCCAGGGCGGGGTCGTCGAGCGGGTCCTCCTCGCCGCGGCCGATGGCCTCGACCTCGGCGTGGGTGGCGTACATGCGCGAGTAGACGTCGGTGTGGGCGCACGACCAGTCGCCCTCGTAGTGCAGCGGCCTGGACGGGTCGCGCCGGCGCGTCCAGGCGGCCATGACGGCGAGGTTGCGGCCGACGCCCGCCTCGTTGCCGAGCGACCACATGATGACGCTGGGGTGGTTCTTGTCCCGTTCGACCATGCGGCGCATGCGGTCGAGCAGGGCGTCGGCCCAGCGCGGGTCGTCGGTGGGGTTGCGCCGCCAGCCGACCTGGCCGAAGCCGTGCGTCTCCAGGTCGCATTCGTCGACGACCCACAGGCCCAGCTCGTCGCACAGGTCCAGGAAGCCGGGGTGCGGCGGGTAGTGGCTGGTCCGGACGGCGTTGACGTTGTGCCGCTTCATGAGCAGCACGTCCTCGCGCATGGTCTCGTACGGGACCGCGCGGCCGTGGTCGGGATGGAACTCGTGCCGGTTGACGCCCTTGAGCAGCAGCGGGCGGCCGTTGGCCAGGAGCACGCCGTCCTCGACGGAGACGGTGCGGAAGCCGACGCGCAGCCGTACGGTCTCGTGCGGGGTGGTCAGGACGGCCTCGTACAGGCGGGGCGTCTCGGCGGTCCACGGCTCGGCCCCGACGGTGATCTCGACGCCGGGTTCCAGGTCGCGCACGCCGAGCTCGGGGATGCTCAGCAGGCCCTCGGCGGCCTCGAAGGACAGCCGGCCGTCGTGGGCGGCGTGCACGAACACGTCGGCGGCCGACCGGGTGAGGGTGACGCTGCGGAAGATGCCGGGCAGCCACCACATGTCCTGGTCCTCCAGGTAGCTGGCGGCCGACCACTGGTGCACGCGCACGGCCAGCACGTTGCGTCCCGGACGCAGCCACGGCCCGGCGTCGAACTCGGCGGGCAGCCTGCTGCCGGTGGAGAAGCCCAGCTCGTGGCCGTTCAGCCAGACCCTGGCGAAGGAGTCGACGCCCTCGAAGCGCAGCCTGCCGCCGCGCCAGCCGTCCGGCAGGTCGAAGGCGCGCCGGTAGTCGCCGGTCGGGTTCTCGTCCGGGACGTGCGGCGGGTCCACGGGGAAGGGGTAGGAGACGTTGGTGTAGGCGGGGGCGCCGTGGCCGTGCAGGGGCCAGTGGGCCGGGACCGGCAGCTCGTCCCAGGCGGAGTCGTCGAAGCCGGGCCGGGCGAAGTCGTCGGGCACGTCGGCCACGGGTGACAGCCGGAAGCGCCACAGGCCGTCGAGGTCGAGGGAGGGGGCGTCGGAGCGGAGTGCCGCGCGGGGTTCGAGACGGCCCGAACCGGGGGCGAAGGTTTCGAGATCCATCCCTTCCGACACTAGGGGTTGATGGTGGTTCCGTCAGCGATGCCCCGTCCGGTGGTGCTTGGACTTCCCTGCCGGGGTTGTTGGAGGAACGGCACCGGCAGGGACCGGTCTCAGGCGTTCCTGGAGAACAGGATCCCGTTCGCGCCGGCCGGGCCGGGCAGCGCGGAGGCGGCCGCGAGGTAGCCGGCCAGCAGGCTCTCGGCCACCGCGCCCACGGCCGCGTCGCCGGGCAGGAACTCGGGGGTGTGCAGGCCGGCGGCGGTGTCCACGCCGACGAACATCATGAGCGACGGCGCGACCGAGGCGTAGTGGGAGAAGTCGTCGGCCCCGCACGAGCGCAGGCCGCCGTCCACGGTCCAGCCCTGGCCGCGCAGCAGCCCGCCGGCGCGCACGGCCAGCCCGGTGTCGTTGACCAGCACCGGCTCCCCCGGCAGGATCGTCACCTCGGCCACGCAGCCGCACGCCCTGGCGACGTCCTCGACCACCTGGGTGAAGCGTTCGTGCAGCTCCTGGCGCCAGTTCTCGGACATCGCGCGGAGGGTCCCCCTGGCCACGGCCTCGCCCGGCACGGCGTTGGGCGCGGTGCCGGCGTTGACCGTGCCGAAGGTGACCACGGTGGGCGTCATCGGGTCGGCGACCCGGCTGACGACCTGCTGGGCGGTGACGATGACCTGCGCCATGGCCACCACCGGGTCCCTGGTGAGGTGGGGGTAGGCGGCGTGGCCCTCCGCGCCCCTGACGACCACCCTGAACTCGTCGGAGGAGGCGTTGACCGCCCCCGGCACGGAGGCGACCGTGCCCTCGGCCAGCAGGGGCTGCACGTGCGCGCCGATCATGGCGCCGACCTGGTGGCGGTGCAGCGCGCCCGACCCCACGACGTCGGAGGCGCCGGAGGGGAAGCCCTCCTCGCGCGGTTGCAGCACGACCAGCAGGGGCGGGTCGGCGCCGAGCCGGTCGAGGGTCCTGGCCAGGGCGACCACGGCCGCCATGTGCACGTCGTGCCCGCAGGCGTGCATCGCGCCCTCGGGGGCGGCCCACTCGGCTCCGGTGCGCTCGGTCAGGGGCAGCGCGTCGAGCTCGCCGCGTACGCCGATCGCCGGGCCAGGACCGCCGACGCGCAGGACCGCGCCGGTGCCGGCGACGTGCTCGACCTGCCCGGCGGGCAGCGCGTCGAGCAGCCGGGCCAGCGTCGGGCCCTCCTGTCCCGACAGGCAGGGCGCCGCGTGCAGCTCGCGGCGCAGCGCCTGCGCCGCGGGCAGCTCCCGCAGCAGGCCCTCCCGCAGCGCCGCGTAGGCGGCGCCGTCCACGCCGCCGGTCCCGATGACGGCTCCGTCGACGGGCCTGTTGATCGTACGGCCCCCGAAGTCGTTCACCCCGTGCTCTCCTCCCGTGTTCCCAGTCCGTAGACGCGTCGCGCGTTGTCCGACCCGACCATCGCCGCCACCCGCATCGCCTGCCCGGCCGACCACTCGCCGTCCAGCACGAGCCGGCCGAGCACCCGCGCCATCGCCCGCCGCCACAACACCGCGCCGAGGTGGTGCAGCTCGGCCGGCCCCCACCCGTCGGACGAGAAGAGGATCTTGGCGAACGGCGCCAGCTCCAGGCTCTCGGCCACCAGCGCCACGCTGCGGGCCCCGGTGTAGGTCACGCCGAGCCCCACGTCGAAGTAGACGTTGGGATAGGCCTGCGCGAGGAACCCCGCGTGCCGCTGGAAGGGGTAGCAGTGCAGCAGCACCAGCGGCACCCCGGTCGGCTCGGCGCGCTCGACGAGGCCGCGCAGCAGCAGCGGATCGGCCCGGCGCAGGTCGAGGTCGGGATCGCCGAGGCCGGTGTGGAACTGGATCGGCAACCCTCGCTCGATCCCGGCCCAGATCACGTGCCGCAGCAGCACCGGCTCCGTCAGCTTACCGCCGCCGGACCCGAGCCAGCGCCCGGCCGCCTCGGCGACCTCGGCCCGGCTCGGCGGCTCGGGGTCGAGGTCGAGGCCGTGGCGGTAGGCGGCGACGCTCTTGAGCCCGCGCGCGCCGCCGGTGCGCTCCCACAGCTCCCGCGCGAAGGCGTCGGCGAAGGAGGACGCGTCGCAGCCGCCGGCCGCGACCTGCTCGGCCACCGTCTCCAGCCGCACCACCTCGTCGGCGGGCGCGCCGGTGAGCTCGGCCATGCCGGACGGGCCCACCAGCTCCTCGCCCCGGTAGCCGGTCTCGACCAGGTAGTGGGCCACGTTCGTGGCGCCGAGCAGCAGCCGGTTCACCTCGGCGGCGCCCAGCCGGGCCCTCCTGGCCAGGTACTCCTCCGGCGTGCAGTGCGGTTCGAGGCCGAGGACGGGCGCGCAGTGGCGCAGGATGGCGTACCCCGTCGGGGAGTCGAACTGCGTCATCCACTCCGGCACCGGCCGGTCGGACTCGGTGATCAGCTCCTCGAACGCGGTGCGCGACAGGTCGCGCGGCACCACGCCGTGCACGTGGTGGTCGACCAGCGGCAGCTCCTCGATGGCCCGGACGAACCCGGCCGGGGCGAGGTCGAGGTCTGCGGCGGTGGCGTACACGTCGGTCACGGAGAGATCTACTCCCCCGTGGGCGCGCGGACGAACCCCCCGGCCCCGATCGGGCGCCTCGCTAGGGGGCCGCGGCGGGCACGGCGAGCTGCTGGACCAGCCACGGCAGCGCCTGCGGCAGCTCCCGGTTCCAGGTGTTGAAGTTGTGACCGCCGCTGGGCAGGATCAGCGACGAGGCCCGCATGGGCGGCTTGACGGCGTTCAGGAAGCGCTCGGTCGGCAGGTAGTCGGCCTCGCCCTTCCTGCTGCTGGTGACGAGCACGGCCACGGGCGGCGCGGGCAGCCGGGCCAGGCGCCACATCAGGTCGTTGCGGTCGGCCAGCGCCTGGTCGCCGTGGAACAGGTCGCCGGTGGTGCCGTCCACGATCGTCTTGTAGTAGCCCGACAGGGAGACGGCGGCGGAGAACGCGTCGGGGCGGCTCATGGCCAGCTTCAGCGCGCAGTAGCCGCCGGTCGAGCCGCCGAGCACGCCCCAGGAGTTGCGGCCGGGGGCCGCCCGGTAGTGCGCGGTCACGGCCTGCCGGACGTCGGTGGCGAAGTACGTCAGCGCCTGGGGGCCGCCCGGCACGTCCACGCACTCGGTGTCGCGCGGCAGCACCACGCTCGGCCGCATCATCACCAGGACGGCCGGCTCGACCTGGTGCAGGGCGATGGCGTGGGCCAGCCGTCCGGGCAGGTCGAGCCGGGTCATGAGGTTGCGCGGGTCGCCGGGGTAGCCGGTCAGGGCGAGGATCGCGGGGAACCTGCGCCGGGGGTCCTTGAAGTAGGCCGAGGGCAGGAACACGTACGCCTCCTCGCTCAGGCGCGTGGTCGCGCCCGGCAGGACGACCTCCTCGATCCGCCCGCCCGGCACCGCCCGGCTGTCCAGCACCCGCAGCCCGGCCGCGGCCCCGGCGACGGTGATCTGGGCGGCGCCGGTGTCGGCGCCGAGCAGGTCCGCCCAGGAGGAGTAGAAGCCGAAGTAGTAGTTGACCAGCAGCGCGAGCGCCGCCACGGTGAGCGCCTGGCAGCCCGCCAGCAGGCCGGCCCGGCCCAGCAGCGGCGGCAGGCCCCGCCCGGCCAGCCGCGGCCACACCCAGACGGTGGCCGCGAGCCCGGCCGCCGCGAGCACCGCGGCGGTCACCAGCAGCGCGATCGAGGTCAGTCCCATGAACAGCAGGAATATCCCGCCCGGCGTAAGCGCGTGGTTAACGGCGAGATTAACCGGCAGGGGCTTGAATCGGTGTTTGTGAAGCGTCCTTGGATCCCCGCGCTGGCGGGTTACGCGTCGCTGGTCATCGGCCTGCTGGACATCGCCAAGGCCGTCGCGCCGCGGCTGGAGCACACGCGGATGGGCCAGTGGTCGGATCTGCTGCCCGGGACGGTGACGACCGTGGCGCGGGCGACGTCGCTGGTGGTCGGCATCATGCTGGTGATGATCGCGCACGCGCTGCGCCGGGGGAAGGTGCGGGCCTGGCGGGCGGTGGTGGTGCTGCTGCCGGTGAGCGCCGTCATGGGCGTGCTGCACCTGCGGCCGGTGACCGCCGCGATCAGCGTCGTGCTGCTGGCCGTGCTGGTGGCCGGCAGGCGGGAGTTCACGGCGCTGCCCGACCCGCGCTCGCGCTGGCGGGCGTTGTGGAACCTGCTCGTGCTCGGCGCGATCGACATGGGGCTCGGCTACCTGATCGTGAGCGTCCGGCCGGGCGCGCTGGTGGGCCGTCCGGGCGTGGCCGAGCGGCTGGAGCACGTGGCGCTGGGGCTGGCGGGCATCGAGGGGCCGGTCACGTTCACCGTGGAACGCGTCTCCGACCTGGTCTACTTCTCCCTCGTCGCGCTGGGCGCGCTGACCGCCGTGACGACGCTCTACCTGGCGCTGCGCCCGGAACGGCCGGCCGCCGAGCTGACCGCCGACGACGAACGCCGCCTGCGCGACCTGCTGGACGTCCACGGCGAGCGCGACTCGCTCGGCTACTTCGCGCTGCGCCGGGACAAGAGCGTGATCTTCTCGCCGTCGGGCAAGGCGGCCGTGGCCTACCGGGTGGTCTCCGGCGTGATGCTGGCCAGCGGCGACCCGATCGGCGACCGCGAGGCGTGGCCGGCCGCGATCGTCGCGTTCATGGCCGAGGCGCGGCGGCACGCCTGGGTGCCGGCCGTCATCGGCTGCGGCGAGACGGGCGGCGAGGTCTGGACGAAGGTCGCGGGGCTGTCCGCGCTGGAGATCGGCGACGAGGCGATCGTCGAGGTCGACGGCTTCACGCTGGAGGGCCGCGCGATGCGCAACGTGCGGCAGATGGTCAACCGCACCCGCCGCGCCGGGTACGTCTGCCGGGTGCGCCGCGCCCGGGACGTGGCCGAGGAGGAGAAGGAGCGCATCCGCCGGGCCGCCGGGCTGTGGCGCGGCACCCAGACCGAGCGCGGCTACTCGATGGCGCTGGGCCGCTTCGGCGACCCCGCCGACGCCGAGTGCCTGGTGGCCACCGCCTGCAAGGACGGCGACCTCAAGGCCGTGCTGCACTTCGTGCCGTGGGGCAGGCGGGGCGTCTCGCTGGACCTGATGCGCCGCGACCGCGACGCCGACCCGGGCCTGAACGAGCTGCTGATCGCCGAGACGTTGCAGGCCGCGCCGTCGCTGGGGATCACGCAGGTGTCGCTCAACTTCGCGATGTTCCGCTCGACGCTGGCCCGCGGCGACCGGCTCGGCGCGGGGCCCGTGCTGCGGGCCTGGCGGTCGGTGCTGGTCTTCCTGTCGCACTGGTTCCAGATCGAGTCGCTGTACCGGTTCAACGCCAAGTTCCGGCCGATCTGGGAGCCGCGCTTCGTCGTCTACCCGACCGCCCGCGACATGCCCAGGATCGGCGTCGCGGCGCTCCAGGCCGAGGCGTTCATCCCGTCGGGCCTGCCGCTGCGCGCCCGGCTGCGCCTCCCCCGGCCCTTCACGCACGACCGCGCCGCGGCCGCTCCCCAGACGCCGTGAACCGGGCCCGTGACCCGGGCGCGGTTCAGGGCGAGGCGGCGGTGCCGGTGGCGGGCCACATGGTGTTGAGGCGGCCGGCGGTGGCCTGGTAGGCGCGCTCGGCCTCCGGCGTCAGGACGACGTCGGCGCCCGGCCCGGCGGCGGCCAGCCGTTCGCGCAGGACGATGGAGTCGGCGGTGTCGGCCAGGTCGAGCAGCCCGGTGAAGCGGGCGGCCGACGACACCAGCTCGGTGGCGGGCAGGCCGGTGCACACGGCGTCGAGGGCCTGGCGGACCACGCCCTTGCCGACCGCGCCGAGGCCGAGCGCCACCGCGGCCGCCGACAGGGTGGCCACGTCGAGCGGGTCGACGTCGACCAGGCGCAGCGGCACGTGCTCGACCTGGCCGCCGGGGGCGTACAGGCGGCCGGTCAGGCGGGCGGCGGCGGCGCGCCTGCCCTGTGTGGGGCCGATCGCGCGCCAGAGCCGGCGCAGCGCGGTCAGCGCGATCCCGCCGGCGAGCGGGCCGGGCAGCGGCGAGCCCACGGACTCGGCGGCGCGCAGCACCAGCAGCAGCCTCTCCAGCTCGCCCACCGCGCGGGCCAGGTCTTCGCCCAGGTCGGGGACGAGGACCGCGCGCGGGCCGAGGCCGGTCATGTGCGGCTCCTCACGGAGCCCTCGTCGTCGAGCGGTCGTCAGGCGGCGGAGCAGTCAACCGGAGGGTCACAACCGGAGCGTACGCCGCCCCGGCCACGCCGCACACCCCACCGGTGAGCACGCGCCCCCGGCTCCCGGTCCGCGCACCCGTGCGGAGCGGGCGGGCCGGGCGTGTGGGAGGATCTGGCCTCGATGGGTCCATGGTCGTTGGTGCGGTGGCTGCGTGCGGCGAGCTTCGCCGGCACGTGTGCCGCGCTGGCCGCGCTCGCCCACCTGGCGGGCGGCGGCTGCTTCGACCCCGGGGCGCTGCTGGCGGGCTTCCTGCTGGTCCTCGCGCCGGCCCTGGCGCTGACCGGGCGTGAGCGCACCCTGCCCGCCATCGTGCCCGCGACGGGCGCCTCGCAGGTCGTCCTGCACCTGCTGCTCTCCCTGAGCTGCGACCATCCCGCGCCCGTCGCCGCCCCCGCGAGCGTGGTCCACGCGCACGACACGGGCGCCCCGGGGTTCGGGATGCTGCTCGTGCACGCGGCGAGCGTGCTGCTGACGTCGGTCTGGCTGCGCTGGGTGGAGTCGGGGCTGTGCGCCCTGGTCCGCGAGCTGGCCGGGTGGGTGCTGCGCCCGCTGCTGGTGCTGTTCCTCGTCGTGGCCGGGTGGGCCGCGCCGGCGCGCACGCCGGTGGGCGGGCGCGACGACGTCACGGCGCGCGTGCGGCTGTTCCTGCGGCACGTGCTGGTGCTGCGCGGGCCGCCCGCGGGTGGACCGGAGCCGCTGAGGCCGGTCCGTCCGACGGTCGTGGGCCTGCCCGCCTAGGCGCGCCCGCGGTCCTTCGCGCGCCCGTCCGCCGCGGTTCCTCCGACGACAATCCCGGCTCGCCGCCGTGCCCGTCCCCGCCGTGGGGCCGGTCGGCGTGCGCGCCTTACGGACTCGACTCAGAGGACATCACCCCATGAGACCTTCCCGTACCCGCCGGGCCTCGGCGGTCGCGCTCGTGCTGCTGGCCGCCGCCTGCGGCACGCCGCCCGCGGAAACCGGCGGCGAGGCGGCCACCGCCGCGCCGGCGTCCGCCGGCCGGACCGTCTACCCCCTCACCTTCGACAACTGCGGCACGCGGGTCACCTTCCGCCGCCCGCCGCAGCGCGTCCTGATCCTGAACGGCACCAGCGTCGGCGAGGTGGAGAGCTTCCTGCTGCTCGGGCTGGAGCGCAGCATCCTGGCCAACGCCCAGAGCTACGGCGTCTCCGACGACCCGACCATGACGGCCCGCATCAAGGCGCTGCCGACCGGCGGGCTGACCATGAACAAGAACTTCGACGTGCCCGCCGAGCAGGTGCTCAAGCTCAAGCCGGACCTGGTGGTCTCCACCTGGTCCGGCGGGTTCGACCCCGCCCGCGGCTTCGCCACCCGCGAGCAGCTCGCCGCGGCCGGCATCACCTCGCTGGTCAACCCGGTCAACTGCGCGATGGGCAAGCCGCAGGCCACCGAGCAGGACAAGCGCGCCTACCGCAACCAGTCGATCAACTCCTCGCTGGAGTTCCTCAGCCTGCTCGGACGGGTGTTCGACGTGCAGCGCAAGGCGTTCGACCTGATCGGGCGGCTGCGGGCGCGGGTGGAGTCGGTACGGGCCCGCGTGGCGGCGCTGCCGCCCAGGAAGGTGCTGATCGCCTATCCCGGCATGGCCATGATGAACGCCAACGGCCTGCCCGCCGTGATGACCGGCGGCATCTACGACGACGTCATCAGGGCGGCCGGCGGGGTCAACGCCTTCGCCGGCCAGACCGCCGACATGACGCGCACCCTCAACCGCGAGCAGCTCGCCACCGCCCAGGTGGACGTGCTGGTCGTCGGGCTGTTCACGCCCGAGGAGAACGGCGCGGAGGCGGCGGCGAAGCTGTTCGCCGCCTACCCCCACTGGGCCGCGGCCAGGAGCAGGACCTACACGGTCGTCTCCGACGGCGTCTATCTCGGGCCGCTGAACGCCTGGGCCGTGGAGAAGATCTCCAAGGTGGTGCATCCCGGTGGCTGACACGCTGGCGGCGCCGCCGCGCCGCACCGTCCCCGTCCCGCCGCGGCGGCCGCACGCGGTGTCCGGGCGGGCGACCGGGTTCCTGCTGGCCGGGCTCGGGGCCGCGCTGGTCGTGGCCCTGGTGATCGGGATCTCCGCCGGGTCGGTGAACCTGCCGCCGGACCAGGTGTGGGGGGTGGTGTGGGCGTACCTGACCGGGCGCGGCGAGCAGGCCGATCCGCTGCTGGCGCAGGTCGTGTGGGAGATCCGCACGCCCCGGGCGCTGCTGGCCGCGCTGGCCGGGGCCGCGCTGTCGGTGGCGGGGGTCGCGTTGCAGGCGCTGGTCCGCAACCCGCTCGCCGACCCGTACGTGCTGGGCGTGTCGTCGGCGGCGTCGCTGGGGGCCGTGCTGGTGCCCGCGCTCGGGGGCGGCGCGCTGGCCGGGCTGACCGGCGCGCTCGGCGTCACGGGGGCCGCCTTCGCCGCCGCGCTGCTGTCGGCGCTGGTGGTGTACGTCCTGTCCCAGCGTTCCGGCAGGCTGCTGGACTCGTGGCTGGTGCTGACCGGCGTGGCCGTCGGCTACCTGTGCTCGGCGGCCACCACGTTCGTGCAGCTCCAGCTCAACCCGACCGAGCTGCAGGGCATGATGTTCTGGCTGATGGGCAGCGTTGCCGGGGCGTCCTGGGCGGATCTGGGCGTGCCCGCGCTGCTCGTGGTGTGCTGCGTGGCCTGGCTGTCCTCGCAGGCGCGGGCGCTCAACGCGCTGCTGGCCGGCGAGGAGTCCGCGGTCGCGATCGGCGTGCCGGTCGCCGCGCTGCGGATCGGGCTGCTGGCGGCCGGGTCGCTGCTGACGGCGACGGTGGTCAGCGTGGTCGGCGGCATCGGGTTCATCGGCCTGATGGTCCCGCACATGGTCCGGTTCGTGGTCGGCGCCGACCACCGCCGGGTGCTGCCGGTCTCGCTGCTGGCCGGCGCGGTGTTCCTGGTGCTGGTGGACCTGGCGGCGCGGATCGCCGACCGGCCGAACGAGCTGCCGGTGGGCATCTTCACCACGGGGCTCGGCGTGCCGTTCTTCCTGTGGCTGCTGCGCAGGCGGCGGGCGGGAGGCGGCGGCGATGCGGCTTGACCTCGCGGGCGTCAGCGCGAGCATCGACGCGCGGCCCATCGTCACCGACGTCACGCTGAGCGCCGGGCCCGGCGAGTTCGTGGCGCTGGTCGGGCCGAACGGGAGCGGCAAGTCCACGCTGCTGCGCACGGTCTACCGGTCGCTGCGCCCGTCGGGCGGCGTCGTCCGGCTGGACGGCGACGACCTGTGGCGGATGCGGCCCCGGCACGCCGCGCGGCGGCGGGCGGTCCTGCCGCAGCACAACCCGGCCGGAGAGGGGTTCTGCGTGGCCGAGGTCGTCGCGGCCGGGCGGCACAGCCACAAGCGGGCGCTGGACCGGGAGAGCGCGGGCGACCGGGCGGTGGTCGCCACGGCCCTGGAGCGGGTCGGCATGGACTGGGCGGCCGACCGGCTGATGACCACGCTGTCCGGCGGCGAGCGGCAGCGCGTGCTGCTGGCCCGCGCGCTGGCCCAGGAGGCGCCGCTGCTGATCCTGGACGAGCCGGGCAACCACCTGGACGTCGGCTCCCAGCTCCTGCTGCTGGACCTGATCCGCTCGCTCGGCCTGACGCTGCTGGCCGCCCTGCACGACCTGGACCAGGCCGCCGCCTACGCCGACCGGATCGTCGTGCTGCGCGAGGGCCGGGTCGCCGGGCAGGGGCCGCCTCTGGAGGTGCTGACCCCGGCCTTCATCGAGGAGGTCTTCGGCGTCCTGGCCCATGTGGGGCCGCATCCGATCACCGGGCGGCCGCACGTCGCGGTGGCGTCCAGGGCGGGAGGTAAGCGCCTGCCCTAGGGCCGGTCAGCACTCGTCCCCCGGTGCGGAGCCGTGCCCGGCGCCGCCCGTCCGGCCGGTTATAACGGAGCGGAGTGGATCTTCGTGGTGAAGGGGCCGGGGGACCGTGTCGATCAGCAAAGCAGGACGGATGGCCGCCGGGGTCGGCCTGCTCGCGGCGGTGTGCGTGCCGGAGCGGGCGGTCGCCGTCCCGGCCCCTCCCCCGGTGGCGCCCCCGGTCGCGGCGCCGGCGCCCGCGCGGGCGCCGGTGCTGGACCTGGTGCTGGACGGCGGCCGGTTCGCGTTGCGGGACGCCTTCGCGATCCTGGCCGGCCGTCCGGTGCTCGCGCGGGTGTCGGACGCCGCGCGGGCCCGCATGGCGCAGTCGCGGGCGGGGGCGCTGGCGGCCCTGAGCGGCCAGCGGGTGTACGGCTGGAACCAGGCGCTCGGCCCGCTGAAGGACCGCCCGCTCTCGCCGGAGGAGGCCGAGCAGTTCCAGCGCAACGTGCTGCGCTCGCACGCGGCGGGCGTCGGCCCGGCCTTCCCCGACGACGTGGTCAGGCTGGCCCTGGTCCTCAAGGCCAACCAGATGGCCAGGGGGAAGATGGGCGTACGGCCCGAGGTGCCGCAGCGGCTGCTGTCCCTGGTGAACGCCGGGGTCGTGCCGGTGATGCCGCAGATCGGCTCGCTCGGCACCGGCGACCTCCAGCCTCAGGCGGCGGCCGGGCTGGCCGCGCTGGGCGAGGACGCCCCGGTGCACTTCCGGGGCGAGACCGGGCCCGCCTCGCGGATGCTGCCGCGGGCCGGACTGCCCGCGAGCTTCACCTTCGAGGCCGGGGAGGCGCTGCCGATCGTCAGCGGCAGCACGGTGCTGGCCGCCACGCTGATGCACGCCGTGCACCGGGCCACGGTGCTGGCCGACCAGGCCGAGGGGGCCTTCGCCCTGTTCATGGAGGCCACCAGGGCCGAGCGCGGCTCGCTGGACGCGCGGACGCACCGCGAGCGGCACATCCCGGAGGAGGACGCGGTCGCGGCGCGGCTGCGGGCCATGGTCGCGGGTTCCGGCTGGATGACCGAGGAAGGCCGCAGGCGGCTCGACCCGGCGAACTACGAGCCGCGGGTGCAGGACGCGGTCTCGGTGCGCGCGGCCCCGCACATCATGGCCGGGCTGCGCCAGGTGCTCGCCTCCCTCCGCCGGACGCTGGCGCGCGAGGCCAACTCCTCGGCCTCCAACCCGCTGGTCTTCCGGCGGGAGCGCGGCCCCGGCTACGAGTTCGTGATGGGCGGCAACTGGGACGGCTCGATCATGGGCCATCTCGCCGACAGCCTGAACGCCGAGATCACCGACCTCGGCGTCCTGTCGCAGGAGCTGTCCGGACGCCTGCTGTCGCCCCGCTGGAGCTACGGCCTGCCGGCGAACCTGGCCGGCGGGAGCGTCGGCCTGAACTCGGGGATGGTCCAGGCGCAGTCGGTGGCCGCGGCGGTGGTCCCCGAGATGCAGGTCAGGGCCCATCCGGCGGGCACGTTGTCGCGTCCGGTCAAGGACGGCCAGGAGGACCACAACACGATGGCCATGGCCTCGGCCCGCGACCTGCACGCCAACCTCGACCGTCTGGAGATCGTGCTGGCGGTGCAGTACCTGCTGGCGGCGCAGGGCATCGACCTGATCGCGGCGAAGATGGCCGGCCTGCCGCTCGGGACGGCGACCCGCGCCCTGCACGACGAGCTCAGGCGCTACGTCGCGCCGCTGGGCGACGACCGTTACCTGACCCCCGACCTGGAACGGACGATCGCGCTGGTGCACGCGGGCGGCCTGACGCCGTACCCCGCCCGGTGACGTCCGGGGACGGGTGAGAGGCAGTCCCAGCAGCGGGAGAGAATGCGCTGCTTCGCGCCGTACAGGACCGGGCCGGTCAAGCCGGCGGCGGGGGCTCACATGGCGGGCGGGGGCAGCAGGCGGACCGCGTCCAGGGCCAGCGCCAGGTCCACGATGTCCCGCGGGCGGGTGAGCGAGCGGCCGGTGAGCTGCTCGATCCGGCGGACCCGGTTGATGATCGTGTTGCGGTGGCAGAACAGCCGGCCGGCGGCCCTGGCGGCCGAGCCGTCGCAGGCCAGCCAGGTCTCCAGGGTGGTCAGCAGCGTGTCGCGGTCGGCCGGGTCGAGGGCGAGCAGCCGCCCGAGCGCGCCTTCGACGAGGTGGGCGGTGACGCCGGGCCGGCTGATCATCAGCACCGCCGGCACGCGCTCGTCCAGGCGGGCGATCTCGGGGCCGCCGTCGGCGCAGGTGCGCATGGCGAGGGAGGCCAGCTCGTGCGCGGTGCCCAGCTCGTCCAGGCCGGTGACGACGGGGCTGACGCCGGCCACGCCGCTGACGATGAGGCTCAGCTCCTGGCACAGGTCGTCCAGGCCGGCCCGGCCGAGCGCGACGACGGCGACCTCATGGCCGGTGCGCATGCGCCACAGCAGCCGCAGCGCGCCCAGACTCGCGGGCAGCCGGACGTCGTCGTGGTGGCGTCCGCCGGGGAAGCGCACGGTGACGACGGCGTAGCGGGCGCGTTCGGGCAGGCCGAGGGAGTCGGCGGCGGCGCGCACCACCCCCGCGTCGGCGGTGCCGTCGAGCAGGGCGTCCAGCAGCGCGTTGACGCGTTCCTTGCTGCGGCCGAGGATCTCCTGCTCGCGCCGGCCGTAGACGTCGCAGGCGACCAGCGACTGCCGGTCGATCGCGTGCCAGACGTGGCTGGCGGCGCGGACCAGGACGTCGAGGCGCTCGGGACGCTGGCGTTCCATGTGGTCCACGATCGCCGACCAGGTGACCTGGCCGGCCAGGCGGTACATGCGCAGCAGCGACTCCAGCGGCAGGCCCTGCTCGGCCCTGCGCTGGGCCATCGACCGGGTGAAGACCAGGTCGCGCCGCTCGGACGGCTCCTGCAGGATCGCGGTCAGGCCCAGGCGCACGCCTTCGAGGGTGCTCTTCCAGTGCTCGTCGTAGGGGACGCAGGCGCTGTAGACGTCGTCGCCGCCGCGCGTCCTGGCGACCAGCTCGCCGGTCAGTTCGGGCAGGCGTTCGAGCAGTGCCCTGGCTGCGGTGCGTAACGTCTGGCGGACGTCCTCGTCCACGACCGTAGGGGGACGCATTCCCCGAGGCTGCCACCGGCCGCCGTTCCAGAACAAGGCTCTGTAGCGTTTTGTGACCTCGCGTTGTGCGGCTGCACAACGGGCCCCCGGCCGCGGTGGGCAGCGAGCCCGACTTCGCCCCCGCATCTGGACGGCGGCCCCGCCCGCCGGTTTGGGTGGGCCGCCATGGGGTCCTGTGAGGAAGACGAATGGCCGAGCTGAGCGTGGACGGTCTGGTGGTGGACTACGGTCCCGTCCGGGCGCTGGACGGCGTGTCACTGAGCGTGCCGTCCGGGGCGGTGGTGGCCGTGCTGGGCGCGAACGGCGCCGGGAAGACGACCTTGCTGCGGGCGGTCTCGGGAACGCTCCGGTTCCACCGGGGCCGGATCGCCGCGGGCGGCGTCACCGTGGCCGGGGCGCGGGTGGACGGGCAGCCGGCCGCGGCTGTGGTGCGGCGCGGCGTCACGCACGTGCCCGAGGGCCGCCGGGTGTTCGCCCGCATGACGGTGGAGGAGAACCTGCGGGCCGGCGGCCTGGGCACGCCGCGTGCGGCCGCCGTGCGGGCCAGGCGGCGGGTGCGCGAGCTGTTCCCCGTCCTGGCCGAGCGCGCGCACCAGCGCGCCGGGCTGCTGTCGGGCGGCGAGCAGCAGATGCTGGCCATCGGCCGGGCGCTGATGGCCGAGCCGTCGGTGCTGCTGCTGGACGAGCCGACGCTCGGCCTGGCCCCCCGGGCGGCCGCCACGATCGCCGCCACGATCAGGGCGATCAACGCCGCCGGCACCTCGATCCTGCTCGTCGAGCAGAACGTCGCCACGGCCCTGTCGCTGGCCTCCCACGCGTACGTGCTGGAGGTCGGCGCGGTCGCGCTGGCAGGGCCCGCGGCCGAGCTGGCCGCCGGCGACGAGGTGCGCCGCCGCTACCTGGGCGTGGCCGACGGCGCCCCGGCCCCGCAGGCCAGGGCCGGACTGTCGAGGTGGTCCGCGTGACCCCGACATACCAACCGGATGGTATGCCCGCCCTGGAGGTGCGCGACGTGACCGTCCGCTTCGCCGGCCTGACGGCGCTGGACGGCGTCGGCTTCACCGTCGCGCCCGGCACCGTGCACGCGCTCATCGGCCCCAACGGCGCCGGCAAGTCCACCTGCTTCAACGTGCTGTCCGGCGTCTGCCGGGCGGCCTCGGGCAGCGTCAGGTTCGGCGCGAGCGAGCTGACCGCGCTGCGCCCGCACCGGATCGCCGCCCTCGGCGTCGCCCGCACGTTCCAGAACATCGCGCTCTCCCCGCACCAGCCGGTGCGCGACAACCTGCTGCTCGGCCGCCACCGGCTCACCCGGGCCGGGTTCGTCTCCGCCGGGCTCGGCCTGCCGCGGGCGCGCCGCGAGCAGCGCGCCCACGCCGCCAGGGTCGCCGAGATCGCGGCCTTCGCCGGGCTCGCCAAGGTGCTGGACACGCCGGTCGGGCTGCTCCCGTACGGCGTGCAGAAGCGGGTCGAGCTGGCCAGAGCCCTGGCCATGGAGCCACGCCTGCTCCTGCTGGACGAGCCGGTCGCCGGGATGAACGGCGGCGAGCGGCTGGAGATGGCCGGGCTGATCAGGTCGGTGCGGGAGAGCCTGGGCGTCTCCGTCCTGCTGGTCGAGCACGACATGGGCATGGTCATGCGGCTGGCCGACCGGGTGACCGTCCTGGACTTCGGCCGCCGCATCGCCGACGGGCCGCCCGCCGAGGTGCAGAACGACCCGGCGGTCATCGGCGCGTACCTGGGCGTGGAGGAGACGGAGTGATCACTTTTGTGGAGCTGCTCGTCAACGGGGTCTCGCTGGGGGCCGTCTACGCGCTGATCGCGCTGGGCTTCGTCGTCATCTTCAAGGCGACCGAGGTGGTGAACTTCGCGCACGCCTCGCTGCTGCTGGCCGGCGGGTACGTGGTGGCGCGGCTGCACCCCCACCTCGGCTTCTGGCCCGCGCTGCTGGCCGGGGTCGCGGCGGCGGTGGTCATCGGGGCGCTGGTGGAGTTCCTGGTCATCCGCCGCTCGAAGGCCGGTTCGCACAGCGTGCTGGCCATCGTCACCATCGGCGTGGACATCGTGCTGACCACCGAGCTCACCCGGCGGATCGGCACCGAGGTGCTGGCCATGGGCGACCCGTGGGGCTCGCGGGTGCTGCGCCTCGGAGCGGTCACGGTCGCCGAGACCCGGGTCGTCGCGCTGGTCGTGGCCGGGGTGCTGATCGCGGCGTTCCTGCTGGCGTTCAAGTACACCGGGTGGGGGGTGGCGATGCGGGCCACCGCCGAGGACCCCGAGACGGCCGCGCTCATGGGCGTGCGGCTCGGCCGGGTCTCGGTCAGCGCGTGGGCCGTGGCCGGGGCGCTGGCCGCGGTGGCCGCGCTGTTCCTGTGCGTCTTCCCCACGCCCGGCCTGGACCGCGGCTCCTCGCTGGCCGCGCTGAAGGCCTTCCCCGCCGCGATACTCGGCGGCCTGGACTCCACCACGGGCGCGCTGGCCGGGGGCCTGATCGTCGGCGTCACCGAGGCCCTGACCACCGGCTACCAGAACGACCTGGCCTTCCTCGGCCGCGGGATCGGCGACGTGGCGCCGTTCCTCGTCATGGTCGTCGTGCTGCTGCTGCGGCCCGCCGGGCTGTTCGGGACGCGGGAGCGGGCCCGTGTCTAGGACTGTCGGGTCACTGGCGGCCCTGGCCCTCTTCGTCGCCGTGCCGTTCTACCTGGAGGGGTTCTGGCTGCAGGCGGGCCTGTTCGCGATGGCGGCCGCGATCGGCGCGATCGGCGTCAACCTGCTGACCGGGGCGACCGGGCAGCTGTCCATGGGCCACGCGTTCTTCCTGGCCGTCGGCGCCTACGCCTACGTCTACCTGGCCGCCGAGCCCACCGCGTCGCTGGGCGGCCTGGGCCTGCCGGCGCCGCTGGCCGCGGTGCTGGCGGTGGCGCTGGCCGGGGTCGCGGGCGGGCTGTTCAGCCCGATCGCGGGCCGGCTCAAGGGCGCCTACCTGGGCATCGCCACGCTGGCGCTGATCTTCGGCGGGCAGCATCTGCTGTTCAACGCCGGGCCGGTCACCGGCGGGTTCAACGGGCGGGCCGTCCCGGCGATGGAGGTCCTCGGGTTCGCCTTCGCCGACGGGCCGGAGCTGGTCGTCATGGACGTGCCGTTCGGCGCGCTGGAGCGGCTGTGGTTCCTGGGCGGCCTGGCGCTGCTGGGCGCCGCGCTGTTCGCCCGCGGCGTGCTGCGCGGGCGGCCCGGCCGGGCGCTGAACACGATCCGCGACCACGAGATCGCGGCCGGGGTGATGGGCGTGCCCGTCACCCGCTACCGGGCCGGCGTCTTCGTGCTGTCGTCCATGTACGGCGGCCTGGCCGGCGTGCTGCTGGCCCTGGTCTTCCAGCGGACCGTGCCCGACTACTTCGGCATGCTGCTCTCCCTCGACTACCTCGCGATGATCGTCATCGGCGGCCTGGGCTCGGTGGGCGGCGCGGTGCTCGGCGCCGTCTTCGTCTCCCTGCTGCCGCAGCTGCTCACCCGTTACGGCGACGCCATCCCCCTGGTGTCGCCGTCCGGCTCCGGCGGCGGCCTGTCCCCCGCCGAGGCCGCCCGCATCCTGTACGGCGCCGCCGTCGTCGCCGTCGTCCTCTTCCTCCCGGGCGGTCTGCTCGGCCTGCCGCGCGTCCTGCGCCGCCGGTCACCGGGGCGCCGCCCGTCCGCTTCACCGTCACCGGATCCGTCCCCGAAGACCAGGAGCTCACATGTCCCGTAACCGCACGGCCGTCCTGGCCGCGCTGCTGGCGCTGGGGCTGGCGGCCACCGCCTGCGCCAGCGGCAAGGCCACCGGCGGCGGCCAGGCGACCGCCACCGCCGCCGGCGGCGACGGCGTCAGGACCGGCCCCGGCGTCACCGCCGGCACGATCACGCTCAGCCTGCTCACCGACCTGACCGGCCCGTACGCCTCGCTCGGCAAGAGCCTCACCCAGGCGCAGCAGCTCTACTTCGAGCAGGTCAACCAGGGCGGCGGCGTCTGCGGCAGGAAGATCGAGACGATCGTCCGCGACCACGGTTACGACGCGCAGAAGGCGATGGCCGCCTACGCCGAGGTCGCGCCGAAGACGGCCGCGATCCCGCAGTTCATCGGCTCGCCGATGGTCACCGCGCTCAAGGACCGGATCACCGCCGACAAGATCCTCACCCTGCCCATGGCCTGGGCCACCGGCCTGCTCGGCAGCGAGGCCATCCAGGTCACCGGCACCACCTACGACGTGGACATGATCAACGCCGTCGACTTCCTGGTGAAGGAGAAGGGCGTCAAGGCCGGGGACCGGATCGGCCACCTGTACTTCGAGGGCGACTACGGCGAGAGCGCGCTCGCCGGGTCCAAGTACGCCGCCGGCGAGCTGGGGCTCACGCTGGTCGAGCAGAAGATCAAGGCGACCGACCAGGACATGACCGCCCAGGTGGCGGCGTTCAAGAAGGCGGGCGTGCGGGCCGTGCTGGTCTCGGTGGGCCCGCGCCAGGCGGCCTCGCTGGTCGGCGTGGCCCTGGCCGCCGGGATGGACGTGCCGTTCGTCGGCAGCAACTCGGCCTACAGCCCGCAGCTCCTGGCCACCCCGGCCGCGCCGGCGCTGCTGAAGGACTTCTTCTACGTGACCGCGGGCGCCCCGATCAGCGCGCCGCTGCCCGCCTACGCCAAGCTCATCGCCGACTACCAGGCCAAGTACGCCGGCCAGCCCCTGGACAGCGGCGTGGCGGCGGGCTGGACCGCGGCGATCATCGTCGGCGACGCGCTGCGCAAGGCGTGCCAGGCCAAGGACCTCAGCCGGGCGGGCATCGTCGCGGCCCACCGGTCGCAGAAGTCGTGGGAGGCCGGGCTGGGCGGCACGCCGATGGACTTCAGCGTCTTCGACCGGCCCGCCTCGCGCGCCTCCTACGTGGTCAAGCCCGACAAGCAGGCGGTGGGCGGCGCCGTCGTCCTCAAGGAGGCGGCGGTGTCGGAGCTGGCCGCGAAGTACACCGTGCCGGCGGCGGGCTGACCGTGGCCGCGCTGCTGGAGGTCGGCGGGCTCACCGTGCGCTTCGGCGGGGTCACCGCCCTGTCGGGCATCGACCTGGCCGTCGGCGAGGGCGAGCTCGTCGGCCTCATCGGGCCCAACGGCGCGGGCAAGAGCACCCTGTTCGACTGCCTGACCCGGCGGTGCGAGCCGGCCGAGGGCCGGATGCTGCTCGGCGGCGAGGACCTGGCCCGCCTGCCGCCGCACCTGGTGGCCGCGCGCGGCGTGGCCCGCACCTTCCAGGGTCCGGCCCTGTTCCCCGGCCTGTCGGTACGCGAGAACGTCATGACCGGCGCCCACCGGCACGGCCGGGCCGGGTTCTGGGCCGCGGCGCTCGGGCGGGCCGCGGCCGAGGAGCGGCGGCTGCGCGCGACGGCCGACGAGCTGCTGGCCAGGTTCGGGCTGACCGGCCACGCCGACCATCCGGCCGCCGGCCTGCCGTACGGGCCGGCCAAGCTGGTCGAGGTGGCCAGGGCGCTGGCGGCCGGACCGCGGCTGCTGCTGCTCGACGAGCCGGTCAGCGGCCTGGCCCCCGGCGAGGTGCCGGCGTTCGCGCAGCTGATCAGGCAGCTGCACCGCGAGCGCGGGATCACGGTCGTCGTCGTGGAGCATCACATGGACTTCGTCCTGGACCTGTGCCGGCGGATCGTCTGCTTCGAGCTGGGACGCAAGATCGCCGACGGTCCGGCCGAGGCCGTACGGCGGGATCCGGCGGTCGTGGCCGCCTGCCTGGGCGTGGTCCGATGACCGGCCTGCGGGTACGGGGCCTGCGCGCCGGGTACGGCCCGGCCCGCGTGCTGCACGGCGTCGACCTCGACGTGGGCGACGCCGAGATCGCCGTGCTGCTCGGCCCGAACGGCGCGGGCAAGACGACCCTCCTGCGCGCGCTGTCCGGGCTGGCCGCGGCGCGCGGCAGCGCCACCCTCGACGGGGTCGCGCTGCCGGGCCGGGCCCCCGACGAGCTCGCCAGGCTCGGCGTCGCCCACGTCACGCAGGAGGGCGGCACGTTCGGCCCGCTCACCGTCGAGGAGAACCTGCGGGTCGGCGCCCTGGCCCGCCCGTGGCCGCGGCGCGGCGTCGCGCAGGACGTCGCCCGCGTGTTCAGCTACTTCCCCGTGCTCCAGGCGCACCTGAACCAGCCCGCCGCCACGCTGAGCGGCGGCGGGCAGCGCATGCTGGCCATCGGCCGGGCGCTGATGGCCAGACCCCGCCTGCTGCTCCTGGACGAGCCCACGCTCGGCCTGTCAGCGCAGGCCGAGATCCGCCTCTTCCGCACCATCCACGCCATCAACCAGCGCGAACGGACCATGATGATCATTGTCGAGCACAACGTGACGGCGGCTCTTGAGGTGGCGCACCGGGCCTATCTCGCCGAGTCGGGCCGCGTCGCCGACCTGCGGGCGCCCCGGCGGGGGTGAGGCGGTGTTCCTGGAGCAGCTCCTTGAGGGGCTCGGCGCGGGCGCCGGATACGCGGCGCTCGCGCTGGCCCTGGTGCTCACCTACCGCTTCACCGGGATCGTCAACTTCGCCCAGGGCGAGCTGGCCATGCTGGCCGCGTACGTGGCCTGGCAGCTCGTCGAGGCGGGGATGCCGTACTGGGGGGCGTTGCCGCTCACCGTGGCCCTCGCCTTCGCGGCCGGCGTGGTGACCGAGCGGGCGGTGATCCGGCGGCCGGGCTCGCAGGCGGACGGGCTCACCCTCGTGATGACCACGATCGGCCTGTACGTCCTGGTGAACGCGCTGGCCGCGCTGGTGTGGACGTCGGCTCTGCGGGCCTTCCCCAGCCCGTTCCCCGACCGGCCCGCCGGGGTGGCGGCGCTGGAGGCGGCGTGCCTGGCCGGGCTGGTGCTCGGCGCGGTCGCCCTGGTGGTCCGGCACACCGGGCTCGGCCTGGTGATGCGGGCGGTGGCCGCGGACCCGCGCTCGGCCGCGCTGTCGGGCGTGCGGGTGGGGCGGGTGCTGGCCCTGGGCTGGGGCGCCGCCTCCGCCGTCGGCGCGCTGTCCGGCGTGCTGGTGGCCCCGATGCTGTTCCTGGAGCCGTCCATGATGACCGGCGTCCTGGTGTACTCCTTCGCCGCCGCCACGCTCGGCGGCTTCGGCAGCCCGCTCGGCGCGGTGGCCGGCGGGCTGGTGGTCGGCGTCGCCGAGACGCTGGCCGGCACGTACCTCGGGTTCGTGGGGGCGGACCTGAAGATCGCGGTGCCGCTCGTGCTGATCGTGGCCGTGCTGCTGACGCGCCCGCGCGGGCTGTTCGGCGCGGCCCGCGGGGAGCGGTCGTGAACGCGGTGACGGCCGGTCACCGCAGGACGGCCGTCGGCCAGGCGGCGGGCGACCGGCGGCAGGTGTGGCCGTGGCGGCGGACCGGCCTGGCCGTGCTGACGGTCGCCGCCGCGTCGCTGCCGTTCACGGCGCCGCCCTACCTGCTGTTCCAGGCCACGATCGTGCTGATCAACGCGATCGCGCTGCTCGGGCTGGACCTGGTGGCCGGGCACGGCGGACAGGTCTCGCTGGGGCACGGCGCGTTCTTCGGCGCGGGGGCCTACACGGCGGCCGTGCTCATGGGCCGGGTGGGGCTGCCGTACCCGCTGACGCTGCCCGCCGCGGCGCTGGTGTGCTACGGGCTCGGCCGGGCGGCGGGGCTGCCCGCGTTCCGGCTGCGCGGCCCGCACCTGGCGGTGGTCACCTTCGCGGCCGCGGTGGTGCTGCCGCCGCTGGTCAAGCGCTTCCCGTCGGTGACCGGCGGGGCGATGGGGCTGCCGGTGCCCGAGCCGTGGGCGCTGGTGCTGGAGGCCGACCAGTGGCTGTACCTGCTGGTGCTGGCGGCGGCGGCAGGGGCGTACGCGATGGCCCGCAACCTGACCCGGTCGCGCGGCGGGCGGGCGCTGACCGCGATCAGGGAGCATCCGGCGGCGGCCGAGACGCTCGGCATGCGGCCGGCCGCCCACATGACGCACGCCTTCGCCTGGAGCGCCATGTACGCGGGCGCGGCCGGCGCCCTCTACGCCTGGACGACCGGTTTCGTCTCCCCCGACTCCTTCCCGGTGACCCTGTCGATCACGCTGCTGGCCGGGCTCGTCGTCGGCGGGCCGGGCACGGCGGCCGGGCCGCTGCTCGGCGCGCTGGTGGTGACGTCCGTGCCGGCGGCGACCGAGGGGCTCGGCCCCGCCGTGCCGGGGATCGTCTCCGGCCTGCTGATCCTGCTGGTCGTGCGCGCGGCGCCCACGGGGCTGGCCGGGCTGCTGCGCCGGGCCGCCTGGGGCGTGGCCAGGAGGTTCGGATGAGGCCGGCGCGGGTGCTCGTGGCGCTGGTCGTGCTGCTGCTGGCCGGCTGCCGCCCGCCGACCGGCGAGGTCACGCTCACCGGGGCCTGCGCCGGCCAGGACGGCACCGGGATCACCGCCGGGTCGGTCAAGGTCGGCGGCCTCTACCCGCTGTCGGGGCCCGCCTCGGCGTACGCGGCGGTCGCCCAGGGCGCGCGGGCCTACTTCGAGCACGTCAACGAGGGCGGCGGCGTGGCCGGGCGGCGCGTGGAGTTCGTCGTCCGCGACGACGCCTACCAGCCGGGCCGGGCCGTGGCGGAGGCCCGCCGGCTGGTGCTGAGCGACCGGGTGTTCGCGCTGTTCCAGACGGTCGGCACGCCCTCGACCGCCGCCGTGCGCGAGTACGCCGCCCGCCGGCGCGTGCCGCAGCCGTTCGTGGCCACCGGCGCCACCGAGTGGGGCACCGACACCAGCCACCCCTGGACGATCGGCTTCCAGCCCAGCTACGCCGCCGAGGCCCGCGTCTACGCCCGCTACCTGGCCGAGTCCGTGCCCCGGGCACGCGTCGCCGTGCTGTACCAGAACGACGACTTCGGCCACGACCTGCTCGACGGCTTCCGCCAGGCGATCGAGGGCACGGGGGTGCGGATCGCGGCCGTCCGGAGCTACGAGGTGACCGACCCGGGCGTGCAGGGCCAGCTCGCCAACCTGGCCGGCTCAGGGGCGGACGTGCTGCTCGACGTCAGCACGCCGAAGTTCGCCGCCCAGGCGCTGGCCGCCGACGCGGCGATGACCGGCTGGAACCCGCTGCACATCCTCAACGGCGTGGCCGCCTCGCCGGCCGTGCTCGCGGCGGTCGGCCACGACAAGGTGCAGGGCGTCGTCACGGCCGGGTTCCAGAAGGATCCGGCCGCGCCGGAGTGGGCCGCCGACCCGGCCGTGCGCGCGTACGTGGCAGCGGTGCGGCGGCACGTCCCCGAGGCCGATCCCGCCGCCCAGCAGGTCGTCTACGGCTGGACGGCGGCGCAGGCGTTCGCCCGGACGCTCGAACGCATGCGCTGCCCGTCCCGTGAGGGGCTCCGCACGGCCATGCGCAGCCTGTCCGGCGTCAAGCTGGACCTGCTCCTGCCCGGGATCACGCTGTCCACCGGGCCCGGCGACGGGTTCCCGATCGAGTCGATGCAGCTGGCCCGGTTCGAGCGGGACCGCTGGGTGCGGTTCGGGCGGGTCATCGACACCCGGGCCGCGTTCGGTCCGGTGCAGGCTCGTCGGTGAGCCCCGCCGGGCGGGGGGCGGCCAGCATGCGGCGGTAGACCGCCTCGTAGGCCGCGGCCATCGCCCCCACGCCGAAGTGCCGTTCGACGTGGGCGCGGCAGGCCCGCGGGTCGAGCCGCCCGGCCGCCTCGATCGCCGCGGGCAGCTCGGCCGGCTCCCGCAGGACGAACCCCGTCACGCCGTCCACCACGATCTCCGGCACCGCGCCGCGGCCGATGGCGACGACGGGCGTGCCGCAGGCCATGGCCTCGATCACCACCATGCCGAACGGCTCCTCCCACTGGATGGGGAAGACCATGCAGCGGGCGGCGGCCAGCAGCTCGCGCTTGCGCCCGGCGTCGGCCTCGCCCAGGTAGGTGACGCCGGGGCCGAGCCGCGGCCGTACGTGCTCGTCGAAGTAGACGTGCTCGCACGGCTCGGTGAGCTTGCCGGCCAGCACGATGCGGCGGCCCGCGGCGCGGGCGGCGTCGATGGCCAGGTGGGTGCCCTTGCTGTGGCTGAAGCGGCCCAGCCACAGCACCCAGTCCTCCTTGTGCTCCCGGAAGGGGAAGGTGGCGGTGTCGAGCGCGTTGTGCACGGTGGCGATCCAGTTGAGGTCGGGGGCGTCGGCGCGCTGGGCGTCGGAGACGGCGATCAGGTTGACGTGCTCGCCGAGCGCCCGGTACACCTCGCCCAGCTCGCCGCCGGCATCGCCGTGGCAGGTGACCACGGTCGGGGTCGCCCGGCCGAGTGCGGTGAGCGGCCCGGCCAGCGAATGGTCGTGCACGATGTCGGCGGGCAGCCCTTCCAGCGCCCGCCAGGCCTGGGCGGCGTGCAGCACCTCGGGCAGCCCCTCGCCGATCCGCTCCGAGGGCGCCTCGGGGTAGGTGACCAGGAACTTGGCCGGCAGCCCCGTGCTGCCCGCGCCGATCAGCGTCACCTCGTGGCCGCGCGCGGACAGGCCCGTGATCAGGTCGGCGAGCATCTGCTCGATCCCGCCGTAGGCCCGCGGCGGCACCTCCTCCCAGGGCGGAGCGACCATCACGATGCGCAGCGCGCCTTCCCAGTCGTCCTCAAGATCCGTCGTCATCCCAGCACCTCCCCGTGTCGGTCCGGTCGTCACAGCGCCGGCAGGCCGTGCGCCCTGCGGGCGGGGCCGGAGCGGCAGGCGCCGCTGATCGGGCAGCGCGGTTCGGTGACCAGCTCGACGCCGTCGGGCAGGCCGGACACCAGCGGCGTGCCGTCCTCGCCCCTGACGCGGATGCCGACCCTGGAGTCGCCCACCGGCATGCCCTTGATGGTCACCTCCCCGAACCCCTCGGGCAGCGCCGGGACCAGCCACAACTTCCCGTACGGCACCCACGGGTCCAGTCGCAGCAGCGTGCGCAGGAGCTGGATGGGCGCGGCGGCGGCCCACGCCTGCGGCGAGCACGACGTCGGGTACGGCACCGGCCGCCCGTACTCCTCCTTGCCGAACCCGCAGAACAGCTCCGGCAGCCGCCCCCCGAAGGCGTGCGCGGCCTCCAGCAGCCCGACGGCGATGCGCTGGGCCTCCTCGACGTGGCCGTAGCGCATCAGCCCGGCGGCGATGAGCGCGCTGTCGTGCGGCCACACCGAGCCGTTGTGGTAGCTCATCGGGTTGTAGGCCCCCATGGACGAGGCCAGCGTGCGCACCCCGAACCCGGTGAACATCTCGGGCGAGAGCAGGTGGCCGGCCACCTGCCGGGCCTTGTCCTCGTCGGCGATGCCGGCCCACAGGCAGTGGCCCATGTTGGAGCCGAGGCCGTCGATGGGCCGGCCGCGCCCGTCCAGGCCCATGGCGTAGTAGCCGGGGCCGGGCAGCCAGAACCGCTCGTTGAACGCCTCCCTGATCGCCCGCGCCCGCTGCACGTAGCGCCGCTCGGCGGCCTCGTCGCCCTGCTGGCAGGCGAAGTGGGCGCGGGCGAGGTAGGCGGCGTAGACGTAGCCCTGCACCTCGGCCAGGGCGATCGGCGGGCGGGCGATGGTGCCGTCGGCGAAGTTCACGCCGTCGAAGGAGTCCTTCCAGCCCTGGTTGACCAGGCCGCGGTCGGTCTTGCGCTGGTACCAGACGAAGCCGTCGCGGCTGGCGTACTCCTCGATCCAGGCCAGGGCGGCGTCGGCGTACGGCAGCAGCTCCTCGACCGCCTCGCGGTGGACGCCCCAGCGGCGCACCTCGCCCAGCAGCATGACGAACAGCGGGGTGGCGTCCACCGAGCCGTAGTAGGCCCGGCCGCCGTAGGGCGAGGAGCCGTCCTGGACGCCGAAGCGCAGCTCGTGCATGATCTTGCCGGGTTCCTCCTCCGACAGCGCGTCGACCTTGGTGCCCTGGAGCCGGGCCAGCCTGCGCAAGGTGCCGAGGGCGAGCGTCTGGTCCAGCGGCAGCGCCATCCAGGAGGTCAGCAGCGAGTCGCGGCCGAACAGCGTCATGAACCAGGGCGCGCCGGCGGCGATCGCGGGCGGCTCGTCGGGATGGTCGCGGTCGAACAGCCGCAGGCTGCCCAGGTCCTCGCGGGCGCGGGCCAGGGCCTCGACCAGGCCGGCGTTCGTGCTCTCCAGGACGGGCGTGCTGGCGGTCCACTCGGCCAGGCGGCGGGCCGGCTCGGCGTGGTGGGTGGGATGGGCGACCGGGAACCGGGCCGAGGACTCCTCGCCCTCGTGGACCGGCGTCACCAGCACGGTGGCGTGCCATTCGCCGCGGGCGGGCACCACGACGTCGAAGGTGAGCAGGCCCGGCGCGGTGACGACCGGCGTGCCGGGCGGTTCGACGGCGATCCTGGCGCCGCGGGCGCGGCTGGGCGAGTAGACCTCGATGCCGCGCTCGCCGGGGTTCATCTCGACGTCCTCGGCGGGCCAGCTCCGTTCGGACTTCACCTCGAACAGGTCGGCCAGGTCGGCGCCGGCCTGCACGCACACGACGCAGCCGGCGGCCTCCTCGGACATGTTGCGCAGCGTGAGGTCCTCGCGCAGCCCGCCGCCGACGTAGCGGTCGCGCACCACGAGCAGCGTGCTCTCCGCCCATCCGGGACGCGGCCGGGCCTTGCCGAGGAAGGTGGCGTGGTACGGCTCGCCCATGATGACCTGCAGCGGCTCGACGGGATGGTCGTCCACGCGCAGCATCCAGCGGGACAGCAGGCGGGTGTCGGCGTGGTAGACGCCCTGCGCGCCGCCGGGGACGATGTCGCCGCCGTGCTGGCACACGCAGAACGAGCCGCCCTCCACGAGCGTGACCGTGTCGCCCAGCGCGCCGGGTTGTCCCTCGAAGGTCCATGCGTTCACCGACGAACCCCCAGTCCTTCCCCGGTCCCGCGCCTTGCGGGGGCACGTCCCCGCACGTCAGGAGTGCTATCCGGAGGAAGGAGGGGGAATCCCATGACTGCCTAGATTCTTAACCCTTCATCCCGATATTTCGGTATCTGGGAGGGTTTCGGCCGGAGAGGGGGGTTCCCTCTCCGGCCGGGGGCCTCAGGCGGCGGCCTTGGCGGCGAGCGCCACGGTCGCCTGGCGGGTGACCCCGCTGACGGTGACCGCGACCGTCACCTGTCCCGCCCGCAGGGCGGTGATCGTGCCGGTGCCCGGGTCGAGCACCGCCACGTGCCACGGCTTGGCCGTCTGGCGGGTGCCGACGTGCAGGTTGGGCGAGCCGGACCAGGTGACCGAGACCGGGTAGGCGGCCGGGACGGCCCGGTCGTCCTGCCGGATCGCCGCCGTGACCGGCGCGGGCGCGCCGACGGCGACGGTCGCGGGCGCGGTCAGCGTCAGCTCGTCCACGTGCGGCCGCACCTGCGTGCCGATCCAGTCGGGCGCGTCGGTGAACCAGTTGCGCCGGACGTGCTCGGCCTCGGCGGGCGTCACGGGGTCCACGCCCCACAGCGACCAGCCGGTGAAGCCGCCGTCCTCGGGGGCGGTGGCCGGGTTCTTGCCGGAGTTGCCGTTGATGAAGTACGGCACGGCGTCCACGCGCGAGGCGTTGAACGTGCCCACGTGCCCGCCGATGAAGGCCGCGCCCTTGCCGGTGTCGCGCTGGAAGCCGGCCAGCCAGCCCTCGATCAGCGCGGCCTCCTTCCGGTCGCCGAGCTGGCTGCCCTTGCCCGGCGTGGGGTCACGCGGCGGCACGTGGAACAGCACGGCGACCGATCCGACGGAGGCGTCCTTCGCCGCCTTGTCGAGCTCGGAGCGGAGCATCGCGACCTGGTCGTAGCCGCCGCCGCGCAGGTTCAGGCGGGAGGTGTCCAGGGTGACGAAGCGGGTGCCCTTGTGGTCGAAGGTGCCGTACGTGTCGCCGAAGACGGCCTTGAAGTTGTCGATCTTGCCGCCCATGACCTCATGGTTGCCGGGGATGTAGTGATATTTCAGCTCTCCTCCCAGCTCCTCGTCGAGGATCTTCTTCGCCAGCGCGAAGTCCTCCGGCGACGCCTCGTCCACCAGGTCGCCGTTGATCAGCAGGAAGTCGGGCTTGGCGGCCTTGATCTCCTTGAGCGTGCGGCGGGCGTTCCTGACGATGTCGCTGTCGGGGTTCCTGGCCACGAACTGGGCGTCCGACATGACCGCGAACCGCCAGGGCGCCTTGGCCACGTCCGCCTTGACCACGGGGTCGGCGACCTTGGGCACGGCGGGCGCGGTGATCGACGGCGGCACCTTGGCCACCAGGCCGTCGATCATGATGTCGTTGGTGTACTTGGCGTCGGCTCTGGTCTCGGCCACGTAGAAGCGCCGGAGCTTGAGCGGGTAGTTGACCCCGGCGGGCACCGGGAACTCGACGTACTGCCAGCCGGTCCACGTCATGTACGGCCCGCGCAGGATCTGCGACTGGCCGAGCGCGTCGTAGAACTCCAGGCTGGGCCACTCCCCCTTGCCGGTGGAGTTGATCCACAGCCCGAACGCCTGCGGCTGCCCGTCCACCACGATCTGCTGCGGCGGGCTGGCGTACGCGGCCCGGGTGGCGGTCGAGGTGGTGAAGTCGTAGGACAGCTTGAGCCCGCCGCCGCTCTGGCCCGGCGCGGCCGACAGCGAGCCGGTGGCGCGGGCGGCGGCGAAGGTCCACTTGGCCGCGTCCTCGAAGTCGGCGACCGGCTTGGAGTCGAAGCCGACCGTCACCGGGACGGCCGTGGTGATCTTGCCGACCTTGGCGGTGATCAGCCCGGAGCCGGTGGCCTGCCGGGCCTTGACGGTGAAGTAGCCGTGCTCGGCCGGGGTGACCTCGAACAGGTTCCGGTCGTAGTCGAGCGTGAGGTCGTCCGGCTCGATGGGCGCGGAGTTGCCGTTGCGGTCGTAGCCGACGACGCCGAAGGCGGCGCTGCCGTCGGCGCCCGCGATGCCGAGCCGGTCGGCCGTGGCGCCGAGCCGCTGCAACGGCTGGAGCACGGTCAGGCCGATCGTGCCCTTGGCGCCGCCGCGCGCGGCGGTGACCGTGGTCTGGCCGGGCACCAGGGCGTGGAACCTGCCGTTCCTGATCACGCCGTGCACGGCCGGGTTGGCCCGCCAGGACGGCGTGCCGGCCGCGGGGCCGTACGTCTCGTCGTAGCCGGCCGCGGTCAGCCGCCTGGTCAGGCCGGGGAAGACGCGGTCGGGACGGCCGCCCGCGACCGGGCCGACGCCGGGCGCCTTGGCCGGGTCGCTCGCCGTCTCCAGCCAGAAGCCCTTGAGCTTGCCGCTGCCCTCGGGGGCGTACAGCGCCAGGCCGTTGGGCACGTGGCGCTCGCCGCCGTCGGAGGGGCTGTTCTCCACCTGCACCTCGGCCGAGCCGGGCTCGCGGGCCAGCAGGGTGGAGGAGCCGCCGCCGTCGAGGTTGAGCGCGTTGGCCGCGCCCAGGTCCACCATCATGGCGGCCAGCTCGTTGAGCGTGACGCCGCGGCTGTCGGCCTGGCGGCCGTCCACGGTCAGCAGGTACATCTTCCTGCCGTCGGCGGAGAAGCCCACGGCGGTGCGCGGGTGCGCGGCCGGGTCGGTGCTGTTCTGCACGACGCCGTCCTTGACCAGGACGTAGTTGCCGCCGACGGCCGCCTTGACGGCGGAGCCGTCCGACGCCTTCGGCTGGTACTTCACCTCCACGCGGTCGCCGGCCTTCAGGGCCGACAGGGCGGCGGCGCCGGCGTCCCGGCCGAGCAGGATCGTGGTGCCGGCGGGGATGGGCCCGGCGCCGGCGGCGTTGCGCACCTCGGTGACCACGCCGTCCACCAGCACGACCTCGGCGACGGTGGCGGCGCCCTCGACGGCGCGGGCCCGGCTGTAGGAGCCCCACAGCGGCGTGAACAGGCCGACGCCGCCGTTCTGCACCATCTGGTTGAACTGGGTGAGCGCGATCGGCGCGCCGCCGGAGGGCGTGGCGGTGCCCTCGAAGTACATCTTGAGCACCCGCCCGACGCCGTCGCCGGTGACGGCCACCGCGTTGTCGTGCCCGGCGGCCGGCGACTGGACCAGCGTGCCGTCCTGCACCCCGATGCCCTGGGCGGCGCCGGAGTTGTTGATGTCGAAGAAGTCGCCGTTGACCGCGGCGACCGCGCGGGAGCGCCCGGCGGGGCCGGACAGCGGCTCGGTCTTGGTCACCTCGCCGGAGAAGACGTAGTCGGCCCTGGGCCCGCCCTTGCCGCCGCCGAGGTCGGCGGTCAGCGCGTCGGCGCGCAGCCAGCCCAGCGCGTCGTAGGTGTCGAACGAGGTCAGAGAGAGGCCCGGCGCGACCGGCCGGGTCCTCTTGGCCGTCTCCAGCCGGGGCTGCCCGGCGGTGGCCTGGCTGATCAGCGTGGAGGGCGGCGGGTAGGAGGACGCCTTCAGCGCGTCCTCGGCGGGCGGGGCGGGGTCGGCCTGCGCGGGCGCGCTCAGGGCCACCGGCCCTAACACGAGCGCGGCGGCGGCCAGGAAACGGAGGGTCTGCACGACCGAACTCAATCGTTCGTGGATATAAGTTTCAAGACTTCGGAGTGAACTAAAAGAAAATTTCAGATCTTGTGGCGTCCCGGGCCACGCCCGACGATGGGACGCGTGGATCGACAGGCGCTCTACCGCGACCCGTACCCGCTCTACGCCCGCGCCCGCGCCGCCCCCGGCCTCACCTTCGTCGAGGAGCTGGACGCCTGGCTGGTGGCCCGGCACGACGACGTGCGCGAAGTGCTGTCCAGGCCGGACGACTTCTCCTCCCGGGGCGCCCTGCGGCCCGACGTGATCCCGAGCCCGCGGGCCTTCGCCGAGCTGGCCGGGGTGCCGGGCGGCGCGCCCGTGGTGCTGAGCAGCGACGGCGAGGCGCACCGGCGTTACCGCAGGCCGCTCACCCGCGGCCTGTCGCCCGCCCGGGTGGCGGCCGCGGTGCCGTTCGTCACCGCCACGGCCGCCGGCCTGGTCGCCGCGTTCGCCGAGGCGGGCGGGGGCGAGTGGATGTCCGGCTACGCCAGGCCGCTGCCCGCCGCCGTGATCGGCCACCTGCTGGGCCTGGACCCGGCCGACGTGCCCACCGCGATCAGGGGCGGCTTCCGGGCCGAGGACCTGCTGTTCACCCCGATGCCCGAGGACGAGCAGATCGCCGCCGCCCGCGACGTGGCCGGGCTGCGGCGCCTGCTGGCCGCCCACGCCGCCCGTTCAGGCGAATCCGGCGACCTGACCGGCGAGGTGGTGCGCGGCCTGGCGCCCGGCCCCGGCGAGCCGACGGCCGCCCAGCGCGACGAGATCGCCTCCAACGTCGAGAACGTCATGCTCGCCGGGCACCTCACCACGACCGCGCTGCTCGGCTCGGTCGTGCACCGCCTGCTGCGCGACCGCCGCCAGTGGGAGCTGCTGTGCGCGAGCCCGGCCGAGCTGATCCCGGCCGCGATCGAGGAGGCCGCCCGGTACGAGGCGCCCGTCCAGGGCTTCCGCCGCCGCGTCACCAGGCCGCTCACCCTGGCCGGCACGCCGTTGGAGGAGGGTTCGACGGTCTTCGTCTCCTTCGCCTCGGCCGGCCGCGACGAGGCGGTGCACGAGCGGCCCGACGTCTTCGACATCACCCGGCCGCGCGCCCGCCATCTGGCGTTCGGGCACGGCGTGCACGGCTGCCCCGGCGCGTTCCTGGCCCGCGAGCAGCTCCGGGTGACGCTGGAGCTGCTGGTGGCCGAGCTGCCCGGCCTCCGGCTGGCCCGCCCGGACGTCGTGATGGCCGCCACGCTCATCCACCGCGCGCCCGAGGAACTCCATCTGAACTGGTGAGCCGGGCCAGGGTCTCCTCGTAGGCCGGGTCGAGCCAGTAGTCGGAGTGCCAGCGCGCCTCGGGCAGCGGCTCGCCCGGCCCCGGCTGGAGCGGGTCCCAGCAGAACCGGTCGACGGTCTGCTCCCCCTCGCCCGCCGGACGCGGCCCGAACGGGTCGACCCGGCGGAAGACCGGCCCCCCGATGGGGTCGCTCAGCCGGTAGAGGTTCGTCCAGCGGACGGCGTCGCGCATCGCCGACAGGCCGGGGGTGCCGAAGTAGGCGGGGAAGAAGGCGGCGTACAGGCGGCGCAGCGGCGAGCCGTGGGTGAGCAGCCGGAGGCGGGGCCGCAGCTCGGGCCGTACCTGGAGGACGAGCGCGGCGGTGAGCACGCTGCCCTGGCTGTGCCCGGACAGCACCACCTCGTCGCCGGCGGTCCTGGTCAGGGTCTTGACCCGGGCCAGCAGCTCGGGGATCACCCGCTCGGTGTAGCAGGGCGGCGCCAGCGGGTGGATGGCCCTGGGCCAGAAGGTCGAGACGTCCCACAGGATGCCGACCGTGCGGCGCAGCCGCGTGTCGCTGTACGTCCGGCGGCCCAGCAGGACCAGGCCCACGACGATCGCCGTCATGGCCCAGCTCCCGATCGAGGCCAGCAGGCCGGCCAGCCCGCCCACCGGGGCGAACAGGTGGAACCGGTAGATCACGGTCACCGCGCCGGAACCGGCCACGCCGACGCCGGTGAGCACGGCCAGCACGAGCCCGGCGCGGTCGGTGAGCGCGGCCAGCGCCCACTTGCCGGCCACGTCCCGGTCGTAGGAGCCGTAGTAGGGGGTCAGCTTCGGGGTGAGCGCGGCGGCGGCCGACCCGCGCGACAGCCACAGCTCGGCCGCCACGGCGACGAACCCGATCACCAGCAGCGGCACGAGCGCGGCCGTCCACCAGACCGGGTCGTCGAGGTAGAGGCGGCGGTCGACCGGCCCCGGCTCGGCGACCGAGGCGGGCACGCCGAAGAACGTGGCGGTCCAGAACAGCAGGCCGAGGGCGAGCACGTTGGCGCTGCCGGCCGCCACCATCAGCGTGAACCAGGCCGCCATGCCGCACATCGCCCGCCGCTCGATCGGGTCGCCGGTCTCGGCCGGCCGGTCCATGCGCGCCAGGACGAACGTCGCCACCAGGATGAACAGCCCGAGCCCGACAGTCAGCGCGAACTGGAACGCTCCAACGCCGATGCCGGGCAGTTGCCGCCCGGGCAGCGCGGGCGACATCCCGGCCAGGGCGGCGGCGATCGTGGACACGAACGTCAGCGGCCCGGCCACCCGCAGCACCCGGCACGCGCCGGTGAGCCAGGGCGGGACCGCCTCGCCGGGGGCCAGCCGCCTGGCGATGCCGGGCAGCGCCGCCAGCACGGCGGCGGCGACCTGGACGGCGGCGTTGGCGGCCGTGAGAGCCAGCCCCCGCGGGTCGCCCACGAACGGCGCCGACACCGCCAGGCCGATCGACCCCAGCGCGAAGGCGACGTGCACGGCCCGCAACCGCCATACGGGCGCGCCGCCGTGCCACAACCGCGGCCGGGCCAGCAACGGCCCGGGACGCGAGCCGCCGTCGTGCGGGACCCCGGTCTGCTCGTCGCGCTCCCAGGTGCGCCGCGCCAGCCACCACAGCAGCACGACCACCGCGAACGGCGCCAGCGCGGCGACCGCCAGCCGCCGCGACGGCTCGGCGCCCCACAGCTCGCTCATCCAGTGGACCCAGGCTGGCGCGCTCTCGCGGGCGCAGGCCCGGCCGGCCGCGGTGCACTGCCAGCCGACGAGGTCGACGCTCGCCCGGGTGACCGCGCCCACGAGGGTGCCGGTGAGCAGCAGCGCGAACAGCCGCTGCGCGGCCTCGGCCACGTGCCGCAGGCGGGCGCCGGCCGGTGGCCTGGGGAGCATGAAGTAGGACAGGTTGGCCAGGGAGAAGGGCAGCAGGAGCAGCCAGAGGGCGATGGTCCTGCCGCCGGAGGTGAGGCCGCCCCAGGCGTAGGCCTCGCGATGGCGGACGCCGGGCACGTCGTCCTGCTCGCCGTCGGGGCGTCCGCCGGGCCACCAGCGGCGGTAGAAGCCGGTGGTGGCGTCGCCGGCGATCTGGCGGGGGTGGGGATGGTTGAGGATGCTCGCCGGCGGGGTGCCGGAGACGCCGTGCACACGTAGTTCGGTCATGCCTCCGCAGGTGGGGTCCAGGAATCCGTCCATGAGCCCAGGATCACGCAAAGTCACCGATTACGCAAAGTAATGGCATGGTCACTGAATCAGCGTCCGGGCGTGCGCCTGGCCGGGCCCGTGTTCCGCCGCCCGGCGCGGCGTCCTCGCATGGGCCGCCGCCGGGCGGGCACCATGATCTACGTGACCGCGATCGGCGACGGCGAGGCGCGGGCCCACTGGATCGACAGGGAGACGGTCGTCTGGACGGTGGATCCGTCGCTGACGCACGCGCTGGCCTTCGCCCCGGCCGGCGGCATCGCCTGCCACGACGGCCGCCTGACCGGCCATGCCGTGACCGTCCCGCTCACGCCGGGCGAGCTGGACGACGCGCGGCGGCGGGCGTGGCCGCACCTGGCCGGCGGCACCGCGCTCAAGCTGCGCCGCGAGGACGCCGGGCGGGTGAAGGAGGCGCTGCGCGGCCAGGTGGTGGCCGTGGCCCGCGACGGCTCGGGCGCGGTGGCCGCGGCGACCGGCGTGCAGATCCCGGGCGTGCTCGACGACGTCTACGCCGGGGCCGTGCGCGCCGGGCTCGGGCCGTCGGGACGGCTGCTGCCCCGGCTGGCCCTGTGGGCCCCCACCGCACGGCGGGTGGAGCTGGCGCTCGGCGGCCGCCGGCACGCGATGCGGCTGGACGAGGAGACCGGCGTGTGGTCGATCCGCGGCCTGCCCACCTGGTACGGCAAGGACTACACCTACCGCGTCACCGTCTACTCCCCCGCCGCGGGCCGCGTCGTCACCAGCGAGGTCACCGACCCCTACAGCCTGGCCACCGCGCCTGACGGGGTGCGCAGCAGGCTGGTGAGCCTGGACGACCCCGCGCTCAAGCCGCCCGGCTGGGACCGCCTGGCCAAGCCCGTCCCGGTGCCGCTGGACCGGGCGGTGATCTACGAGCTGCACGTGCGCGACTTCTCCGCCTCCGACGCCACCGTGCCCGAGGAGCTGCGCGGCACGTACGCGGCCTTCGGCCACGACGGCGACGGCATGCGCGAGCTGCGCGCGCTGGCCGCGGACGGCCTCACCCACGTGCACCTGCTGCCGGTGTTCGACCTGGCCACGATCCCCGAGCGCCGGTCGGACCGGACCGAGCCCGGCTGCGACCTCGCCGCCCTGCCGCCCGACTCCGAGCGGCAGCAGGAGATCGTGGCGCTCACCGCCGACCGCGACTCCTTCAACTGGGGCTACGACCCGCAGCACTACACCGTGCCCGAGGGCTCGTACGCGACCGACCCGGACGAGCGGATCAGGGAGTTCCGCGCGATGGTCGCCGCGCTGAACGAGGCCGGGCTGCGCGTGGTCATGGACGTGGTCTACAACCACGCCCATTCGGCGGACGTGCTGGACCCGATCGTGCCCGGCTACTACCACCGCCTGCTGGAGGACGGCTCCCTGGCCACCTCCACCTGCTGCGCCAACACCGCGCCCGAGCACGCCATGATGGGCCGGCTGGTGGTCGACTCGGTGCGCACCTGGGCCAGGCAGTACAAGGTGGACGGCTTCCGCTTCGACCTCATGGGCCACCACCCGAAAGCCAACATCCTGGCCGTACGAGCCGCGCTCGACGCGCTCACCCCCGAGCGCGACGGCGTGGACGGCCGCTCGATCATCCTGTACGGCGAGGGCTGGAGCTTCGGCGAGGTGGCCGGGGACGCCAGGTTCGACCAGGCCACGCAGGCCAACATGGCCGGCACCGGCATTGGCACGTTCGACGACCGGCTGCGGGACGCGGTGCGCGGCGGCGGCCCGTTCGACGCCGACCCGCGCGTGCAGGGGTACGGCTCCGGCCTGGCCGGCGCGCCCAACGGCGCGCCCGCCAACGGCTCGGAGGAGCAGCAGCGCGAGCGCCTGCGCCACTGCACCGAGCTGGTCATGCTGGGCCTGACCGGCGGCCTGCGCGACTACGTGCTGCCCTCGGGCCGCGCGGGCTCGCAGGTCGGCCACAACGGCGCCGCCGCCGGTTACGCCGCCCGGCCGGACGACGTCGTGTCTTACGTGGACGCGCACGACAACGAGACGCTGTTCGACGCGCTGGTCTACAAGCTGCCCGCGGGCACGCCGATGGCCGACCGGGTGCGCATGCAGGTGCTGTCGCTGGCCACGGTGCTGCTGGGGCAGGGGGCGGCGTTCGTGCACGCGGGCAGCGAGCGGCTGCGCTCGAAGTCGCTCGACCGCAACTCCTACGACTCCGGCGACTGGTTCAACCGGCTGCTGTGGGACTGCTCGGCGGGCAACGGGTTCGGCGCGGGCCTGCCGCCGCGGGCGGACAACGAGGCGGCCTGGCCCTACGCCCGGCCGCTGCTGGCCGACCCGGCCCTGCGTCCGGGCTGCGCGGAGATCGGGGCGGCGCGGGCGGCGTTCGGGGAGCTGCTGCGGATCAGGGCCTCGACCCCGGCGTTCGCGCTGGGCACGGCGGAGGAGGTGCGGCGGCGGCTGTCGTTCCCGGCCGGCGGCGAGGGCGTGATCGTGATGCGGGTGGACACCGCGGGGCTGGACCCGCGCTGGGACGCGGTGGTCGTGGTGCTCAACCCCACCCCGTCGCCCTGCACGCGGGCGCCGGGGGTGCCGCCGGGCCGCCGGGTGGCGCTGCACCCGGTGCAGGCGGCGTCGGCGGACGAGGTGGTCAGGCGGTCGTCCTACGACCCGGCGGCCGGCACGCTGACGGTTCCGGCCCGTACGGCCGCAGTTTTCGTCATAAATGCCGAAAATTCCTCATAAATTAAATTCTTTGGTGCCATAACCATGAATAGCGGTTGAGGAATGATCGCATCGCCTGAGGGAACCATTCCTGTGGAAGATGCCCGATCACTGGCTTTGACGCGCCCGACAGCGCAAACTGGCTGGACGGCGATCGCGTGGAGCATGGAGCACCCCGTGGACAATCACCTTGATCACATGCCGGTCCTGTCCCGCGGCAGGCATCGCAACCCGAAGCGCGGCGCCTGTTTCATGGAACTGGCGTCCTACCTGGCCGGCGAGCGGTGGAGCGACCACCCGGCCTGCACCCATCCGCTGCTGGCCGCACTCGCCCGCCTGGTCAACGACAACACCGGCGACGAGAGCCGCGCCCAGCTGGTCGGGCTCGTGCCGTCCATCATCGGGCTGGCCGGCGACGACCTGCGGATCGACGCGCACATCGCGCTGCGCTGCGCGACCACGGCCCTGCCCGTCGCCGCCGCCGAGCGCCAGCTCGCGCTCGCGGTGTCGGTGCTGGCGGCCGAGGAGATGCTGGCCAGGCTCGACGGCGCGCCGTCCGGCCGGTTGAGCGAGCTGAGCCGCCACGCGATGGAGCAGGTGCCGCACGCGGCCGAGCAGGCCAGGCGCTTCAGCCGGGCCGCCAAGATCACCGAGAAGGGCTTCCGCCGGTACGCGGCGCCCAACGCGGTGCAGCTCGCCGTGGTCGGCATCGTCCAGGCGTGCATCAAGGACCCCGACGCGCTGCTGCGCAGGCTGCTGGAGGACGCGATCGCCGACTGCGACGCGATCGTCAACGGCCCGAAGGCCGCCCGGTCCAGCGCCGCTCAGCCCGGTTCGGCTCAGCCCGATCCCGCTGAGCCGGCTCCCGCCAGCCCGGCGCACGCCTGACCTCGTCCGCGTCCCTCCGGCTCCTGCGCGCCGCGGGCTCCGGGGGGACGTTCGCGTTTCCGTCCCCGGGCACGTGATCGTGCGTGCACGATCGGTGACGCAGCGGGAAAATCGCAGATCAGGCTAGCCTCTCCTTCGTTGCGGATCATCCCGGAAGGGCCTAGATTCCCGGACGAACTGCCAATACGGGGAGGATTGTCATGACCATCGAGCTTGCCCGGCCCTACTCTCCCGAGAAGCACCACAGCCACCGTGACGTCACCGGCGGCTGGTTGCGTCCGGCGGTGTTCGGGGCGATGGACGGGCTGGTCTCCAACGTGGCGCTCATCGCCGGCGTCGTGGGCGCCGCGGGCGCCGGGCGCGGCGCGGTGCTCGCCGGGTTCGCCGGGCTCGTCGCCGGGGCGTGCTCGATGGCGGCGGGCGAGTACACATCGGTGCGCTCCCAGACCGAGCTGATGCGGGCCGAGATCGCCGTGGAGCGGCGCGAGCTGGCCCGCAACCCCGACGGCGAGCGGGCCGAGCTGGCCGCCCTCTACCGGTCGCGCGGCCTGGACGCCGACCTCGCCCGCCGGGTCGCCGAAGGGCTGTCGGCCGACCCGGAGCAGGCGTTGCGCGTGCACGTGCGCGAGGAGCTGGGCGTCGACCCCGACGACCTGCCCTCGCCCTACCTGGCGGCCGGCTCGTCGTTCCTCGCCTTCGCCGCGGGGGCGCTGGTGCCGCTGGCGCCGTTCCTGTTCGGGGCGTCGGGGCTGTTCCCGGCGCTGGCGCTGAGCATGGTGGCGCTGTTCGGGTTCGGCGCGGCGGTGGCCGTGATGACCGCGCGGCCGTGGTGGCTGGGCGGGCTGCGCCAGCTCGGGCTGGGCGCGGGCGCCGCCGCCGTCACCTTCGGCCTCGGGCACCTGCTCGGCGTCGCCGTCTCCTGACGCGGCCGCTCACGGCCTGGCCGTCGAGAGGCCGCTCAGGGGCGGCCGGCGACGGCCAGGTTGACGCCGAGGCCGATGAGCGCGGCGCCGGTCAGGCCGTCCACCGCCTTGCGCACGCCGGGCCGGGCGAACACCCAGCGCAGCGTGCTCACCACGTTCGCCACCGTGAGGAACCAGACCATCGTGCCGGCCAGCGCGACCGCCGACAGCAGCAGCGTGTCGCCGAACGCGGCCTCCTCGCTGAGGAAATGCGGCACCAGGGCCACGAAGAACAGCGCGGCCTTGGGGTTGAGCACGTTGGTCAGCAGCCCTTCGGTGAAGGCCGCCCACGGGCCGCGGCTCGCGGGTGCGGGCAGGCCGAGGTCGAGCGGGCCGCCCTTGCGCAGGGCCGCGCGCAGCGCCTTGACCCCCAGGTAGAGCAGGTAGGCGGCGCCGACGACCTTGACCACGGTGAAGGCCATGGCCGAGGCCGCCAGCAGCGCGGCCACGCCGGTGCCGGCGGCCACCACCCACACGGCCACGCCCAGGGCGATCCCGGCCGCCGCGGCCATGCCGTGCCCGCGGCCGGACAGCGCCGAGCGGCGGACCACGACCGCGAAGTCGGGGCCGGGCGACATGGCCCCGAGCATCACCAGGGCGCCGAATCCCACGAACTGCGTCAAGGAGGTCATCATGGCGTCCACCTTACGAGGACCCGGCCCTCGGGGATCAAGGTGGACAGCTCCCACGTCCAGCTCGGCACGGTGATCATCTCGGCCGGGTGGTCGAGCGGGACGGGCGTGTCCAGCAGGACGGAGTGCGGCGTGAGCGGCAGCCCGCCGCCGGGGACGACGACGCTCACCAGCGGGGTGCGCAGGCTGGGCCCGTCGGGCTCGTCCAGGTCGCTGGACACCCAGGCGGGCTCGCCGGCGAAGAACGTGCACACCAGCGCCCCCGCCGGCGCCGCGCCGGAGTGGCGCAGGGCGCCGGCGGGCAGCCAGGCGTGCTCCCCCGGCAGGTACGCCACCCCCGACACCCGAAGCTCGCCCTCCAGCAGCACGAACTCCTCCCCCGCCAGGTAGTGGCCGCGGCCGGGACGGCTCCACCGGGGCGGGAAGCGGACCAGCGACGTGCCGCCGCCCAGCGGGACGACCCGTACCGGCAGGTTGGAGCCGGGCAGTAGCGCCTCGTGGCCGGGCAGCCCCGCGTCGAGCAGATCGATGAGCACGTCAGATGATGTGCCCCCGTTACCTCCTGTGACGCCACTTCTTGAAGATGGTCCGGATCGTCAGCACCAGGGCGAGGCCGACGAGCTGGCCGCCGAGCACGATCCGGTTGACGTCGACGGCCGGACGCCACTGCACGTCGCCGTCCTTGACCACGAAGACCCCGGCGGGGGTGGCGCTGTAGCCGAAGCCGCCACCGCCGCCGCTGCCGAGCTCCGCCCCCTTCTCGTCCCGGCCCTGCCCCTGACCTGCCCCGCCGCCCTGGGCGACCCGGGCGACGGGGATGACCAGGACGTCGCCGTGGTGGATCGGCTCACCGAAGACGCGCCTGACGGTGACGGCGTCCTTCGACTGCTCCAGCAGCTCCTTGATGTCCATGGGCCCATCGTTCACCCGGATCGGCCGCTAGTCGAACGTGGTGGAGATCTCGTGCCAGCCGCCCGGCGGGATCTTCTCCGCCGGTTCCGGCCCCCAGGTGCCCTTCTCGTACGGCAGCGGCTGGTCGGGCAGGTCGAGCAGCCGGCCGACGATCCGCCACGACTCCTCCACCAGGTCGAACCGGGCGAACCGCCGCGGGTCGCCGCTGACGGCGTCGGTCAGGATGCGCTCGTAGGCGGCCTCCATCGGCCCGAGCACCTTGGTGAAGTCGACGCTCACCGGCACCGGGATCGTCCGCTGCCGGCCCGGCTCCTTGGCCAGGACGTCGAAGGTCACCCCGGCGTCGGGCTGCAGCCGGAACCTGATGAGGTTGGGCCCCGGCGGCACGTCGCCGCCGCGGAACATCGTCACCGGCGGCTTGCGCAGCTCGGCCACGATCTCCAGGTCGGTGGTGGGCAGCGCCTTGCCCGAACGGATGCACCAGGGCACGCCCGCCCAGCGCCAGCTGTCGATGTAGAGCCGCATGGCGACGAACGTCTCGGTGGTGGAGCCGGGCCGCACGCCGGGGGTGTCGAGGTAGCCGTCGTACTGGCCGCGCACGACGTGGGCCGGGTCGACGGCCTGGACGGCGCGCAGCACCCGCCACTTCTCGTCGAGCTGGGCGCGGGCGTCCATGGACGGCGGCGGGTCCATCGCCAGGATGGCCAGCAGTTGCAGCAGGTGGTTCTGGACCACGTCGCGGACCGTGCCGTTGGCGTCGTAGAAGCCGCCGCGGTCGGCGACGTCGAAGTCCTCGGCCATGGTGATCTGCACGCTGCGCACGAAGTTCCGGTTCCACAGCGGTTCGAGCAGCATGTTGGCGAACCGGAACACCATGAGGTCCTCGACCGGCTCCTTGCCCAGGAAGTGGTCGACCCGCCGCAGGTGGTCCTCGTCGAAGTACTTCAGCAGCTCGTCGTTGAGCCTGCGCGCGGAGTCGAGGTCGTGCCCGAACGGCTTCTCCACCACGAGCCTGGCCTCGTGGTTGAGCCCGGCGCCGGCCAGCCCCTCGGCGACGACGGAGAACAGCGCGGGCGGCACCGCCAGGTAGTGGACGAGGAACCCCTTGCCCTCGACCTCCTCCCGCAACCTGGCGAACGTCTCGGGGTCGCGGTAGTCGCCGGCCACCAGCCGCAGGTTGCCGGCCAGCTTCTCGAACGCCGCGTCCTGGACGCCGCCGCACGCCTCGCGGGCGTGCTCGCGCAGCGCGTCGAGGTCCATGTCGGTCTTGGCGACGCCGATGATCGGCAGGTCGAGCCTGCCGTCGGCGGTCAGGTGGTAGAGCGCGGGGAGCAGCATCTTGCGCGCGAGGTCCCCCGTGACGCCGAACAGGACCAGCGCGCCCGCCCGCCCCATCTCTAGGCCCGCCTTCCGCGCAGCTCGCGGTACCTGCGCACGAGTTGCTCGGTCGAGGAGTCGGGGAAGGTCTGCGGCGGCTCGTCGGAGGTGAGCGCGGGCGCCACGTCGAGCGCCATCTTCTTGCCCAGCTCGACGCCCCACTGGTCGAAGGAGTCGACGCCCCAGATCGTGCCCTCGACGAACACGATGTGCTCGTAGAGCGCGACGAGCTGGCCCAGCGTGGACGGCGTGAGCTTGGTCGCCAGGATCGTCGAGGTGGGCCGGTTGCCCGGCATCACCTTGTGCGGCACGATCTCCGGCGGCGTGCCCTCGCCCGCGATCTCCTCGGCGGTCTTGCCGAAGGCCAGCGCGCTGGTCTGGGCGAGCAGGTTGGCGGTGAGCTGGTCGTGCATGCCCTCGCGGTCCTCGAACGGCTCGGCGAAGCCGATGAAGTCGGCCGGGACGAGCCGGGTGCCCTGGTGCAGGAGCTGGTAGAAGGCGTGCTGGCCGTTGGTGCCCGGCTCGCCCCAGAAGATCTCGCCGGTCGGGACGGTCACCGGGCTGCCGTCGGCGCGCACCGACTTCCCGTTGGACTCCATGGTGAGCTGCTGGAGGTAGGCGGGGAAGCGGTGCAGCCGCTGGCTGTAGGGCAGCACGGCGCGGGTCTCGGCGCCGAAGAAGTCGGTGTACCAGATGCCGAGCAGGGCCATCAGGACCGGCATGTTGGCGTCGAAGGGCGCGGTGCGGAAGTGCTCGTCCATGCTGTGGAAGCCGGACAGCATCTCGCGGAACCGGTCCGGCCCGACGGCGATCATCAGCGACAGGCCGATGGCGCCGTCGAAGGAGTAGCGGCCGCCCACCCAGTCCCAGAAGCCGAACATGTTGTCGGTGTCGATGCCGAACTCGGCGACCTTGCCGGCGTTGGTGGAGACGGCCACGAAGTGCTTGGAGACCGCGTCCTCGCCCAGCGCGCCGGCCAGCCAGGACCGGGCGACCCTGGCGTTGGTCAGCGTCTCCAGCGTGGTGAAGGTCTTGGAGGCGACCACGAACAGGGTGGTGGCCGGGTCGAGGTCGCGCAGGTTGCCCAGGATGTCGGCGGGGTCGATGTTGGAGACGAACCTGGCCTCGACGCCGGCGTCCACGTAGTCGCGCAGCGCCTCGTAGGCCATGGCCGGGCCGAGGTCGGAGCCGCCGATGCCGATGTTGACCACGGTCCTGATCGGCTGCCCGGTGGCGCCCTTCCACTCCTTGGACCTGACGCGGTCCGCGAAGGCGCTCATCTTGTCCAGCACCGCGTGCACGTCGGCCACGACGTCCTGGCCGTCGACGACCAGCTCGGCGTTCTCCGGCATGCGCAGCGCGACGTGCAGGACGGCGCGGTCCTCGCTCACGTTGATGTGCTCGCCGCCGAACATCGCGGCGATGCGCTCGCGCAGGCCCGCCCGCTCGGCCAGGGCCACCAGCAGGTCGATCGTCTCCTGGGTGGCGCGGTGCTTGGCGTAGTCGAGGTAGAGGTCCCCGGCGCTCACCGTCATCCGCCCGGCCCTGCCCGGGTCCTCCGCGAACAGCTCACGAAGCTGCTTTCCCGCCAGCTCCTCGTGATGCTTGCCCAGAGCCGCCCACTCCTGGCTCTGGCTGATGTCGCCGTTCACCGCTTCCTCCTCATGCGTCGTCAAACCTGATCACATCGTCCCGTACTCGCGGGAGATCCGCTGAGCCGGGCTCCCGTCAGGGAACCCCGTACCCCACGGGGATGATTCCGCGCATGGCGCCGGGCACTCTTTGCTTTCAGTGGGACTCCCGGCCGGGCGCGTCGCCGGAGGAGCCCGTCAGGAAGTCGAGGTCGGCGCCCAGGTGCGCCTGCGTGACGTGGTCGACGTACAGGCGCTGCCAGCCGCGGGCCGGACGGGCGTGGCCGGTCATGACCGGCTCCCTGGCGGCCAGCTCGGCCTCGGGGACGTCGACGTCGAGCCGCCTGGCCGCCACGTCGAGCACGATCGGGTCGCCGGTGCGCACCCGCGACAGCGGGCCGCCGGCCGCCGCCTCCGGCGAGGCGTGCAGGACGACCGTGCCGTACGCGGTGCCGCTCATCCGGGCGTCGCTGACCCGCACCATGTCGCGCACCCCCCTGGCCAGCAGCTTGCGCGGCAGCGGCAGGTTGCCGACCTCCGGCATGCCCGGGTAGCCCCTGGGCCCGCAGCCGCGCAGCACCAGCACCGAGGTCTCGTCGACGTCGAGGCCGGGCGAGTCGAGCCGGGCGCGGGCGTCCTCGACGCCGTCGAAGACGATCGCCCTGCCGCGGTGGCGCAGCAGCTCAGGCGAGGCGGCCGCGGGCTTGATCACGGCGCCGTCGGGCGCCAGGTTGCCGCGCAGCACGGCGATGCCCGCGTCGGGCAGCAGCGGGTCGGAGCGCCGCCGGATCACGGTGTCGTCCCAGATCTCGGCGCCGGCCAGGTGCTCGACCAGCGGCCTGCCGGTGACGGTGATCGCCGCGGGGTCGAGCAGGTCCTCGACCTCCCGCAGCAGGGCGGCCAGGCCGCCCGCCCTGAACAGGTCGTCCATCAGGTGGCGGCCGGCGGGCTGGAGATCGGCCAGCAGCGGCACGCCGGAGCCGGCCCGGTCGAAGTCGTCGAGGCTCAGCTCGACGCCGAGCCGCCCGGCGATGGCCAGCAGGTGCACGACCGCGTTGGTCGAGCCGCCGATCGCGGCCAGCGTCACGATGGCGTTGAGGAAGGAGGCCCGGGTCATGACGTGGCTGGGACGGCGGCCCGCGCCTACCAGCTCCACGGCCAGCCGGCCGCTGACGTGCGCGCGTTCCAGCAGGCGGCTGTCGGGGGCCGGGGTGCCGGCCGTGCCGGGCAGCGTCATGCCGAGCGCCTCGGCCATGCAGGCCATGGTGGAGGCGGTGCCCATCGTGTTGCAGTGGCCGCGGCTGCGGATCATGGACGACTCGGAGGCGAGGAACGCCTCGCGGGACAGCGTGCCGGCCCGCACCTCCTCGCTGAGCCGCCACACGTCGGTGCCGCAGCCGAGCGGCACGCCGCGGAAGTGCCCGGTCAGCATGGGCCCGCCGGGCACGACGAGCGCCGGCAGGTCGACCGAGGCGGCGGCCATGAGCAGCGCCGGGATCGTCTTGTCGCAGCCGCCGAGCAGCACCACGCCGTCGATCGGGTTGGCCCGCAGCAGCTCCTCGGCGGCCATCGCGGCCAGGTTGCGCCAGAGCATGGCGGTCGGGCGCACGTTCGTCTCGCCCAGCGACAGGACGGGCAGGTCGAGCGGCACGCCCCCGGCCTCCCACACGCCGTTCATGACGCTGCGGGCGACCTCGTCGAGGTGGGAGTTGCACGGCGCGAGGTCGGAGGCGCTGTTGGCGATGGCGATGTGCGGCCGCTCGCCCTCGAACGCCTCGCGCGGCAGGCCGCGGCGCATCCAGGCCCGGTGGATGTAGGAGTTCCTGTCGTCACCGGAGTACCAGAGGGAACTGCGCAGCGCCATGTGACGGCACATTATCGGCAGCCCGGGGATTCAGCACCGCCTGCGGAGGAATGGGCAAGGGCATGGACCACATAGACGCGTACTGGCGGGCGGCCAACTACCTGTCCGTCGGGCAGATCTACCTGCTGGACAACCCGCTGCTGACCGAGCCGCTGCGTCCCGAGCACATCAAGCCGCGCCTGCTCGGCCACTGGGGCACCACCCCGGGGCTGAACTTCTGCTTCGCCCACCTCAACCGGGTGATCTCCGAGCGCGACCAGGACATGATCTACATCGCCGGTCCCGGCCACGGCGGGCCCGCCGCCGTCGCGCACGCCTGGCTGGAGGGCTCCTACACCGAGCGCTATCCGGACGTCTCGCAGGACGCCGAGGGCATGCGGCGGCTGTTCCGCCAGTTCTCCTTCCCCGGCGGCATCCCCAGCCACGTCGCGCCCGAGACCCCCGGCTCCATCCACGAGGGCGGCGAGCTGGGCTACTCCCTCGCCCACGCCTACGGCGCCGCGTTCGACAACCCCGGCCTGGTGGTGGCCTGCGTCATCGGCGACGGCGAGGCCGAGACCGGCCCGCTGGCCGCGAGCTGGCATTCCGACAAGTTCCTCGACCCCCGGCGCGACGGCGTCGTGCTCCCCATCCTGCACCTGAACGGCTACAAGATCGCCAACCCCACCGTGCTCGCCCGCATCCCCGAGCAGGACCTGTTCAAGCTCATGGAGGGCTACGGCTACCGCCCCCACCTGGTCGGCCCCTCGCACGAGGAGATGGCCGCCACCCTGGACACCGTCTTCGACGAGCTGGCCGAGTACAAGGACGGCCAGGACCGGCGGCTGCCGATGATCGTGCTGCGCACGCCGAAGGGCTGGACCGGCCCACGCGAGGTGGACGGCAAGCCGGTCGAGGGCACCTGGCGGGCCCACCAGGTGCCGCTGTCGGGCGTCCGGGACAACCCGGCGCACCTGGCGATGCTGGAGGAGTGGATGCGCTCGTACCGGCCGCAGGAGCTGTTCGGCTCCGACGGCAGGCCGGTCGAGGAGGTGCTGGCGACGGTGCCGCGGGGGCCGCTGCGGATGAGCGCCAACCCGCACGCCAACGGCGGCGAGCTGCTGCAGCCGCTGCGGCTGCCGGACTTCCGCCGGCACGCGGTCGAGGTCAAGTCCCCGGCCGCCCAGCTGACCGAGCCGACGCGGGTGCTCGGCGGGTTGCTGCGCGACGTGATCGCCGGCAACCCGCGCAACTTCCGGCTGATGGGCCCGGACGAGACCGCCTCCAACCGGCTGCAGGCCGTGTTCGAGGTCACCGACCGGGCGTGGGAGGCCGAGCTGCTGCCCACGGACGAGAACCTGGCCCCGGGCGGCCGGGTGATGGAGGTGCTGAGCGAGCACCTGTGCCAGGGCTGGCTGGAGGGCTACCTGCTGACCGGCCGGCACGGCCTGTTCAACTGCTACGAGGCGTTCATCCACATCATCGACGCCATGTTCAACCAGCACGCCAAGTGGCTGGAGTCGTCGCAGAAGATCCCGTGGCGGCGGCCGGTGGCGTCGCTGACGTACCTGCTGTCGTCGCACGTGTGGCGGCAGGACCACAACGGCTTCAGCCATCAGGACCCCGGCTTCCTGGACGTGGTCGTCAACAAGAAGGCGTCCGTGGTGCGGGTCTACCTGCCGCCGGACGCCAACACCCTGCTGTCGGTGGCCGATCACTGCCTGCGCTCGCGCGACTACGTCAACGTGATCGTGGCGGGCAAGCAGCCGGTGCTGGACCTGTTCACCATGGAGGAGGCGATCGCGCACAACACGCGCGGCCTGGGCATCCTGCCGTGGGCCTCCACCGACCAGGGCAGCGAGCCGGACGTGGTGCTGGCCTGCGCGGGCGACGTGCCGACCCAGGAGACGCTGGCCGCCGCGGCGCTGCTGCGCGAGCATCTGCCCGAGCTGAAGGTGCGCGTCGTCAACGTGGTGGACCTGATGCGGCTGCAACCGCGGTCGGAGCACCCGCACGGCCTGCCGGACGCCGAGTTCGACACGCTGTTCACCGTGGACCGGCCGATCATCTTCAACTTCCACGGCTACCCCTCGCTCATCCACCAGCTCGCCTACCGCCGCACCGGGCACGCCAACATGCACGTGCGCGGCTACAAGGAGGAGGGCACCACGACCACGCCGTTCGACATGGCCATGCTCAACGACATCGACCGCTACCACCTGGTCATCGACGTCATCGACCGGGTGCCGGGGCTCGGCTCCAAGGCCGCGCACCTGCGCCAGCGGATGAGCGACGCGCGGCTGCGGGCCCGCGCGTACACCAGGGAGCACGGCGAGGACCCGGCGGAGATCAGGTCGTGGACGTGGCCGGCCGAATTCTCGTCCTGAACACCGGCTCCTCCTCCATCAAGTACGAGCTGGTGGACGCGCGCACCCGGGAGCGGCCGGCGCGCGGGCTGGTGGAGCGCATCGGCGAGGAGCGCGGGCGGCTGACGCACCACGCGGACGGCGGGCCGCCGTACGTGCGGGAGGAGCGCTTCCCCGGGCACGCCGAGGGGCTGACGGCGATGCTGGAGGCGTTCGCGCGGGCCGGGCCCGAGCTGGCGCCGGTCGCGGTCGGTCACCGGGTCGTGCACGGCGGCACCCGCTTCACCGGCCCGGCCCTCGTCGACGACGAGGTGATCGCCGCGATCGAGGAGCTGGCGCCGCTCGCGCCGCTGCACAACCCGGTGAACCTGGCCGGGATCCGGGTGGCGCGGGCGGCGTTCCCCGGGGTGCCGCAGGTGGCGGTGTTCGACACGGCGTTCCAGCTCACGCTGCCGCCGCAGGCGTACACGTACGCGGTGCCGCGGGCCTGGCGGGAGCTGGGCGTGCGGCGCTACGGCTTCCACGGCACCTCCTGCGCCTACGTCTCCCGCCGCGCCGCCGCCCTCCTCGGCCGCGACCTGGCCGACCTCGACCTGGTCGTGCTGCACCTGGGCAACGGCGCCAGCGCGACGGCGATGTCCGGCGGGCGCAGCGTGGACACCTCCATGGGGCTGACCCCGCTGGAGGGGCTGGTGATGGGCACCCGTTCCGGCGACGTGGACCCCGCCATCGCCGGCTACCTGGCGCGGGTGCGCGGCCTGGGCGGCGAGGAGGTCGAACGCGCGCTCAGCCACGAGGGCGGCCTGCGCGCCCTGGCCGGGACGCTCGACATGCGCGAGGTGCGGGCGCGCGGCGACGAGGAGGCCCGGCTGGCCCTGGAGGTCTACACCCGGCGCATCCGCAAGTACGTCGGCGCGTACTACGCCCTGCTCGGCCGCCTGGACGCGATCGTGTTCACCGGCGGCGTCGGCGAGCACGACGCGGCCACCCGCGCGGAGTCGCTGGCCGGGCTCGACCGGCTCGGCATCACCGTGGACCCCGCGCTGAACGCGGCCGGCCCGGCCGGGGAGCGGGCGGTCTCGCCGCCGGGCGCGGAGGTGGCGGTGCTGGTCGTGCCCACGGACGAGGAGTGGGAGATCGCCCGCCAGTCGCTGGAGGTGCTCCCCCGCCGCTGAGCGCCGCTCCGGTCAGGCGTGCGGGACGGCCGGGACCCAGAAGTCCACGATGGTGCCGGCCCCCGGCCGGTCGGTCAGGCTCCACCAGCCGCCCGCGATCTCGGCCCGTTCGCGCATCTCGATCAGCCCGAAGTGCCGCAGCGGCCCCTCGGCGCCCGGCGGCAGCCCGGCGCCGTCGTCGGCGACGCGCACGTGCACGCCGCGGTCGAGCGAGACCAGCGAGAGCCTGATCGAGGTGGCGCGGGCGTGCTTGCGCACGTTGGTGATCGCCTCCTGGCAGATCCGGAAGATGGTGACGGCGGCCTCGGGCGGCGGGTCGGCGTCGAGGCGGTGGTCGATCTCGAACGACAGCCCGGTGCCGGCCGTCACCTGCCGCAGGTAGCCGGCCAGGCCCTCGACCAGGCCCTCCTCGTCGAGGGCCGGCGGGCGCAGCTCGAAGGTCAGGTCGCGCAGGCGGGCGACGGCGGCCTCGACGGCCTCGCCGATGCCGCGTTCGTCGAGGGCGCGGGACACGTTGCGGCGCTCGGTCAGGTCGCGGGTGACCTTGCCGAACCCGCGCAGCTCGCCGCGGTCGTCGTGCAGGGCGGTGATGACCACGCTGGCCCAGAACCTGGTGCCGTCCTTGCGGACGCGCCAGCCCTCCTCCTCCCACCGGCCGTCGGCGACGGCGACCTCCAGCTCCATGGCGGGTTTGCCGGCCGCGACGTCCTCGGGCGGGTAGAAGACCGAGAAGTGGCGGCCGATGATCTCCTCGGCGTGGTAGCCCTTGATGCGCTCGGCGCCGGCGTTCCAGCTCACGATCCGGCCCTGGGCGTCGAGCATGAAGATGGCGTAGTCGACGACGTTCTGGACCAGCAGGCGGAAGCGCTCCTCGCTGTCGCGCATCGCCTGCTCGGCCAGGCGGCGCTCGGTCAGGTCGCCGGTGACCTTGCCGAACCCGCGCAGCAGGCCCCGCTCGTCGCGCAAGGCGGTGATGACCACGCGCGCCCAGAACCGGGCGCCGTCCTTGCGCACCCGCCAGCCCTCGTCGGCCACCCGGCCGGCCGCCGCCGCGCGGCCCAGCAGCTGTTCCGGACGGCCGGCCGCGACCGCCTCGGGCGGGTAGAACACCGAGAAGTGGCGGCCGATGATCTCCTCGGCCCGGTAGCCCTTGATGCGCTCGGCGCCGGCGTTCCAGCTGGTCACATGGCCCGCGGGGTCGAGGAGACAGATCGAGTAGTCGACGACGCTGCGGACGAGCAGCTGGATGTCCTCTGACTGCCTGTCTTGACCGGGCATACTGCAGCTTCGCACGGCCCGGCGGAAGACCGAAACTCGATCATGCCCTGGAGCGCTCCTGGGCGGGCGCGACGACGTGGGGCGCCAGCTCGCACCACACCACCTTGCCGCCTTCCCCGCTCTCCCCGGCTTCCCCGCCTTCGTCGGCTTGGTCGCCTTCGTCGGCTTCGTCGGCGCGGGAGACGCCCCAGCCGGTGGACAGCAGCTCGATGACGTGCAGGCCCCAGCCGTTGTCGGGCCCCGGCTCGCGCGGCTCGGGCAGGCGGGCGCCGCGGTCGCGCACCTCGATCCGCACGTGGGAGGGGGTGCAGCGGATGCGTAAGGCGGGCGGGCCGTCGCCGTGCACCAGCGCGTTGGTCACCAGCTCGGAGACCACGAGCAGGACGTCCTCGCGGCGCCCGAGGTAGCCGCACTCGGCCAGCACCTCACGTGCTCTCTGACGGGCCGCGGTGATGCTGCCCATCTCTTCCGGCAGCCGGGTGTCCACCTGGTACGGCGCCGCGAAACTGCCCATCCTCCTACTGTCGGGCAGTACAGGGTTGATCACGAGACGCAGCGGAACCACTTCTTCCGGTGCGGATGAGGGACGCCCTCTGGTGCATCTGCGTCAGTCGAGCAGCCCTTCCCGTCGCGCGACGGCCACGGCCTCCAGCTTGGAGCGGGCCCCGAGCTTCTCCAGGACGTGCTGGACGTGGTTGCGCGCGGTGTTGCGGGCCACGCCGAGCCGCGCGCCGATCTCGACCGTGCTCGCTCCTTCGGCCAGCAGCCGCAGCGTCTCGCGCTCGCGCGCGGTCAGCGCCGTACCCGGGCTCCGCACCCGGCCGGTCAGCCGGTCGAGCACGCCGGGCAGCAGGCCGGGCGCAAACACCACGCCGCCGGCGGCCACCTCGCGCACCGCCGACTCCAGCTCCTCCAGCCTGGACGACTTCACCAGCAGGCCCGCCCCGCCCGCCTCCACCACCCGGGCGGCGACCGAGGCGGTGGCCTCCCCGGTGAGCACCAGCACCCGGGCCTCGGGCGCGACCGCCGCGAACCGGCCGATCGCCTCGACGCCGTCGCCGTCGGGCAGCCGCCGGTCGAGCACCACGACGTCGGGCCGGCTGTGGGCGGCCGCGGCGAGGGCGGCGGCGACCGTGCCCGCCTGCGCCACTACCTCGATGCCCGGCGCCCGGCCGAGCGCCAGGCCGATGGCCTCGGCCACCATCGCGTGGTCCTCCACGAGCAGCAGCCGGATGGGGGAAGTGGTCGGCATCGCTTCGTCTCGCCTCTCCCGCGGCAACGTCCCCGGCATCTTCCCACCCGCGTCCGGCCCGCGCCGCCGGTTCCCGCGCGGCCTGTCCCCGTGCCGCCCGCTCCCGCATCGCCTGTCCGCGCCGCCCGTTCCCGTGCCGCCTGTCCCGCGCCGCCTGTCCCCCGCCGCCTGTTCCGGCGCAGGCCGGGCGGGCGGCGTCGCGGGCGGCCGGGAGGGCGCGGGACGGCTCATGGGCGGGATTCGAGGAGGTCGGAGAGGCGGCGACCATTGGTAGTGTTGTCCGAAAATATGCGTATTTTTTGGATGGGTGGGATAGGTGGAGGTTGAGCAGACAGCGTTGCCGGGCATCGGACTCCGGCACGATTTCACCACCCGCGCCGGCCAGCGAGTAGGCATCGTCTCGCACCGCACCGGCCGTCGCGACCTGGTGATCTACGACAAGGACGACCCCGACCGCGCCTGTCAGACGGTCAAGCTGAACGACGAGGAGGCCGACGCCCTGGCCGAGCTCCTCGGCGCCCCCCGCATCGTCCAGCGGCTCAACCAGCTGCACCAGCAGGTCGAGGGCCTGGTCAGCGTCCAGCTCCCCATCCCGTCCGGCTCCCCCTACGCCGGGCGCACCATGGGCGAGGCGCGGGTCAGGACCCGTACCAGCGCCTCCATCGTCGCCGTGGTCCGCGGCGGCCAGGTGTTCGCCAGCCCCGGTCCCGACTTCGTCTTCGGCGAGGGCGACGTCGTGGTCGTGGTGGGAAGCGCGGACAGCACCGCGGAAGTCGCCGGCATCCTGGCTGACGGGTAGGGCCGCGGGTGCACGAAACCGCGGTCATCTTTCTCGAATTCGGTGCTGTTCTTCTAGGTCTGGGGGTATTGGGCGCGCTCGCGCTGCGCGTCGGCATCTCACCGATCCCGCTCTACCTGATCGCCGGTCTGGCGTTCGGCACGGGCGGCGTGCTGCCGCTGGCGACCAGCGAGGAGTTCATCTCGGTCGGCGCGGAGCTGGGCGTCGTCCTGCTGCTGCTGACGCTCGGTCTGGAGTACAACGCCGACGAACTGGTCACCAGCCTCACGAGCAACGCGCGGGCCGGCATCGTCGACCTCGTGCTGAACGCCGCCCCCGGCGCGATCTGCGCCTTGCTGCTGGGCTGGGGGCCGGTCGCGGCGGTGGCCATGGCGGGCGTCACCTACGCCACCTCCTCCGGCATCACCGCCAAGGTGCTGTCCGATCTGGGGTGGATCGGTAACAGGGAGACGCCGACGGTGTTGTCCCTGCTGGTGTTCGAGGACCTGACCATGGCGGTCTACCTGCCGGTCCTCACCACGCTGCTGGCGGGCCTGAGCCTGGTCAGCGGGGCGATCTCGGTCGGCATCGCGCTCGGCACGGTGAGCGTCGTGCTCGTCGTGGCGCTGCGCTTCGGGCGCTTCATCGAGGCGTTCGTGTCCAGCCCCAACTCCGAGGTGCTGCTGCTGAAGGTGGTCGGGCTGGCGCTGCTGGTGGCCGGGCTGGCCCAGCAGCTGCAGGTCTCGGCGGCGGTCGGCGCGTTCCTGGTCGGGATCGCGCTGTCGGGGCAGCTCGCGCACGACGCGCAGGCGCTGCTCGCGCCGCTGCGCGACCTGTTCGCGGCGGTGTTCTTCGTGTTCTTCGGGTTGCAGACCGATCCGGCCAAGATCCTGCCGGTGGCGGGGCTGGCCGCGCTGCTGGCGCTGGTGAGCATGGTGACCAAGCTGCTGACGGGCGCGTACGCGGCCAGACGGGCGGGCATCGGCAAGGCCGGTCAGGCGCGGGCGGGCATCGCCCTCATCCCGCGCGGCGAGTTCAACATCGTCATCGCCGGTCTGGCGGTCGGCGCCGGGGCCCATCCCGACCTCGGAGCCCTGGCGGCGGCGTACGTGCTGATCCTGGCGGCGTTCGGGCCGCTGGCGGCCAAGCTCGTCCAGCCGCTCATCACGGCCATCGCGAACAAGGCGTGATCCGCTAGTTTGTTCGCATGGCCGACCGTAAGCACGGGGTGCCCGCGCCCCCGATCGAGACGACGATCCACGCCGACGACTGGGACAGGACGGAGATCGCCGGTGAGACCTTCCACCGGGTCCTGTTCCAGGGCGTCGACCTGACCGAGCTGGTCGACCAGGGGGCCTCGTTCGAGGAGTGCACGTTCAGGAACGTGCGGCTCAACGTCTCCGTCCACGAGGACGCGCGCTTCCTCAACTGCCTGTTCAGCCGGTGCTCCCTGTTCGACGCCACGTTCAGGGGGTGCAAGCTGACCGGCAGCATGTTCGACGGCTGCACCTTCGGGCTGCTGAAGGTCGACGGCGGCGACTGGTCCTACACCGGGCTGCCCGGCGCCGACCTGCGCGGCAGCGCCTTCCACGGCGTCCGGCTGCGGGAGGCCGACCTGACCGGGGCCCGGCTGGCCGGGGCCGAGCTGCGCCGGGCCGACCTGTCGGGGGCCTGGCTGCACGGCGCCGACCTCACCGGCTGCGACCTGCGCGGCAGCGACCTGAGCACGCTCGACCCGCACACGGTCACGCTCAAGAAGGCGGTCATCGACCCCGTCCAGGCCACGGTCATCGCCGAGGCCCTGGGCCTGGAGGTCCGCTCCTGAGCGGAGGCCCTTGAGGTCCGCTCCTGAGCGAAGGCCCTTGAGGTCGGTTCCTGAGGCGGGGTCGGCGATGATGGCGGGGTGCCGATCGCCGATCTCAACGACGCCGAGCGGGCCGTGGCCGCCGCGCTCGCCCACGGCCGCGCCGTCGACCTGCGCACCGGCGACCCCGCCGCCGACGACCCGGCCACGGCCGCGTCCTGGGACGCCGGCCGCACGGTCCGCGGCGAGGCGCTGGCCGGGCTGCTGCTCGGCGGGTTCGACGAGCCCGCCGCCCAGCCACGGCTGATCCTGGCGGGGGCGAGGATCACGGGCGCGCTCAACCTGGCCTTCGCCGAGCTGCCCTTCCCCGTCACCTTCCAGGGCTGCGCCTTCGACGCCGCCCCCGACCTCTACCACGCCCGCACCCGCTTCCTCAGCTTCAGCGGCTCCCTGCTGCCCGGACTGACCGCCTCGAACGTCCAGGTCGAGGGCAACCTGCGGCTGGCGGGCAGCCACGTCACCGGCGAGCTGCGGCTGCCCGGCGGCCGGATCAGCGGCAACCTCGTGCTCAACTGCGCCCGCCTGAGCCACCCGGCGGGCACGGCGCTCAACGGCGAGCACCTCGACGTGGCCGGCCACCTGCGCGCCCAGGACGGCTTCGCCTGCGACGGCACGCTCGTCCTGGCCTCCGCCCGGATCGGCGGCGCGGTCGAGCTGGACGGCGCCCGACTCAACGCGCCGGGCGGCACGGCCCTGGAGGCGTCCAACGTGATCGTCCAGGTCGGGCTGTTCGCGCGGGACATGGAGGCCGACGGCGAGGTCAGCCTGCGGTTCGCCCGCGTGTCCGGCCCGCTCACGTTACGCGGCTCGCGCATCCGGCGGCCGGGCGGGCTCGCGCTGCGCGCCACCGGGCTCAACGCCGAGGCGGGGCTCTTCCTGGCCGGGCTGACGGCCGAGGGGCAGGTGCGCCTCAACCGCTCGGTCGTCGTCGGCACCCTCGGCCTGGAGGGCGCGCGGCTGAGCGCCCCGGGCGGCGTGGTGGTCGCCGCCGACGGCCTCACCGTGAACGGCTCGCTGCTGGCCTGGCGAGGGCTGCGCGCCGAGGGCGAGTTCAGCCTGCTCGACGCCACGGTCACCGGACCGGCGCACTTCGAGGGCGCGACCCTGGTCAATCCCGGCGGAGCGGCGCTGTCGGCCAACGGCCTGTCGGTGGGCAAGGTGCTCAACCTCTGCGACGGCTTCTCCGCCCGCGGCCGGATCAGGCTGACCAGCGCCCAGGTCGGCAGCCGCCTGTGCCTCGACGGCGCCACCCTGGCCGCGCCCGGCGAGGTGGCGCTGAAGTGCTGGCGGCTGGAGGCCCGCGAGCTGGCGCTGCGCACGGCCGCGCCGGTCGAGGGGGTGGTGGAGTTACGGTACGCGCGGATCGGCGTCCTGCGTGACGACCCCGCCGGGTGGCCGCGGGCGATGCGCATGGACGGGCTGTCGTACGAGGTGCTCGACCCCATGCTGCCGGCGGCCGGGCGGCTGCGCTGGCTGCGTACCGACCCCGACGGCTACCTGCCGGGCGCCTACGAGCAGCTCGCCGCGATGTACCGGCGGCTCGGCGGCGACGCCGACGCCCGCGAGACGCTGCTGGCCGGCCAGCGGCGACGCCGCGCCGCGCTCCCCTGGTACGCCCGCTTCTGGGGCCACCTCCAGGACGCCACCGTCGGCTACGGCTTCCGCCCCCTGCGCGCGGCGGCCTGGCTGGCCGCGCTGCTGGCCGCGGGCACGGTCGTGTTCGGGCTCGACGTGCCGCCGCCGCTGAAGCCGGGCGAGGCGCCGCCGTTCCACGCGCTGGTCTACACCCTCGACCTGCTGCTGCCGATCATCGACCTCGGGCAGGAGAAGGCCTACAACCCGCAAGGGGGCGCGCAGTGGCTGGCCTGGGGACTGATCATGGCCGGCTGGGTGCTGGCCACGACCATCGCCGCCGGTCTGACCCGCTCACTGCGCCGGACCTGAGCCGGGGGCCGCGGGACGCCGTCAGCACAGCGCCATGGCCGTCTGCCACAGGCTGGGCAGGGCGGCCAGCACGTGGTCGCCGCGGCGGCGCCGGTCGGCGAACGTCTCGGCGCCGAGGTCGGCCAACAGCTCCTGGAAGCCCTCCTCGTACCCGCCCGGCGCGCCGGCGGCGGCGCGTTTGTCCAGGCAGCGCGCGTACGTGGCGACCAGCCAGAACACCGCCTCCCGGTGGAGCCCGGCGGCGACGAGCTCGCGGCTGCCGTCGATGGCCACCGGACGCGCCTGCGGCGAGATGTCGGAGGCGAAGCGATAGGAGGACGCCTCCAGCCCGGCCGTCGCGTCGAAGACCGTCTCCAGGGCCGCCAGGTGCCGCTCCACCCGCTGCCGGGTCATCCGCGCGCAGCCCAGCAGTTCGAGCAGGTGCTCGTGCCAGTCGAGCCGGCCGTGCCCGGCCAGCAGCTCGCGCACGGCGGCGTACCGGCGGCGCACGGTCGGGTTGCGCAGCCCGGCGACCAGCAGGACGTGCGTGGTCACGCCCGTGCCGAACAGCCAGGACGCCACCTGCTCGGGGACGGGCGCGTTCTCGTCCATGGAGTTGATCCAGCCGCGCACCCGGTCCATCGCCTGCGTGCAGCGGGCGATGATCCAGGGCCGCTCGGCGAAGTCGCGGGCCACCAGGCGCTGGATCTCGCCGAGCCGCCCGGTCGGGTCGGCCAGCACGCCGGGCAGGTGGAAGCTGCCGGCCAGGTGGTAGTCGCTCAGCACCTCGTGGGTGGAGCCGATGCGGGCGATGCCGGAGACCTCCAGCAGGACGCCCTCGTAGCGGAACTTGCCGATCGCGGGCGGCGGGTCGGCCAGCACCATCACGTCCACGTCGGACGTGGGGCCCAGCTCCGTGCCCGGGGCCGCCCACAGCGCGGACCCGGTCAGGAACGCCCCCTCGAACCCGGGCAGGCGGGCGCCCTCGTCGAGCACCCACTGCCGCGCGAGCTGCCTGGCCCGCTCAACCAGCATCCACGTCCTCCCGGTCAGGGCCGCGCCGCGCGCCCCTGATCAGGAGGAACGCGCCCAGCACGACGAGCACCGCCAGCCCGCCCCAGATCCAGCCGGGGACGCCCGTCGCGGCGGGCCGTTCCTCGACGGGCGAGGACGCCACTGCCGGTTGAGAACTAGATCCTTTCATGACGAACGGGATTTCGCCCTCGATCGGATGTCCGTCCGAGGACACGACACGCCAGGCGATCACGTACGAACCGGGCGCGGGCTGCCGGGGCACGTCGGCGGCCACCTTGGGCCCGTCGACGCGGGGCTTGCCGACCTCGACGGCCTTGCCCGCCGCGTCGTGCAGCACCACGAAGGGGAACTGGACGTGGGCGTTGAACTCCAGCTCGATCCGCTCGATCGCGGACACCTGCGCGTTCTTGGCCGGTGAGCTGCTCTTGAGCGTGTCGTGGGCGAGCGCCGCGGTGGACGGCAGCAGCGCCAGGAGGGCCGCGCAGACGAGTACGGCCAGGCGGAAGGGCCAGGAGGGTTTCATCGCAACTCCGGATGCGGACGGCCGGACCGGCGCGGGGGCGCCGTCCGGGCACGGAAGGTCAAGGATCGGACGAGGACGCGTCCTGAGCCGGACGCGGGACTTTCAGCGGAGGCGGAGCCGCCGGGGTGGTCCTCGCCGGGTGACCGTGCGGCAGGCGGTCCTGCCCATCGGAGTGGGGACGTCGGCGTACGCCGCGGGACGCCCGCCGGGGCGGCGCGGCCCGACCGGAACCTCGACCGGCCCGAGCGGCAGCGGGCCGAGGATCGCGGGCGGCGCGGCGGACAGGCGGATCATCAGCCACAGCGCGCGCTCGCCACGGTGCAGCCACCACGCCGTCAGCGCGGCCACGGTGAGGTGGACCAGCGCCATGGCGGGCGCGGGATGGCCGTGCGCGGCGGCGGCGCCCGTGGCGGGCGCGAGGCGTTCGAAGAGCTGGTGCAGCACGAGCTGGGTGAGCGTGGTGGCGGCCAGGATCGCCGCAGGGCCGCGCTCGCGGCCGCTGATCGTGGCCGCGGCGGCGAGGGCGGCCAGCACCCCGAGCGCGCCGCCCCAGAGCGGGACGGCCCCGCCACCGGCCAGCAGGTGCCCCGTCGCGGACACGAAGCCGCAGACCGTCGCGAACACGACGGCCCGCGACAGACGCAGCCAGACTGACGCGGCGGTCACAGCCGCCATCCTTACACAACCGCCACACTTACCAGGCGGCGCGTTCGGCGTGTCCGTGCGGGGGCAGCGGATTCTGATGGACTTCGCCCGAGGCGATGGGCCGGATCTGGAACTGGTGGTCCGGCAGGAGCTGACCGACGCGGGTTTCAACGTCGAACCGTCCCTGCTGCCGGTCGACGGGGGGCTCACCGTCTGGCACGACCCGTCCCGCGGGGTGGTGATCGTCTGGGGGCCGGCCGGCACCGACACCGCGGCCCGCCTGGTGAAGTACGCGACCATCCGCACCGCGGTCCTGCTCGCGCTGCGGATGGTCCTGGCCGGCGCCGGTCACGAGATCCGGGAGGATCACGAGGGCCTGGAGCTGGTGGTCACCTCCTGAGGGGCGCGCAGCGGCGCCCCGACGTCGTGCAGGTGCCGCATGGCCTGGGCCCACGACTCGACGAGCCCGCACTCGACGTACTCGACGCCGAGCTCGCGGCAGTACTCGCGCACGATGGGCCGGGCGCGGCGCAGGTTGGCCGAGGGCATGCCGGGGAACAGGTGGTGCTCGATCTGGTAGTTGAGCCCGCCGAGCGCGACGTTCATGATCCGGCCGCCGCGCACGTTCCTGGAGGTCAGCACCTGGCGGCGGAGGAAGTCCAGGGAGTCCTCGGCGGTGAGCACCGGCATGCCCTTGTGGTTGGGCGCGAACGTGCAGCCCAGGTACACGCCGTAGCAGGCCTGGTGCACGGCGAGGAAGACGAGCGCCTTGCCCGGCGGCAGCACCGCGAACACCCCCGCCAGGTAGGCCAGGTTGTGCGCGACGAGCAGCAGCCCCTCGGTGCGTCCGCCCTTCACCCTGCGCAGCGCGCGGAAGCCGGCCACCTTCAGGTTCAGGCCCTCAAGGGTGAGCAGGGGGAAGAACAGGAACGCCTGCCACCTGCCGATGAAGCGCGGCAGCCCGCGGCTGGCCTCGGCCTGCCGCCGCGACCAGATGAGGATGTCGGGCGCGACGTCGGGGTCGTGGTCCTCGTGGTTGGGGTTGGCGTGGTGGCGGGTGTGCTTGTCCATCCACCAGCCGTAGCTGAGCCCGACGGTCAGGTTGCCCACCACCAGCCCGGCGATCCTGCTGCGCCGCCGCGACCGGAACACCTGGCCGTGCGCCAGGTCGTGGGCCAGCAGCGTGACCTGGGCGAAGGCGACGGCCAACAGCGCCGCGACGCCGAGCTGCCACCAGGAGTCGCCGACCGCGGCGAACAGCGTCCACCCTCCGGCGAACAGGGCGGCCACCAGGCCGATCCTGATCGCGTAGTAGGCGGGCCGCCGCTCCATCAGCCCCGCCTGGGCGATGCGGCGCGACAGTTGCGCGAAGTCGCTCCCCCGGGGCGCGGCGCGAGGGGTTTCCACCACGGTCAAGGTTCTCTCCGATGCTGGTGAGGCGGGCGTGATCACTCCTCAGCATCGCGGCGGCGGCCTTCCGGCGGACCCCCGCTGTCACCCGTCCTGTTGGTGGGGCAGGCCCTACCATCGGCGGCCGCCGGCCGGGCCGCGCGGGTCAGCGGTAGTAGCCCTCCAGCGGCGCGCTGGCCTCGGCGTACAGGGCCGGGCCCTCCTGCGGGACGTGCGGCCAGCCGGGGCCGGTCTTGAGGCCGGCGAGCTGCTCGTTCGACAGGGCGTAGACCACGCGGCCGAGGCCGGAGCGTTCGATGGCGCCGGCGCACATGCCGCACGGCTGGCAGCTGGTGTACATGGTGGTGGCGGCCGCGGCCTCCGGGGTCAGCTCGCGGGCGGCCCAGCGGGCGAGCTTCAGCTCCGGGTGGGCGGAGATGTCGCGGTCGCCGAGTACCGTGTTGTGCTCCTCGGCCAGCACCTCGCCGCCGGGGCCGGCCAGCAGCGAGCCGAAGGGGGCCTCGCCGTTCGCGCGGGCGCGGGCGGCCAGCTCGATGGCCCGGCGCAGCAGGGTCTCGTCATCGGGGGTCATCGTCGTCCTCCTTGGACGGGTCGGGGGATTCGAGGTCGTGGGATTCGAGGTTCCAGTGGGCGGCCACGGCCGCGAGCGCGTGCCAGGCCGTCTGGGGGTGCAGCGTCTCGGCGGGGTCGCCGGCGAACGGGTCGAGCACGACGGTGTCGGCGCCCAGCCGCCGCAGCGCGTCGAGGTCGGCCAGGATCTGGTCGAGGGTGCCCTCCCCGGCGTGGCGGCCGGGGCCGGTGACCGGCTCGGCGGTCAGCCGCAGCAGGATGCGGGGCGCGAACGCGGGCACCGGGCGGCCGAGCTCGGCGGCGACGTCCGACAGCCGCCCGGCGGCCTCGCGCAGCCAGGGCAGGGTGTTGCGCAGGGGGTGCCAGGCCTGGCCCAGCCGTACGGCGCGGCGCAGGCCGGCCTCGCCGTTGCCGCCGACCCAGAACGGGATGGGCCCGGCGCGGTAGTCGTCCGTGGCGGACCAGGCGGCGCGCATGGCCAGCAGGTGGTCGTCGGTCAGCCGTCCGCGCCGCTCGAACGGCACCCCGAGCGCGTCGAACTCCTGCCGCGCCCAGCCGATGCCCACGCCGAGCACCAGCCGGCCGCCGCTGAACCGGTCGAGGTTGGCCGCCATCCGGGCCGTCACCAGCGGATGCCGGTACGGCACGATGAGCACCGAGGTGCCGAGCCTGACCCGCGTGGTGATCCCGGCCAGCCAGGACAGCGTGGTGAACGGCTCGTAGAAGGGTCCCGGGTACTGCGCGGCGACGTCGGGCGTGATCGCGACGTGGTCGGAGATCATCAGCAGGTCGTAGCCGAGGCCCTCGACGGTCTGCGCCCATCGCCGCAGCGTGGCCGGGTCGGTGCCGGGCCCGAAGTTCGGTACGTTCACGCCGATTCTCATGACACCGAAGGCTATCCAGGCCGTCCCGCCGGGCTGAAGGCCGCGCTCACGGCGTAGGGCGGGGATCGCCGTGGATCTGCCGGTATATTCGCCGGATGGCCGAGGATCTCGACGACACCGACTGGGCGATCCTGGCGGAGCTCCAGCGGGAGGGCCGCCTGCCGCTGACCGAGCTGGGCCGCCGGGTCAACCTCAGCGCCTCGGCGACGACCGAGCGGGTCAGGCGGCTGGAGGCGCTGGGCGTCATCGCCGGCTACCGGGCGGAGGTCGATCTGGGCAAGGTCGGGTTCGGCGTGCTGGCCGTCGTGCGGCTGAAGTACCCCGGCAGCCGGCACGAGCCGCTGCGCCGCCTGCTCGGCGAGCGCCCGGAGATCCTCGAATGCCTGCGCACCACCGGGGAGGACTGCTACACGCTGAAGGTGGCGGCCGGCTCGATGCCCCACCTCGAACGCGTCATCGACGAGCTGGCCCGGTTCGGCAGCACCACGACCAGCATCGTCTACAGCCAGACCCTGCCCTACCGGGGCCCGGCCGCCCCGCCCGCACGGCTCTGAGGCGGGCGCGCCGGGGCCTCCCGGAGGGCGGCGGGGTCAGATCGGCTGCAACGCCGGAGCGGTGCGCGGCGCGGCCTCGTCGCCGTAGATGTGCAGGTCGGCACGGAAGGCCCGCAGGTACGCCCGGCGGTCGTGGAACGTGGCGGCCAGGGCGTCGCCGTAGTCGATGAGCTGCCGGTGGGCCTGCCGGCGCGGCTCGTAGCGGGCCTGGAGCAGCTTGTCCAGCAGCGGCAGGTCGCCGCCGGCCGCGGAGATGACGTCGGCCAGGATCTCGGCGTCGTACAGGGTGTAGCTCATGCCCATGCCGGTCATGGGGTGGCAGGCGAAGGCCGCCGAGCCGAGCAGCGCGGCATTGCCCCTGTGGTACGCCTCCACCCGCAGCGACGAGACCCTGATCGGCTGCCAGGCGGCCGCCTGCAGGGAGGCGAAGGCGTCGGTGCTGTCGGTGACGAAGCCCTTCAGCAGGTCGGGCAGGCCGGCGGCGCCCCGGCCGAAGACCTCGTCGTCCTGCTCGGGGGGCAGGCCGACGAACACTCTGGCCTGGTCCTTGTCGAGCGGGTAGAGGTAGGCGAGCCAGCCGCCGGAGCTGAAGTAGAGCCGGTTGAGCCGGGCCACGCTGGCGCTCAGCGGCACGGTGGCCACCCGCATCAGCAGCCGGTCGTAGGGCATGGTGACCTGGTCGATGTCGAGCGCCCGGCGGACGGCCGACCTGGTGCCGTCGGCGCCCACGACCACGTCGGCGCGCAGCCGGCTGCCGTCGGACAGCGTCAGCAGCTCGATGCGGTCGCCGTCGCGCTCGACGTGCTCGATGGCGGCGTCGAAGCAGAACTCGACGCCCTCCATCGCGCAGCAGGCGTAGATGAGCTCGACCAGCTCGCGGTAGGGGCGGATGAGGAAGCCCCCGTCGGGGAAGCGGCACTCCCTGATCGGCTCGCCGTCGTGGTAGTAGCGGATGAGGTCGCGCCGCAGGCCGTGGCGCTCGACGAGCTCGGCCAGCCCGTGGCGGGCCAGCACCCGCAGGCCGGGGGGCTTGAGGAAGTCGGCGCCCGCGCTGGGGATCGAAGGTCCCTGCTCGATGACGACGACGCGCTGCCCGCGGCGGCGCAGCAGCAGTGCGAGGAAACAGCCGCCGAGCCCGGCGCCGACGATGGCCACGTCGCACGAGGTGGTTGCCATGACGAGAGCCCTTCTTGAGGTTGAACTAGACGTGCGTGGTTCCGTAGGTCTCCGAGCTCTCTGCCGCCCGGGGCCTCGGGATGTGATCCCTGGGGGTCGTGCGGGTCTCGACAGGCAGCAGCGCGTCGGCCTCCGCCGCGACGGTGGCGAGGGTCATGCGCAGCTCCAGCAGCAGCCGGCGCGGCACCTTGATCATGTCGTCGCCCGGGTCGGTCCGCAGCCGGGTGATCTTGGTCAGTGCGATGGCCCCGATGAACACCGAGATGGCCACGCACATGGCGAGCGCGCCGGCCAGCCCGGCCAGCGGGCCGGTCAGGATGAACGGGTGGTCGATGACGAGGGACACCACGGCGATGCCGACGGCCCCGCCGACCATGCGCGCCATGGTGGCCGCGCCGACGGCGGAGGCGTACTGGCTGGGGCGGGCGGCCAGGGTGGTGGCCACGGAGGTGCCCGGCGCCAGCGCGCCGACGCCCATGCCGACCACGACGCTGGCGATCAAGCCCCACACCGTCGGCCCTGACTGGGTCAGCACGAGCACGCACGCGCCGCCGCAGAGCAGGGAGCCGGCGTAGATCAGGCCGTACGCGCCGATGTGCTTGAGCAGCTTGCCGGCCAGGTAGCTGGTGACGACGACGGCCGCGGAGGTGGGCGTCAGCCACATCGCCACCTCCAGCATGGGGTAGCCGAGGTGGAGCAGGTACAGCGGCTGCACGGTGAGCAGCCCGTAGGACAGGGCGCCGAAGAACCAGGTGGCCAGCCAGCCCCAGACGAACTTGCGCTGCCGCCACAACGCCAGGTCGATGGCGGGCAGGCGGTGGTGCCTGGCCTGGGCCAGCGCGCCGCCGAGCAGCGCCAGGGCCGCGACGGCCAGCCACACGACGTCCATGCCCCAGGCCATGGCCTTGGAGATGGCCAGCACGATCACCGCGATCCCGGCGGCCAGCAGCCAGGCGCCGAGCACGTCCGGCACGCCCTTGGCCGCGGTACGCCTGCCGGACGGAAGCGCGGCGCAGGCGATCAGCAGCGCGACGCCGATGACGACGTCGGGGACGAACAGGGCGCGCCAGTCGACGGTGGCGGCCAGCCAGCCGCCGCCGGCCTGCATGAGCAGGCAGCCGAGCCCGGAGGCCGAGCTCCACAGCGCGATCGCGCCCCGGCGCTGGGACTCGGGCAGCTCGCCGAGCAGCAGCCCGAGGCTGGCCGGGATCATCGCCGCCGCGCCCGCGCCCTGCACCGCCCGCGCGGCCAGCACGAACGACCAGGACGACGCGGCCACGGTGGCGATCCCGCCGGCCACGAAGACCACCAGCCCGAACGCCAGCACCCGGCGGCGGCCGAACAGGTCGGCCCAGCGGCCGGCCGTGGCCAGTAGCGCGGCGATGGGGATGAAGGCGGCGCTGGTCAGCCAGACCAGGTCGCCCAGCGGCATGCCGGCGCCCGCCGGGGTGTAACGCAGCACGCCGACGGCCAGGGTGGTGGCCGTGGTGTCGGCCATCACGGTCAGCATCACGCCCGCGCCGACCAGCCGCAGCATCACGGCGTGACGGCGGGTCACGCCGGTACCTCTGACGGCCACTGGTGTCTCACGCACTCGGTCCTCCTCGCAAGAAAGCCTCAGGTTCCCCGCCGGCCGGCACACTGCGGTGGGTGCGACCGGCGCGGGGCGGTTCGGGGGGTCAGGCGCCGTAGCGGCCGGGAGAGAGCAGGCCGTCCGGGTCGAGAGCGGTCTTGAGCCGGTGGAGCATGCCGAGGCTGGCGGTGCTGGTCTCGGACCAGACGTCGGCGGCGGCGTGGTCGATGTCGGAGCGGTAGATGGCGCAGCCGTTGTCGCGCAGCAGGCAGCTCGCGTCGTTGCGCAGCTGGTGGGCGCGGCGGGCGGCGTCGGCGTCGGCCCGGTCGAAGAAGATCTGGATGACGGCGTTGGCCATGTGCGGGCTGACCAGGTTCCACTCCACCATCAGGGCGATGCCGTGGGCGTCGACCGCGGTCTGGAGGGCGTCGAGGATGAGCTCGGTCTTCCTGGCGTGCAGCGGCATCAGCGGCAGCAGCACGAGGAAGCCCATGCCGCCGGCGTCGATCTGCTCGCAGGAGGTGACGCCGAGCGCGTTGCGCACGCCCTGGCAGGTCGGGATGCCCTGGGCGGTGAGGGCCCTGGTGTAGAGCGGGTCGTCGGGGCCGACCTCGGCGGCGTCGAGCACGCGCAGCGTCTCGCCGCCCTCGACCTCGATGAGCGCCTTGCGCAGCATCTCCTCGGCCAGTTCGACGGTGGCGCCGGTGCCGAGCAGCGGCCCGAGGACGGTGAACTTGCCGGTGTCCACGCCCGCCGGCAGCAGCCAGCCGTCGTCGCGGCCGGGCGCGAGGGCCAGCTCGCGCAGCCGCATGAGCCCGCCGGCGGGGTTGCCGCGGCGCAGGAACCCGGTCATCGCGCCGATCGCGGCGCCGACCTGGTCGCGCCGGATGCGCGCGTGCACGAGCCCGATCGTCTCCGGGCGCGGCACCAGCGAGACGGCCATGGCGGTGACGACGCCCACGTTGTGCTGGACGAACGCGGCCGTCAGGTCGGGCCCGGCGACCCGGCCGTGGTAGACGCCGGTGGGGTCGAGCCCGCCGGTGGTGATCACGCTGCCGTCGGCGAGCACGGCCTCGATGCCGGCCACGTCGTGGACCCGGGAGCGGAAGCAGCCGTCGCCGCGTTCGAGGGCGTTGCCGATGACGGAGGTGTCGGCGCAGGAGGCGGTGACGTTGAGCATCCACGGCGTGTCCCGCAGCGCCTCGGCGAGCTGGGCCTGGGTCACGCCGGGCTCGATGACGGCGTACCCGGCCTCCAGGTCGAGGGTGCGGATGCGGTTCATCTGGCTGAGGTCGACGACGACGTTGTCCTCGGTGACCGGCAGCGCGGAGCCCATGCCCCAGTTCCTGCCGGTGCTGACCGGGTAGAGGCGGCTCTTGCTCACCATGGCCCGGCGGACGAGGGCGCGTACCTCGTCCAGGGTGTGCGGGGTCTCGGTGCCCGCCAGCGAACGCGGTCGGTGGGCGCCCACGTCACGCGGCCGCAGATCCACTCGCGATAGTCCCTGCATGGCTCTCCTCGGGGGATGCGATATCACGTCAGGCGGTGTGCTGGAGGAGGTCGTCGATGGAGCCGATGGCCTGGGTGGACATCTCCCTGATCTCACGCAGCCGCTGCTCGGTGAACGCCTCGTAGGGCGCGGGCGGGACGGCGGCGGGGGCGGGGAAGTCGAGTGAGCCGCGCGGCGCGGCCTGTGCGGGCACGTCGTGCGGGCCGTAGGGGTGGCGGCGGGCGCGGGTGCGTCCGGTGTCGGACGGCTCGTGCCGGACGAGCGCGGGCAGATGCGGTGGGGTTCGCATGACGGGAGCTCTCCTACAGGGTTCGTACGGGTTGTGCGTGCTGCCGCCCGTGGAGCGGCACGTGGGTCGTCACGTGCTCTCCTGGTGGCCGGAGCGGGGGATGACGGCCGTGGGGGTCGCCCTCGGCACGCCGTGGTTGATGACGCTGGCGGCGATCCGGCGCTCGGTCAGCCCCATGTGCGGACGGGGCGTGCCGGCCGGACGCACGGCGGCCGTGCCGCGGATGATCGAGCTGGCGTGCACCCACCGGCGGGTCTCGGCCAGCACCTCGCGCTGCGCCCTGGGCAGGTCGCCGTGGGCGGCGTAGTGCTCGCAGACGGACCACGCGAGGGCGCGGGCCATGATCAGGTGCTCTTCGCAGGCCGCGGCCACCTTCGACTCCAGCCCGACCACCTGGGCCAGGAGCAGTTGCAGGTGGGCCAGGCCGGAGCTGCGGTCGAACCCGTCGAGCTCGGCCAGCCGGGCCGGCCAGCGCAGCCGCCGCTCGACGGCGGCGCGGGTGGCGGCGGCGACGTCGGCCGCGGTGCGGCCCCGCGGGTCCTCGCCCTCCAGTTGCACGGCCCGCTGCGCGGTGTGCTCGAAGTCCGACAGCCGCTTGAGGCCGCTCTGCAGCAGCCTGATGCGGTTGTGCAGGCAGGCGGCGCTCCAGCCGAGCACCAGCAGCCGGTCGCTGTCGGCCTCGCAGTGCCAGCCGACGAGGCTGACCTCGCGGGCCATGCGGTGGTGGAGCACCCATGACTCGCGCGGGTCGACGTGTACGGGGGCGTCGATCCACACCTGCAGGCCGCCGGGGGGCAGCTCGCCGACGCCGACCTCGACCCCTTCGGGAGCCACCCTGGCGCAGATGCGCTGGACGACCTTCTGCTGCGCCGCCGTCTCCGGCGCCACCGGCGCCGGGTCCGCCGCCCAGACCGGCGGCACGCGCTCGGGGGCGACTCGCGCCCTGGGCTCGATGCTCATCTGAGGCCACCTCCAGACCCGAAGGTCCCTCCTACGTAAATTGACACTTAATCCTGCAGCTCTGATCCTCGGGTCGCGGCCCGTTGCTGTCAACTGACACTTAACGAATACCTATCGGATCCACGGTTGGCAACCCTGGGACGCAGGTGAAACAAGGGGCCGGAGGGGGCAGAGACAAGGCATGGCCTCGCCCGTCGCGAGGCGGCCGCCCTCGGGCGGCCACGAGAGGAAGGAGTCCCCGGTGGCGATGCCCAGAGCCGCGCTGGCGGCGGTGTTCCTGGCCGCCGGGCTGCCCGCGGCCCACGGGGTCACGCACGCCGGCGAGACGTTCTGCCGTCTTCCGGAGTTCACCGGCAAGTCGGTTCCGGAGGGGCCTTACCTGATCGACACTGATGTCTCACCGCGGTGGATTTACCCGTACCCGACGCCCGCCGAGCGCGAGCCGTCCTCGGAGCAGCGGCTCGACTTCGCCGGGTTCCCGAGCGTGGCGGCGCTGGACACGGTGGGCCGCGACGGCGCCCCGGTCAGGAAGCTCCTGGTCACCTACGCCACCAATGTGGACAAGGTCGTCACCCTCTCCAGCGAGTCGGCGACCTCCCACGACGGCGGCGTCACGTTCGGCCCGAGCAACCGCACGCCGCTGCGCGAGGCGCCGATCGAGCTGCGCGACGGCCGGTTGCTGGCCCTGGAGTACTACCTGCGGCGCTCCGGGCCGGGCACCGCCAAGCTGGGCGTGCTGTCCTCCGCCTCCGCCTCCGACGAAGGCTGGGTGCGCTGGGAGGCCACGGTCTCCTCGCCGGACGCCGGCGCCTCCGGCGGGGCCGCGCACGGCCTGCCGATCCAGCTCGCCGACGGCACCATCCTGTTCACGGCCTACATCCGCCAGGGCGACACCGAGTCCTACCAGCCGGAGGTGTTCGCCAGCGACGACGGCGGCCGCACGTTCGCCAGGCGCGGCGTGATCGCCCCTCCCCAAGGGCCGTTCGTCTACAACGAGACCGCGCTCGCCCAGACGCTCGACGGCTCCCTGCTGGCGGTCATGCGCAGGGACGGCGAGCCGCCCTCCACGCTGCACCAGAGCCGCTCGTCCGACGGCGGCCGCACCTGGTCGCCGGTCCGGCCGGTGCGCATCGACGGCCAGGACTGCCTGGTGCGCGGCGTGGCGCCGCGGCTGCTGCTGATGCCGGACGGCGTGCTCGTGCTCAGCGCCGGCCGTCCGCACAACTGGCTGGCGATCGCCCCCGACGGCATCGGCGAGGAGTGGCGGCAGCAGACGGTGACGTACCGCAACAGCGACGGCGTGCGGGACGTGCACGGCTCCTCGGGCTACACCGCCGTGGCCGCGGTCGGCCCGCACCGGCTGATCCAGGTGTTCGACAACTGCAAGCTGCCCGGCGTGCGCCCCGACGGGCTGCTCAACGAGACGGCCTGCCCGGCCCACGGCAAGTTCGAGAACGGCGGCTGGTACGCGATCAAGCGCCGCCTGTTCACCGTCACCGCCCCCGGCCCCGACCTGCTCGACCTGGCCGCCCTGTACCGCCGCGGCGCGCTCAAGGTGGAGACCGACATGCGCTGGACCCGCCCCGGCCGGCCGCGCACCGGCCCGGCGGGCGCCTTCGACGGCAGCACCGACTACTGGTCCGGCGCCGTCGCCGCCGGCCCCGGCCGGTACGTCCTGCACCTCGACCGGCCGTACGCGATCAACCGGATCGGGCTCGCCCTGCGCCCGGGGCACGCGGCGGGGGCCCGCGTGTACGTCTCCGCCGACGGCCGCTCCTGGGGCGAGCCCGTCGTCACCGTCGAGGACCGGACCGACTACGCCATGCGCTACCACACGGTGGCCCGCACCGGCGCGCACGTCATGATCGTCACCGAGCCGACGGACGACTGCGACGCCGAGATCGGCGACTCCTGCAGCATGCTCAACGAGCTCGAACTCTACGGGCGGTAGCCCGGCCGGAATATCCGTGTTATCAGCCGGGCCGAAAACAGCGCGACCGCCACAGAATGTGACGCCCGACCCGGCGGGCTTTTCCTGACCGGAGTTTTTCCCGTCGGGCGGAAACGCGCGGCTCGGTTACTGTGACTTCCGTTCCGCTCTGCCCGCCTTCCGGCCTGCCGCGGTGACGAACGGCCGGACCGATGTTCCGGAGAGCCGATAAATTGCCGCCCCATTTCCCCGGCGCCGAGGCGTCGCCGTGCGCCTGATCCCCTCCCGTCCCTTCGACAGCGCCGTCGTGTGCGGCGTGACGGGCACCGTCGCGCTGCTGTGCGCCGCCGAGGCGGCCGGCCGCCTCGGGCTGGTCTCCCAGCTCGAACTGCCGCTCGCCTCGGCGGTCCTGGCCACCGCCGCCGGGCTCGCCGCCGACCCCGCCTTCCTTGCCGACGTGCTGGCCACCTGCGGCGCGTGGGCGCTCGGCCTGGCGACCGCCGTGGCGGTGGCCGTGCCCGCCGGGCTGCTGCTGGGCAGCCTGCCCCCGGTCGAGCGGGCCCTGCGTCCCGTGCTGGAGTTCCTGCGGCCCATCCCGTCGGTGGCGCTCATCCCCCTGGCCGCGTTCGTCTTCACCGGCCGCCTGGAGACGGAGGTCGCGATGATCGTCTACGCCGCGACCTGGCCCGTCCTGCTCAACACCATGTACGGGCTGCGCGAGGTCGACCCGCTGGCCAAGGAGACGCTGCGGGCCTTCGGCTTCGGCCCGCCGGCCGTCCTGTGGCGGGTCAGCCTGCCGAGCGCGGCCCCCTTCGTGGCGACCGGCGTGCGGGTGGCCGCGGCCATCGCCCTGATCCTGGCCGTCAGCACCGAGCTGCTGGCCGGCGCCGACGGCATCGGCCACTTCATCATCGTGGCCGAGAGCAGCCCGGACGGCCTGCGGCTGACCATCGCCGCCACCCTGTGGGCCGGCGCGCTCGGCCTGCTCACCAACGCCCTGCTCGCCCGCGTCTTCCGGCGGCTGCTGCGCTGGCACACGACGCTGACGGGAGCGGCACGGTGATCGGATCCGTGGCGTGGGCGATCGGATCCGTGGCGCGGCTGTGGGCCGTGCCCGTCGTCGTGGCCGTCTGGGAGGTGGCCACCAGGGCGGCGGGCAACCCCTACTTCCCGCCGCCGTCCGCGATCGCGCTGCGCCTGGGCGAGCTGTGGGTCACCCGGACGGCCCTGGACGACCTCTCCCACAGCCTGGGCCGGCTGCTGACCGGCTGGGTGCTGGCCGGCGTGGCGGGCGTGGCGGCCGGGGTCGCCATGGGCCGCTCGCCGCTGCTGTCGCGGTTCCTGGACCCGGCGGTGCAGTTCTGCCGGGCGCTGCCGCCGCCCGCGCTGCTGCCCGTGTTCCTGGCGCTGTTCTCGACCGGCACGCTCATGCAGGTCGCGGCCATCGCGTGCGGCATCGTCTGGCCGGTGCTGGTCAACGCCGCCGACGGCGCCCGCAACGTGGACCGGCTGCACCTGGACACCGCGCGGGTCTTCCGGCTGTCTGCCGGGCAGCGCCTGCTGCGGGTCGTGCTGCCCGCGGCGGCCCCGAAGATCCTCGCCGGGCTGCGGCTCAGCCTGTCGCTGGCGCTGATCCTCATGGTGATCGCCGAGTTCTTCGCCACCGACGGCGTCGGCTTCCGGCTGCGCGCCGCCCAGCGCTCCTTCGACCTGCCGGGCATGTGGGCGGCCGTCACCGTGCTCGGGGTTCTGGGTTATCTGCTCAATCAGGTTTTTCTGGCGCTGGAACGCCGGCTGGTGGCGCATTATGGCGCGACCGAATAAAGCCGCCCGGGAATGCAGCAGATTCCCGGACGGCTGTTCCTTTTCCCCGGCACGCATTGTTCACGAACTCAACTCTCCGGGAGCGTTATTCATGCGTCTGTTACTCGCGGCGGTCGCCCTCGCCCTGGCGATGACCGGGTGCGGCGGGGCGGATCCCCGGCCGTCGTCCGGCGGGCCGGAGAAGGCCGTGCTGAACCTCGGCATGCTGGCCCTTCCCGAGGTCGCGCCCGTCCAGATCGCCATCGACAAGGGGTTCTTCGCGGCGGAGGGGCTGACCGTCAAGCCCGTCGTGATCCAGGGCGGGGCCGCCGCGATGCCCGACCTGATCAGCGGCAGGCTCGACGTCCTGCACAGCAACTACGTCTCGGCGATGCTGGCCGCCGCGCGCGGCGTGGGCCGGTTGAAGGTCGTCGGCGACGCCTACGCGGCCAAGCCCGGCAACTTCGTCCTCATGACGCGCAAGGACTCGCCCGTCACGAAGCTGGCCGACCTCAAGGGCAGGAAGGTCGGCGTCAACACCCTCGGCAACGTCGCCACCCTGGCCGTGAGCGCGCTGCTCAAGCCCGCCGGCGTGGCGCCCGCCGACATCACCTTCGTCGAGCGGCCCTTCCCGCAGATGGCCGGCGCCCTGGCCAACGGCGACGTGGACGCCGCCGTGCTGCCCGAGCCGTTCTGGCAGACCGCGGCCGCCACCAGCGGGGCCCGCAGCCTGTCGGACCTGTTCACCGGGGCGACCGCCGACTTCCCGATGGCGGGCTACCTGACCACCGAGGGCTTCGCGGCCGACAATCCGCGCACGGTGGCCGCCTTCCAGCGCGGCCTGCGCAAGGCGGTGGACCTGGCCATCGCCGACCCGGCCCAGGCCAAGGCGGCGCTGCTGACGTACACGAAGATCGACAAGGCGACGGCCGACCTGATGGCGCTGGGCGGCTACTCCACCACCGTCGACAAGGCGCGGTTGCAGCGCGTGGCCGACCTCATGCTGGAGTTCAAGGGCAACGGCTACCTGGAGGCGCCGTTCGACGTCTCGGCCCTGCTCCTTCCCGGCGGCTCCTCATGACGGGCCTCGCGGGACGGCGCCCGCGGCGGGTGGTCATCGCCGGGGCGGGCATCGCCGGGCTCACCGCCGCCCTCAGCCTGCACGCCGCCGGCATCACGGACGTGACCGTGCGCGAGGCCGTCAAGGACATCAGGCCGCTCGGCGTGGGCATCAACCTGCTGCCGCACGCCGTGCGCGAGCTGATCGAGCTCGGCCTGGGCGACCGCCTGGCCCGCGTCGGCGTCGAAACCGCCGACCTGACCTTCCTCACCCGGCGCGGGCAGCGCATCTGGACCGAGCCGCGCGGCCGGGCCGCGGGCCACGCCTGGCCGCAGTACTCGATCCACCGCGGCCGGCTGCAGCTCCTGCTCCTCGACGCCGTGCGCGAGCGGCTCGGCCCGGACGCCGTGGTGACCGGCTCCCCCGTCACCGGGCTCGACCACGACGCCGACCTGCTCGTCGGCGCCGACGGCATCCGCTCCGGCGTCCGGGCCGCGCTGTTCCCCGGCGAGGGCGAGCCGCTGTGGGGCGGTCACGTGCTGTGGCGCGGCACGTCGCGCGCCCGGCCGTTCCTGACCGGCCGATCCATGATCATGGCGGGCGACGGCGCCCAGAAGATCGTCATCTACCCGATCGCGCCGCCGGACCCCGACGGCACGCAGCTCGTCAACTGGGCCATCCAGCACCGGGCCCCCGAGACCGTCCCCCGGGGCGACTGGAACCGGGAGGTGGAGATCGGCAAGTTCCTGCACCACGTGGCCGACGTGCGCTCCGACGCCCTCGACATCCCCGGCCTCATCGCCTCGGCCGACAAGGCGTACGAGTACCCGCTGGTGGACCGTGACCCGCTGCCGTACTGGTCGTCGGGGACGGCGGCGGGCGCGGTGACGCTGATGGGCGACGCCGCGCACCCGATGTACCCGACCGGGTCAAACGGCGGGACGCAGGCCGTCATCGACGCCCGCGTGCTGGCCCACGCGCTGGCCACCGGCCAGGGCCTGGAGTTCTACGAGAGCCGGCGGCGGCCGGTGACGAACCGGATCGTGCTGGCCAACCGCGAGGACGGGCCCGAGGTCGTCCTGAGGCTGGCGCACGAACGCGCCCCCGACGGGTTCGCCGACATCGAGGAGGTCATCCCCCGGGACACGCTGGAGAAGATCGCGCTGCACTACAAGCAGCTCGCGGGCTTCGAGCCGGCCACCCTGAACGCCCGTCCGAGCTGGTCGGTCCCCCCGGACACCGGGCAGGGGCCTGTTCCGCTCAACACCGGCCGGGCCGAGAGCCCGCCCTGACCGCCGGACGCGTTCTGGAGATGGGCGTGGTGAGGCGGGGGCGCGTGGGCGCCCCCGCGCGGGACCGGGCGCGGCCTCCTACCGCTTGGGCGGGAGGTCGTCGCCGCGGTTGCGGTTGCGGGTGTGCTCGCGCGCCTCGCTGTCCTCGTCGACCTCCAGGTGTTCCCTCCTGACCTGGCCCTCGACGGTCTCCTCGTGCTCGACGCGCTCCTTGTGCACGCGGATGTGCTCGACCGGCCTGGTCTCCTTGCCGATCACCGGCCGCTCCTCGTGCAGGGTGATCTGCTGCTCGTCCTCGCCGATCTCGTACGTGCCGGGCTCGCCGTCCCTGATGGGCTCGCGCTCGATCACGACCTCCTCGTGCGCGAGCGGCACCCTCTCCTGGACGTTCTCGGTCTCGACGTACTTGCGCAGCCGGACGTGCCCGCTCTCGCGGCTCTCCTTGCCGATGTGGAGCTGCTCCTCCGACGCGGTCATGTCCATGTCGCGGTCGCCCACGTCCCGGCCGCGCATCGGGCCCGGCCGGCCCATCGCGCCGGTCTGGCCGGTCTGGCCGGTCGGCGGCTGGCCGGTCATGCCCGGGCGCATGCCGGGTTCCCCGGTCGTCCGCGGCTCTCCGGTGGCTCGCTGGGCCTGCCGCTCCCCCGCGGCGGGCGAGCGCTGGGACGGGATGGTCGACGGCTGCATCCCGTAGTACCGGTAGAGCTCGGCCTCCTCCTCCAGCGACAGGCGGCCGTCCACGTCGATGTTGGGCGCGCCCTTGATCATCTCCTTGTCGAAGGGGACCCTGATCTCGTCCCCGGAACGGCGGGCGTTGGCCAGCGGCACGAAGGTCTGCTTCATGCCGAAGAACCCCGTGCGCACGGTCACCCACTCCGGCTCGCCGGTGCGGTCACTGAGGTAGACCTGGCCCACCTTGCCGATCGACTGTCCGTCCGACCCGATCACATGGCACTCGAGCAGGCTCCGGATCTCTGTTTGCATAGCCACGACGATCCCCCCGATTGTTCGTCCTGGTTCAAAAAGGACAAATACCCCAGAGAGTCGCATTTGCACACACAGGTCGGCCAGTCTTTGCCATGGATCGGCCTACGGCGGAGGCGCGCCGCGGCCCTCCCGGGAGCCCGCGTAGGCGGCCCGCCGCAGCCGGGCCGTCCATCCGGCCGGGCGCAGGCAGGGGGCGCTGTTGAGCACGGGGTCGAAGGTCAGGTCCTCGCCCGGCAGCGCGGTGTGCAGGCGCAGGCGGGCCAGGTAGCGACCGCCCGCCCACAGGTGGAACAGCAGCGGGTCGCGGGCCAGCGCGCCGGGCAGCAGCGCGGGATCGGCGGGCACGCGCTCCCCCTCGGGCCGGGCGACCAGCCGGTACAGGCCGGTGCCGTACACGTACGCCGTGAGGCTGGAGTACGGCCCCGACGTGAAGGTCCGGCGCGGCACCGGCACCGGGCCCGCGCCGGTGGACAGCAGCAGGTCCACCCCGTTCGGCAGGCGCACGGCCAGCCCCAGCACGTCGGGCAGCCGGCCCGGCAGGGACAGACCCTTGGACAGCCGGGCCCGCACCTCGTGCTCGCCCGGCTCCCCCAGCGGCGCCGCCTCGACCGTCAGCGTGCCCGCCAGGAGCAGCCCGCGCCGGTGCAGCGCGCGACCGTGCCGCAGCCCGGCCAGAGCGCGCGCCGCGGCACGGGCGAAGGAGTCGAGCGCGGCCGGCGGGCCCGCGCCGCCGGGCATCGCGGACGCCCTCGTCAGTAGTCTTCCTGCGCCTTCTTCAGCGCCTTGAGGTGCTCCTGCAACGTCGGGGACGCGGCCTTGGCCAGCGCCACCACCGCCGGCGAGGAGCCCTTGGAGATCTCCTCCTTGGTGGCCTCGATCGCCGTCTTGTGGGCCTTGACCATGCCGGCGACGAACTCCTTGTCGAAGTCCTTGCCCTTGGCGTCCTGCAGGCGCTTGGCCATGGCGGTCTGGGCGGAGGTCGGCGCGGCGGGAAGCTGGATGGCGAGCTGGCTCGCGGTCTCGGTCACCTTCTTGTCGAACTGGGTGTGGTCGTCGACGAGCATCCGGCCGATCGACTTGATCTGGTCGGAGGTGCCCTTCTTCTCGGCCAGGCGGCCCGCCTCGATCTCGGCCAGGTTCCCCTGGTGGATGGTCGCCATCCAGGTCCTGTCCTGCTCGGACGGCTGAGCGTCGGTCCGCGGCGCCAGCCCCGCGGTGTTCGTTGTGGCGCTTTCGCCGCACCCCGACAGGGCGACGACGGCCGCGGCGGCCAGCAGCATGGTCAGACGAGTACGCATGAGGTTTCCTATGACATGGTGACACTTCTCCGACACAGAGAGTAACCATGCGCCCGCGACTTCCCCCTCAGGCGCGCCGCGTCGCACCCCTCGCCGTGGTGTCGCGGGCCGCCGCCGGAGCCGTCATCATGTTGACGGACGTGACGCGGTCGCCGTGACCGCCGAGAAGCGCGAGGAGCAGGATGACGCCACCGGCCCGATCACCGGAGCAGCGCAGGCAGGACACGCTCGACCGGCTCGAACACGACGTCGACGTCTGGGTGGCCACGGCGGGCGACGGCGGCCCGTACATGACGCCGCTGTCGTTCCTGTGGGACGGGCACCGGCTCCTGCTCTCCACCGCCGACGCCACGCCCACCGCCCGCAACCTGCTCGACGGCGGCACCGTGCGGCTCGGCCTCGGCCTGACCAGGGACGTCGTCCTCATCCACGGCACCGTGACCGCCCAGCCGGCCGCCACGATCCCCGGCGACATCGGCGATGCGTTCGCGGCGAAGACGGGGTTCGACCCGCGGGTGTCGCGCGGGCCGTACACGTACTTCTGGGTCACGCCGGTGCTGGTGCAGGCGTGGCGCGAGGTGAACGAACTCGCCGGGCGCGACCTCATGCTCGACGGGAAGTGGACCGTCTAACCGAACGCCAGCACGAGCGTGGTGTGCCGCTTCACGATGACGAACTCCCGCCCCGGCCCCTGGACGGCTCGCCCCCCGGGTCCCTTGGAGGCGGCACTCTCTGGGATGGCGCTCTCTGGGGCGGGGTCCTCTGGGTCGGGGTCCTCTGGGGCGGGGTTGCGGTAGGCGGTCAGGCGTAGGCCGGGGGTGCGCGGGCGGCCGGCGGCGGCCCACGCCCTGACGTGCGCGGCCAGGTCCTCGGCCAGCGCCGCGCCGCCCGGCCCGTACCCCTCGGCCACCAGTTCGGCGCGCCCCGGACCATCCGCCGTCGGGGCGGCAACGGCGCGGTCGCGTTCCCCGGGCGTCCCGGGGGCGCGGGAGGCGAGCACGGCGACGGCGGAGCCGTCGGTGAGGCCGAAGGCGCCGCCGTAGCCGCCGTGCCGGTGGCCGCCGAGCACGCACCAGCGCGGCTCGTGCAACGCCAGCCACAACGCCACGTCGGCGCCCACATCCCCGAGCGCATCCCGCCGCCCCGCTGCCGGGCCCGCTGCCGGGGCCGCTGCCGGGGCCGCTGCCGGGGGCGGTTCCGGGAGCGGATCGGGCAGGGCCACGGGGACGTTCGCGGGGTCGGTCTCCAGGGCGGTCACGAGGTCGCCCAGCTCGCGCGCCACCGGAAGCGCCAGCCACAGGTCGGGGTCGCGGCGCAGCATCACCACCGACTCCGGCCCGGCGGACGGCCCCCGCATCCGCATGAACCCGCAGGGCGCCACCGTACGTCCGGCCCAATGGCCGCCCGAACGCTCCAGCGCCACCGACACCTGCACCCCGCGCAGGTCGAGCGGCACCACCAGCCGCCCGCCCGGCGCGAGCTGGTCGAGCCAGGCGGGAGCCAGGTCCCACACGCCGACGGCGGCGATCACCCGGTCGTACGGCGCCGCCCCGGCGAACCCCTCGCCCCCGTCCGCGCACACCACCTCGACCTGCGGGAACCCGGCGTCCGCGAGGTTGCGCCGGGCGTCCCGGACGATGCCGGCGTCGAGGTCGAGGCTCACCACCCGCCCCCCGGGCCCGGCCAGACGCGCCAGCAGCGCCGCGTTGTAGCCGGTCCCCGCGCCGATCTCCAGCACCCGGTGGCCGGGCTCGACGCCGAGCTGCCCGAGCATGGTCGCCATGACGGACGGCTGCGACGACGAGCTGACCGGCAGGCCCTGCCCGTCCCGCCGGGTGACGACCGGCACGTCGCGGTAGGCGGTGCGGGGATCGACGCCGGGCAGGAACAGGTGGCGCGGCACCGCGAGGAGCGCGTCGGCCACGTCGCCGGGGAGCTCCTGGCGCTCGCGCAGGCGCGCGACCATGGCCTGCCTGAGCCGGACGGCGTCCATGCAGGGATTGTCCACCGGCCGGGAATTCCCGGTAAAGAAAACGCCAAGAAGGGTTGGGCTCCGGGATGAGGGGAATGGCAGGCAACTTCTGTACGTCGACCGTTTGGAGGAGCCGTAGTGCTCACCCTGACAGCCAACGCAGCACAGGCGATCCGCGACCTGACCGCGTCCGCGCCGGAACCCGCCCAGGGCGGGATCCGCATCTCCTCGCAGGGCGAGGGCGCGAACTCGCTCACCCTCTCCCTGGCCACGGCCCCCGAGCCGGCCGACGAGGTGGTGGAGACCGAGGGCGCGCGGGTCTACCTCGATCCCGTGGCCGCGACCGTGCTGGACGACAAGTCCCTCGACGCCGGGGCCGACGCGCAGGGGAGCGTGTCGTTCATGGTGACCCCGCAGGCGGTGTGACGGGCAGCCGCCGTACCGGTGCTCGCGCCGGTACGGCGGCCCCGCGCCGGGTCAGCCGGCCAGGAGCTTGTGCAGGTAGCGGATCTGCTCCTCGGTCTGGTAGCCCGCCCCGCCCTCGTGCCCGTTCCAGGGCCAGACGGTGATCTCCTTCGGTCCCTGCCAGTGGTTGTAGGCGGCGAAGACCGTGGAGGGCGGGCAGACGTAGTCCATGAGCGCGACCGAGTACAGCACGGGCACCCGGCCGCGGGCGGCGAAGTTGACGCCGTCGAAGTATGACAGCGTGCGGAACACCTGGTCGGCGCCGTCCCGGCGGGAGGCCAGGAAGCGCACCAGCTCCTGGTACGGGTCCCGGTCGGTGATCTCCACCGCCCGCCGGAAGTGCGTCAGGAACGGCACGTCCACCAGCGCGGCCCGCACCGACGGGCGCAACGCCGCCGTGGCCTGCGCGATCGCGCCGCCCTGGCTGCCACCCGAGACCACGATGCGCCCGGCGTCCACCGCCGGGTGGGCCGCGGCCACGTCGACCGCCCTGGCCGCGTCGGTGAACACCCGCCGGTAGTAGTAGTCCTCGGGGTCGAGGATGCCGCGCGTCATCATGCCGGGCGCCTGGACGTTGGCGCTGCCGTGCGGGTCGCCGGTCGTGCCGGGGCTGGTGGGGCTCGCGCCGCCGTGCCCCCGGGTCTCCATCACGAACACCGCGTACCCGGCCGCGGGCCACAGCAGGTGGTCCTTCGGGAACCCGCGTCCGCCGCTGTAACCGATGTAGTGCATCACGCACGGCACCGGCTCCCGCACGCCGCGCGGCAGGATGAACCAGCCGCTGATGCGGTGGCCGCCCCACCCGGCGAACGACACATCGTAGACGTCGACGCCGCTCAGCGGCAGGTCGTAGGGCACGAACTCGGCGGCCGGGTCGAACGCCTCGGCCTCGGCCAGCGTACGGGACCAGAAGTCGTCGAAGTCGGCGGGCTCGTCGCGGTCGGGGAGGTAGGCGCGCAGTTGCTCGATCGGGAGGTCGAACAAGGGCATCGGGGGGACTCCAAGCTGTAGGCAACCCTGATATTTCACCTCATCCGTCCAGGTAAGCGCTATCCTCCGTCGCCGGAAGCTGAAAGCGCGCGTGCGGGGTAGTGGAGTTCGCGTGATCGAATACGTGATCGAGGTTCCCTCCTCCCATCTCTATCCCGGCCTGGTGCTGGAGGCCCCCGCGGACGCCGAGGACTTCCTCGTGCTGTTCGCCGACGACTCCGAGTCGCGGGCCCAGCTTCTCGGCGACGCCTCGGGCCGTCCGGTGCTGAGGGTCGGCGGATACATGACCACGAACGGCACCGTCATCGACGAGCGGGTGTGGACCGTGCGCGAGACGCTGCGCACCGGCGACCGCCTGCGCATCCGCCTGGGCCGCTCGCTCGACTCGCCCGTCAGGGGCTAGCGTCCCCTTTGTGAGGTCTTTGGCCGGGATGGTGGCGGGCGCCGCGGTGCTCGCGCTGTCGCCCGTGGCCGGGCTGGCCGCGCTGGCCGGGACGGCGATGGTGGGCGCGGGGTCCGGCGTGTTCACGGTGACCGGCCTCGCGGTGTTCGCCTCGGTGTTCCACCTCGGGCTGCTGCTGTGCGTGCCCCGGCCGGGCGCGGCCTGGGGGCGGTGGTTACGGGCCGCGCTGATCCTGGCCGTGGAAGTGGCGGTGGTCTGGCGGGTCGCGGACGCGACGCTGACCCCGCCGCCGGCGCCGGCGGCCGCCGCGTCGCCGGTGGCCGGGCAGCGCGAGTGGCGGCTGCCGACGGGGTCGCGATTGGCGTACGCACGGGTCGCGCCGAAGCGGGTCACCCGCCCGGAGCCGGTGGTCTTCCTGTCCGGCGCGTCCGGTCTGGCGGACCTGGCCGCCGATCCGGCGTTCTACCGGCGGCTGGCCGCCGACGGCCACGAGGTGTACGTCTACGACCGGGTGGGCTCCGGACGTTCGGCGCGGCTGCCGGACCCGGCCGCGTACGGGCTGGGCCGCGACGTGGCGGACCTGGAGCAGGTGCGGCAGGCGATCGGCGCCCGCCGCCTGACCCTGGTCGCGCGCGGCGAGGGCGCCCGGCTCGCGGCGGCCTACCTGTCCGCCCATCCGGACGAGGTGTCCAGGGCGGTGCTCGCCTCCCCCGCCGACCTCGACCGGGCCCGTGCCGCGACGCTGCTGGACGACGGCCCGCCCACCCCCAGGATGCTCGCGGTCCACACGCTGCTGCGGGTCGAACCGGCGGCGGCGCACGCGTTCGCCGGCGACGCCGAGCTCGACGCCCGCACCGTGGGGGCCGCCGTATGCGCGGCAGGCACCCCGCCGCGGGCGACCCCGCCCCCGGCCCGCGTGGAGGGCGGGTATGCGCGGCTGGTGGAGCGGCCGTCGCCGCCCGGGATGCGGGAGGGGCTGGCCCGGGTCACGGCGCCCGTCCTGGTGGTCAAGGGGGCGTGCGACGGGGAGAGCTGGTCGGCGGCCACCGGCGTCCGGCGGGCGATCCCGGGCGCCGGGCTCGTCTACGCCGAGGGGCGGGGGGCGTACCTGGCGACGCTGCGGGCGTTCCTGGCGGGCCGGGCGGTGCCGCCGTACGAGGGGGCGACGCCCCCGCCCGGTTACCGGGGACCGTGGTGACGCCGCCCTCGCCCCCGCCCCCGCTCAGCGGGCGGGGCGGGCGCAGGAGCCGGCCGTGGCCGCCGCCACCTTCCATCCCGCGTCCGGGAACGGCGACATGAAGTGGGTCAGCAGGTCCACCGCGTAGTCGGGGGCCTGCCCGCCGGGGTCGAGGAAGGACACCATCTGCGGGCCGTCGGAGCCGCGCAGGGTGATCGAGCCGCCCCTGCCGCCGGAGGCGAAGCCGGGTCTGGCGTCCACGGTGAGGCAGGCGAGCCCGATCCCGGCGGCGGCGATCTCCTGGCGGGCGCCGATGCGGCGCATGCGCTGGTCGTAGCGGCGCAGCGCGAGCGAGGTGGCCCGGGTGAGCCGCAGGGAGCCGGTGAAGGCGTCCGCGCCGATCCGCCTGCTCAGCCTGACCCGCAGGGAGACGTCCGGCCGCAGGTCCACGCCCTTGGCGGCCAGGCGGAGGCGGTCGTAGGCGCCCTCGAAGCCGGGCGCGAGGAACCCGGCCGCGGCCGGCGCCCTGAGCCCGAACGGGATGCGCCCCGGCCGCACCCGCAGCCAGGACACGCGCCGGACCGCCAGCGACACCTCCCGCACCGCGCTCGCGCCGAGCGCGAAGTCCCCGCCGACCTGGTAGGTGAGGAACCCCGAGGTGTACGGGACCTGCTTGGACACGGCGATCCGCTGCCGCTGGACCGGGCCCACGCGCAGCCCCGCGCCCACCGCGATCCGGCCCGTCGGTGCCGGTTTCGAGACCAGGTCGAGCGACTGGTCGGGATTGAGGCGGATCGTCGTGTCGGCGGCCAGATCCTCGACCGCGAGCGAGACGCCGCCGAGCCGCCCGGACGGGTCCGCCAGGCGGCCGTCCACGGCCAGCCGGCCGTCCAGGGTGCTCGCGCCGCCCCGGTAGGTGAGCGTGGGGACGCTCAGCCCGGCGGCCGAGGCGTCGGCGTCCAGGCCGAGCACCGCCGGGACGTCGGTCAGCCGCAGCCCGCCGCTGCCCCGGCCGGGCAGGGTGACCTCGGCGGTCAGGCGTCCGACCGGCGCGGAGTTCCGTACCCGGATCCGGGTCCTGGCCCCGTACGTGCCCCGCACGTCCACGGCGGCGGGCACCGGGTCGAGGGCGATGTGCCCGCGCAGCCCGCCCGCCTCGGCCCGCACGTCGAGCGCGCCCAGCGTGGCGGGGGGCTCGACGCGGTAGGCGACGTGCCCGGCGTCCAGGGGGCCCAGGGACATCCGGGTGATCCTCGGCGGCAGCCGGGTCAACGTGGCCCGCGCCTTGACCGGCACCGGCGCGAGCACGCTGCTGTCCAGGTGGAGGGCGAGGGTCCGGCGCCTGGGCGCGAAACCGGAGAAGGCGAACGTGCCGCCGGCCGGGTCGATCGTCACCTGGCTGGGCAGGCCGGTGACGTCGAGGTGGCCCTGCAGGCCGTAGCAGCCGCGTCGCGCCGTGCAGAACGGGCCCTGGCCGCAGCCCCCGGCCGGGCAGCCGCCGTCCACCAGCGAGAGGCCGCCCTCGACGGCGGGCGCGGGACGCATGCGGGCCAGCGCGGCGGTCCTGCCGAGCCAGGCGCGGGCGGTCACGCCGAGCCGGGACCCGGAGTAGGTGAGCCTGCCCTCGGGCGTGGCGGCGACGGTCAGGTCGCCCGGCACCGGGCCCACCCTGCCGAGGACGCCGAAGCGCACGTCCCCCAGGACGATGTCGGCGTCCACGGCGAGCCGCTGCCGGGCGGCGCGGAACCGGGCCAGGAACCCCTGGCCGGACGGGCTGAGCTCGACCCGCGACAGGCCCTTGACCAGCACGCTCGCGTCCAGGTCGCCGCCCACCCGGTCGTAGTGGGCGGCCAGGTGCGGGCCGTCGGGGGACGTGGCGCCGTCGTGGTTGGCGACGGCCAGGGCCGCCGACTCCACCGGGCCGGACAGCCCGCGGAAGCGGTAGACGCCGTCCTTCCAGGCGGCCTCGAAGCGGGCCGGGACGCCGGTCACGTCGGCGGCGGCCCTGAGCAGCCGGCCGTCCGTCCTGATCCGGGCCAGCGCCGACACCTTGGTCACGGGGGCGCTGGCGGTCCAGGCGAGCGTCCCGGCCGCGGTGTCGGCGGCCAGTTCGGCCCGCTTCGGCGCCCCTTCCACCGCCACGCGGACGTCGTCCCCGGCCGAGGCGTCGTCGAGGGTGGTGACGTACGACCTGGCCGCGTAGAGGCGGAGGCCGCGCACCCGGCCGGACGTGGCGGTCTCGACCGACGAGCGCTCGCCCAGCCTCCACGCGGTCCTGACGTCCCCACGCACCCCGCGGACCGTGCCGTCGATCGTCGGCCCATTCCGGACGTCGGCGTAGGCCGCCCGGACGCGGTCGATCGGGCCGCCGGCCCGGTAGACGGCCGTCCCGGCGGCGGGGTCGAGGGCGAGATCGGCCACGGCGGGCGTGTTGGAGATCTCCAGGCGGGCCAGCCGCCTCCCGTCGAGCCCGGCCGCCACGAAGGGCCGGTCGCTCGCCCTGGCCTCCAGGCGGGCGCGCGGCGCGCCGCCGTACGTGACGTCGAACCCCGCGACGCCGGACAGCAGCGCCGAGACCCCGGTGGCGTCGCCGTTCCTGACCAGGGTGACGTGGCCGCCGGCGGGGCTGGCGATCGCGCCGCCGCCGCGTTGCAGGACCGCGGCGAACCGGCCGATCGGCGAACTGGCCGTCTGCGTGACGCGGTGCGCGGCCGGGTCGCTCGCCAGCCGGACCCGGGCCGGCAGACCGCTCAGCTCGGCCCGCAGCACGGTCCCGGACGCGGCCCGGTCGTAGTAGAGCACCTTGGCCGAGCCCGCGCGCGCGGGTCCCGACGACTCGACGGCCAGGCTCTGCCTGCCGCCGGACGCGACGTGGGCGGCGGTGAACGAGCGGGGCACCTCGCGCAGCTCGGCGCTCGCCGCCGTGGCCAGGCGGCCGTCGCGGTAGAGGTGGCTGTGCAGCTCGGCGCGGGCGATCGGGGCTGGGGCGGTGAAGCGCATCCGTCCGCCGGACAGGCGCACGTGGGCGCGGGTGGGCATGCGGTCCAGCACGGCCTGCGTGTAGCGGCCGGGGGCGACGGCGACCGCGTCCAGCCTGGCGGGACGGGAGGCGGTGACGTCCAGCTCGACCGCCAGGGAGGTGGTGGCGGTCGGGTTGGCGGGCTTGGAGGGGGTGGCGGCCCGTTTGGCGGGCTTGGCGGGGGTGGTGGCCGGGGTGAGTGCGTCGAGGGTGGCCTCTACGGTGAGGCGTTCGGTGGCGGGGGTCTGGCGCAGGCTCACCGCCGTGCGTCCGGTCAGCCCCGCCAGGGTGACGGCGGACGGTCCCGGGTCCTTGCGCGTGACGCTCGCCCGCACCGTCCGGCCGTCCGGGTCGATGGTGAACGTCCCGCGGTCGAGCGCCGACAGCGACGCGCCGCCGCGCAGGCCGTCGAACCCGACGGTCACCTTGCCGTCGTACTCGGCCCAGACCAGCGCCCTGACCCTCTTCCCGGACAGGCTCCTGACCGCGAACCCGAGCCCGACGCCCCCGCTCCCGGGGTTCGCGGCCGGCACCAGGTCGGCCGCCAGGTCGGGGAGGCCGTCGCCGGTGACGTCCGCGGCGACGGGCACGGCCACGGGCCTGCGTGCCGAGCACGCCACCGCCCGCTCCACCCCCACCACGCACAACCGATACATCACCCCTTGCCTCGCCGGCAGAGTCCCACCGGCCGCGCGGCCTCCCTGGGGGCGGGCCGGGGGGTGGATGCCCAGGTGCAGGGCGTCCAGGGCTTCGGTGACGGACGGGGGCGGGCGCAGGAGGGGCAGAGGGGCGGCGCCGGTCGTGTCGGGCAGGAGGGCGGCGGGGTCGGGGACCTGCCGTCCGAGCCCCTGCCGTTCCTGCCGCCGAGTGGCCTGGGCGGCGACGGCGTCGGCGAGACCCGTCCCGGCGGGCGTGGTGATCTCCAGCCGTTCCGGCCCCACCGGCCCCTTTCCCATCGGCCGTACGGCGGGCGACGGCCCGGACGGAACCCGCGCCACGGCAGGCGGCGGCTCCGGTACCGCGGGCACCGCCCGCGCCATCACCTGACCGTCCGTCGACGCCTGGTCGCCCCGCGCAGCCGAGGCATGACCGGAGGCTGCGACGACGGGCGGACCTGCCAGTGCGGTGGCGGCGATGGACGTCGAAGCGAGCACGCGCAGAAGGGCGTGCGGCATGAAGCGTTCCCCCGAACCCGTCTAACTCATCCCATCAGAAACAATGGTCACGAGATGACCATATTTCCTCACTAATCGTCAAACGCGGCGCAACATGGAACTCCAGTTTCCGCCCCCGCCACCCCGCCCCCGCTTCGCTCGGCCCGCTCCGATCGCCCCCGCTTCGCTCGACCCTGCTTCGCTCGGCCCCGGGTGAGCCGCTATGCCGCCCGGCGCGCCCCCGTCCGGCTCACCGCCGTGACCACGGTGGCCGCCACGGCGAGCACCAGCAGGACGCCCACCGCCAGCCGGTAACCGTCCTGCAGCACGCCGGTCACGCCGGACAGCCGGGCCGGGTCGGCGGCGTACACCAGGTGCCGCTCGGCGGCCGGCACGGACGCGGCGACGATGGCCAGCGACATGGCGGTGCTGATCACGGTCGAGACGTTGACCAGCATGAGCCGTACACCGTTGACCACGCCGAGCCGGTCCTGCGGCGCGTCCATCATGATCGCGGTGGTGTTGGCGGTGATGAACAGCCCGCTGCCGGCGCCCACGAGCGCGAGCGCCGTCCCGAGCCAGGCGTAGGGCACGGACGGGTCCAGCGCGGCAAGCATGACCGCCATGCCCGCCGCGCTCACCGCCGAGCCGGCCACCGCCACCGTGCGCGGGTGGAACCGTCCGGTCAGCGCCCCGGCGACCAGCGAGGTCAGGGCCGAGGCGGCCGAGACGGGCAGCACGGCGAGCCCGGCCTGGGCGGGCTCGAACTGCCGGGCGGACTGCAGGAACAACGAGATCACCAGCACGATCGAGAACTGCCCGAGCGAGTTGAGCACGGCGGCCAGGTTCGCCAGCGCGAAACCGCGGTCGCCGAACAGCCGCAGGTCGAGCAGCGGCGTCCGGCTGCGCCACTCGACCAGCGCGAACACCGGGGCCGCCGCCGCGAACGCCACCCCGCCCGCCACCACCCACGGGCTCAGCCAGCCCAGCGTGCTGCCCTGCGACAGGGCCAGCAGCAGCCCGCTCAGCCAGGTGAACAGCAGGACGATCCCCGGCACGTCCAGCCGCTCGCGCGGGCCCCTCGGCACCGGGCGGAGAGTCACCGCGCCCCAGACGACGGCCGCGACCCCGACGGGCACGTTGAACCAGAAGATCCACCGCCAGCCCGCCGCGCCGGCCAGGAACCCGCCGAACGACGGCCCCACGAGCCCCGCCACGGAGATGATCGCCATGTAGACGGCCATGCCACGGCCCAGCCGGGCCGGCGGGAAGGCGCCGGCCAGGATGGCCGAGCTGTTGGCCAGGATCATGGCCGAGCCGCACGCCTGGGCGACCCGGGCCGCGAGCAGCACCTCGATCGAGGGCGCGAACCCGGCCGCCAGGCTCGCGACCGTGAACACCACGAACCCCAGCAAGTACGTCCCGCGCCTGCCGAACAGGTCGGCCACCCGCCCGAACACCACCAGCCCGACCGAGCTGACCAGCATGTAGGCGAGCAGCACCCAGCTCGCCAGGAAGGCGCCGACGTGGAAGTGCGCGACGACGGCGGGCAGGGCGACGTTGAGCGAGCTGGAGGTGAGCCCGGTCAGGAACATGCCGAGGCTGGTGACCGAGACGGCCCGCCAGGCGTACCGGAGCTGCGCGTCCCCATCCTCCGCTGCCGCCCCTGCCGCCGGCACCGCCACGACGGCCTCGGACTCAGCCACACCGGACCACCTGAACGTTCATGCGCCACTCTTTTCTAGAATCCTCCTCTAGAAAAGAGTGCACCCCACCGATTGTCAAGATCCAGGGGATATGTGCAGGCGCCAGCCCAGCAACTGGACACAGAGGACGGGCAGGGGGCGGGGGCAGACATAAGGGCGGGCGCGGAAGGCGGGCACGGGGGTCGGGCACGGGGGTCAGGCGCAAGGGGCGGGCGCAGGGGATTCAGCGGGAGTCGGCGACCCTCGCGGGGAGGGTTCAGCCCAGTGTGCGGAGGGCCTGCTCCGCGGTGTCGCCGGTGCCGACGGCCACCTCGCCGCCGTCGCCGTCCCGCGCGACGGCGATCACACCGGCCCCGGTCGGATGGCGGCTCAAGGTGACCGTGCAGCCGTCGCGCAGCAGCGCCTCCACGTCGGCCGCCCTCCGCGGCGCGGCCCACTCGCCGGTTCCCGGCCCGAGCAGGCGGGTGGCCGCGATCAGCGCGGCAACTGGCGTCCGGTGCCGGGCCAGCAGCACAGGGCTGTCGTCGTACGGCTCCGAGACCTGCCGGACGAGCTCCCCCAGCTTCGCCTTGGCCGTGGACAGCGACACAACGGGCAATCCGGTCAGCATCCCGGGAACCTTGGACAGCGGCACCAGCGCGGCCCACTCCCAGCGCTCCCGCGTGATCAGCGTGATCTGCCCCTCACCCGCCGCGCCAACCAGCGCCCCCCAGCGGGACCGTGCCTCCTCGACCCCGATGGGCACGCCCAGCCTGTCCTCCATCTCGCTGTAATTGATCATGAGGAAAACCGTAAGGCACCTTACGATTTCGCGCAAGGATCATCGCCCGCCGCCACACGGCGTCCGGCGCGCTCACCTCCCGCGACGCACCCTCCGGACGAGGTCGTCTGCGGCCTGCCGCCACTGCGGGTACTTGAAGGCGAAACCCGCCTCCAGCAGCCGCCCCGGGACGACCCGGCGGCTCTTGAGCAGCAGCTCGGTGTCGGACCGCAGCGCGTACGCGCCGAGCTCGGCCATCCACCGCGTCGCGGGCAGGCCCACCGGCACGCCCCAGGCGGACCGCAGCGCGCGCATGAACGCGGCCTGCGGCAGCGGCCCGGGGGCGGCCAGGTTGACCGGTCCGCTCAGATCGTCCCGCCCGGCCAGGAACTCGACCGCGCGGACGAGGTCGCGCTCATGGATCCAGGACACGTACTGGGCGCCGCCCGCCAGCGGCCCGCCGAGGCCGAGCCGGGTCATGCGCAGCAGCACGTCGAAGACGCCGCCGCGGTCGGGACTCATCACCATGGCGGTGCGCAGGGCGACCTTGCGCGTGTGCGGGGTCTCGGCCCGCTCCTGCTCACGCTCCCAGGCCTTGGCGATCTCGACGCTGTAGCGCCAGTAGCCCGGGACGCCGGGCTCGTCGCCGCCGATCAGACCGGTCGCCTCGTCGTTGGGCGCGTCGAAGCGGTGGGCGTAGACGGTGGCGGTGCTCATCTGCAACCAGGCCCGGGGCGGACGCGCGGCGGCGGCGATCGCCCGGCCGACGACCCGGGTGGAACGCACCCGCGAGTCCATCATGGCCCGCAGGTTGGCGGGGGTGTAACGGCAGTTCACGCTCCGCCCGGCCAGGTTGATCACGAGGTCGCTGCCGTCGATCTCGCGCGCCCACGCGCCCAGGGTCTCGCCGTCCCAGGCGACCTCGCCTTGCCGGGACGGCCTGCGGGTCAGCACCACGACCTCGTGGCCGGCGGAGGTCAACGCCCGGCGGAGGATCTCGCCGACCTGTCCGGTGCCTCCTGAAATCACCGTCTTCACCCTGCCGACCCTACTCCCGTCCTTTGAACGCGTTCAGGGCGGGGCCGAGCGCCGCCGGATCGTGCGCTCGTGGCGGCGGGACGCGCCGGGCGGGCGTTCGTCGTCGCGGCCGGTCAGGACGTGAGGGCGTCCAGCGTGCGCGTGTCCTCGTCGGTCAGGACGAGGTCAGCGGCGGCCAGGTTCTCCTCCAGATGGACGGCCGAGCCGGTGCCGGGCGTGGGCAGGACGACCGGGGAGCGGTGCAGCAGCCACGCCAGCGCCACCTGCCCGGACGTCGCGCCGTGCCGGGCGGCCACCCGCTCGATCGCCGCCCCCGCCCCGGCCTCGGACCCGGACCCGGCCCCCGCCCTCGCCCTCGCACTCGCACTCGCACTCGCGGCGAGGGAGCCGTTCCCGAGCGGGAACCACGGCAGGAACGCGATGCCCAGTTCCTCGCACCGCCCCAGCACCGGCTCCGACTCCCGGTCCAGCACGTTGAACCGGTTCTGCACCGACGCCGGCCGCAGGACGGTCAGCGCCTCGTCGAGCTGATCCAGGGTGACGGTGTCGAGCCCGATGTGCCGGATCTTGCCCTCTTCGCGCAGTTCGGCCAGCGTGCCGAGCTGGTCGGCGAGCGGCACCGCGGGGTCGATGCGGTGGAGCTGGTACAGGTCGATGGCATCGGTGCGCAGGCGGCGCAGGCTCGCCTCGCACATGGCCCGCAGGTCCTCGGGGCGTCCGGCGGGGTGCCACTCGTCCGGGCCGGTACGGATCACGCCGCCCTTGGTCGCCACCACCAGGTCGCCGGGGTACGGATGGAGGGCCTGGGCGATCAGTTCCTCGGCGATGTCCGGGCCGTAGTTGTCGGCGGTGTCGATGAGCGTGACGCCGCGGTCGACGGCCAGGCGCAGGAGCGCGACCGCCTCGCCGGACGTCAGGCGCGGGCCCCAGTAGCCGGGGCCCGTGAGCTGGGCGGTGCCGTAGCCGAGGCGTCGTACCCGCAGCTCACCGGCGATCTCGAACGTCCTGCCCACCACCGCGCCCGCCCTTTCCCCCGATGAAAGGGCCCATCGTACGACCGCCGCACGGTGGTGCGGCGCTGCCCGTCCAGCGGTGCCGACGGGTCAGGCCCCAGCCGGGCGCCGGAACCGGACAACCGGCCCCCAACTGCCGGGAGCCAGGCATCCAGCCTTCCCAGCTGCCTGATGCCGGAAGTCGGAGCCAGGCATCCGCGCCACCCAACCACCTAGAGCCGAGAGCCGGGGCCAGGCATCCGCCACCCCCAGCTACCTGAAACCGGGAGCCGGGAGCCCGGGAGCCGGGGCCAGGCGTCCGGCACTCCCAGGCGCTTGCGGGCCCGTTCTTAGAGCGTGGCCACCACCGCGTAGCGCTCGTCGGTGATCTCCTTGCCCCACAGAGCCGGGTCGGGCAGGGCGTGCACCCGGAGGTCGCCGACCAGGGGACGGAGGGCCGTGGCCAGGTTGTCGGCGGTGACGCCGCCCATCCATGGGAAGTGCTCGCCCGGCACGTAGTCGGACTGGCCGCCTGAGCTCTGCCAGCGGCCCTCGACCAGCACCAGCCGGCCGCCGGGGCGCAGCAGCGACACCCAGCGGGCCAGCGCCGCCTCCGGATCGGGGATGGTCCACAGCAGGTGGCGGGCCAGCACGACATCGAAGCGGCAGTCGCCTACGGGCGGGTCGGCCGCGTCTCCCGTCAGCACCGTGGCGCCGGTGGCGGCCAGCTTGGCCCGGGCCCGTTCGACCATGCGCGGGGCCAGGTCGACGGCGGTCAGGCGATGGCCCTGGACGGCCAGCAGCAAAGACAACGAGCCCGTGCCGCAGCCCAGGTCGAGCACGTCGAGCGGCCCGGCGGGCACCCACTCGGCCAGCCGTGCCGCCCAGGCGGCCCTGACCTCGGGGTCGCGGAGCCCGTGGTCGGCTTCGTCGTCGAAGGAGTCGGCGGCGGCGTCCCAGAAGCCTGCGATGGTCGTCATGAGTCGCATCCTGGCAAGCACCACCGACAGTTTCGCCCCCGCGGCCCTATGCCACACGCCGGACCCCCGACCCACCGCTACCCCCTGACCGCCTCCACACCCCGGGACCCCAACCTGGCGCCTACCCGTGCCCACCGGCCGTTCCGTACGCCACAACACGCTGAGCCCCGCGGCCTGGCGCGGTCCTCGAAGACCGGCCCCTTCCGTGTTCCCATGCGGGGATTCCCGGGGCGGTCGGCGCGAGGTGGGTGGTGGTGATCGGGGGAACCTGGTGTACTGGTCTGACCAGTCGCTAGTGTTTCTCAGCATGACGGGATATGACGCGCTGTTCCGCCTCGACGGGCGGCGGGCCGTGGTGATCGGGGCCGGCAGCGGGATCGGCAGGGAGTCGGCGTTCGCCCTGGCCGCGCATGGGGCGTCCGTGGTGTGCGCGGACCGGGACCTGGACGCCGCGCAGGAGACCGCCGCCGGGTGCGGGGGCACGGCCCGGCTGCTCGACGTGCTGGACGCCGACGCCGTCCGGGCGTCCGCCGCGGAGGAGCCGGCCGACGTGCTGGTGTTCACGGCGGCGACGAACGTGCGCAAGCGGCTGCTCGACTACTCCGGCGAGGAGTTCGACCGGGTGGTGGGGCTGAACCTGCGGGCCTCGTTCGACGTGGTGCGGGCGTTCGGCGCCGGGATGGTGCAGCGGGGGCGCGGGTCGATCATCGGGTTCGCGTCGATCCGGGCGTCGGTGACCGAGCCGGGGCAGGGCGTCTACTCGGCCACGAAGGCGGGGCTGGTGCAGTTGCTGCGGACGGCGGCGGCCGAGTTCGGCCCGCACGGCGTGCGCGTCAACGCGATCGCGCCCGGCGTCGTGGAGACCCCGCTGACCCGGCAGATCAAGGACAACCCCGACTGGTACGCCGCGTACGCCGCCAAGAGCGCCCTCGGCCGGTGGGCCACCGCGCCCGAGATGGCCGGCGCGGTGGTCTACCTGGCCGGCGACGCGGCGAGCTTCGTGACGGGCTCGGTGTTGTACGTGGACGGCGGCTGGACCGCCGTGGACGGCCGTTTCGATCCGCCCAATTAACTCGAATACTCCCGACCGGATGGGGCAGCAGGCACGGGTCCCATTGACCGGATGGGGCAGCAGGCACGGGTCCCATTGAAGGGAGGGACTCATGAGAACAGCACGGAGCCACTTAGCACCCGCGGGAATCGCGGCCGTGCTGGCGTTGACCGTGTCCGCCACGGCACCCGCCGCGGCCCAGGCCGACACCGCCGTCCGGCCGGTGGCCGCGCCCGGCGCCGCAGCCGCCCAGTCGATCCAGTCCGTCCAGGCGTTGCACGCCTCGGCCCAGGACCGGGCGTACCTGCGGCAGGCGCACCGCGGCAATCTCGCCGAGATCGCGGCCGGGAAGGCCGCGCTCCGCAGGTCGCACGACAAGGACGTGCGCGAGATCGCCTGGCGGCTGATCCGTGACCACCGCAAGCTCGACGCCCGGCTGCGCGAGGTCGCGCACCGGCTGCGCGTCGCACTTCCTGACGCGCCGAGCGCCGCCCAGCGCGACGACCTGGACGCGGTGCTCGCCCGCCGTTCCGGTCACCGGTTCGACCGGGCGTGGCTGCGCCTGGAGGCCGGGGCGCACGAGCAGACGCTCAGGCTGATCAGGCGCGAGCTGCGGGACGGTCACTCCGGCTGGGTGCGGGATCTGGCGCGCGACGGCGCCCCCGCGGTCCGGCACCATCTGCGCGAGATCCGCGCGGAGCTCGACCGGCACACCCACTGACGGGCGTGCGCCATCCTGCCCCGCGACCGTGACGCGAACCGTCCATCTGACCGGGACGCGAACCGTCCGGCCGGAGAAACGAACCGGCTGGTCGGATGGCCGACGTCGCGGTCGCGGGTGTGGTTCCCGGGCGGGGGCGCCCCCGCCCCCGCCCGGGTCAGGCCGCAGGGCTCAGCCGCACCTGCACCGGCTGTCCGTGCACGGTCTCGAACTCCAGGACCGTGCGCGGCCCGGTGATCCTGGCCCGGCACGGCTGCCCGGCGTCCGCCCGCCACCGCCCGTCCAGGGTCACCCTCATGCGGTGCGGGTGGCTGGGGCTGGCCAGCCAGGGTCGTGACCACGGGCTGTAGTGCCCGACGTAGCGGCCCTTCTCGTACTGGTCGTGGTCGATCCCGCCGTAGAGGCGCAGGTCCGGATCGCACACCGCGATCACCAGCATCTCCCCCTCCGTACGGACGAGCAGCATCGAAGGCGTGTCGACCTCGCGCACCAGACCTTCCAGACGGGTGCGCTCGAACACCGCGTACCCGGTGATGCCGGTGTCGCGATCCCGTACGACGTGGGCCGCCGTGTCGGCGCGCAGCACCCGGTACGGGGCCCTGGCCGCGTCCCCCATCGCGGCGGCGAAGCCGGCCATGCGCTCGGCCGTGGCGTTCACCACCATCGCGTACTCGTACGTCCCGTTCCGAGGGGCGGTGCCGTGCCTGATCCAGGCTGTGGCGAAGTCTCCGCTGGTGGGCTCTTCCGTGGCGTTGTTGCGGGAGGTCTGGGCCGAGCGGGTCAGGGCCACCTTCTGCCCGGGCGCCAGGTAGTAGCCGATGCCCTTGTCGTCGAGCAGCCAGCGCGGGCCGCCGTCGAGCGCCTGGTGGGGGAAGGCCGTGATCGTGGCGCCGTCCACCACGGTGGGCGCGTTCCTGGCCGGCAGCCGGGTCTGGAAGAGGGTGGTCTCCGTCTCGTCCGCGGTGTCGTCGTTGGTGATGCCGGTGCCCAGGGCCACGACGCGGTCGTCGAACAGGAACACCGACTTGCGGGCCCGGTGCGTGCCGTCGTACTTGGGGTGTCCGTGCAGGTCCATGGCGAACAGGGCGTTGCGTCCGTCGATGGTGCAGGCTCCGGCGAAACGGGAGTCGGTGAGGAGCATCTCCTCGATGGCCCCGGTCAGGTCGCCCTTGAGCTGGTCGAGCGGTTTGTGGATGACCGTGGTGCCGGGGCGGCGGTTCCAGTCCCAGCCGGGCTGGGCGTAGCCGCTGTCCTGGTTGGTGACGGGGTCGCCGCGGTGCAGGACCTGGATCTGGCCGTAGGTGTTGTAGCGGCCGTACCAGTTGGCGCCGACGTAGATCTCGGTGCTCCACAGGTAGCGGTTGTGCCCGCGTACGGTGATCTGCCATTCGTCGCGGCGGTGCACGGCCAGCGCCGCGTAGTTGAGCGCCCAGGCGCCGGTCGGAGCCGGTTCCGGGGCGATGCCGCGTGCGGCGAGCCGGGCCGCGAGCTCCTTCTGCCGCGGCGTCGGGTTGCCGGGCAGCAGGCGCAGGAAGGCGGCGGCGATCTCGTCGTCGATCGGGGCCAGCCACTCGAACGGGACGATCGACAGCGCCGTGGCGCCGCTGGGGTTGCGGCCGCTGATCGAGATCGGCCAGTGGTTCTTGTTGGCGTAGACCCGCTGCATGAGCAGCGCCTTGCGCAGCCAGCCGAACGCCTCGGGCGAGATCGCGAACGAGCCGCCGTGCAGGACGTAGACCAGCGGCGCGAGCCCGGCGAAGCCGTCGCGGACGTAGTCGGGGAAGAAGCCGACGTGGTGGAAGGCGGTGCCGTCCACCTTGATGCCGTCCTGGATGCCGTCGGTGGGCAGCAGGGTGGCGTTCAGCCAGTCGCGCAGCGCCCGCAGGTACGCCACCTGCTGCGCCTCGCCGTCGCGCAGCAGCACGGCCGCCAGCATGCCGCGGACCGTGGTGTTGTACAGGTCCATCATGCTGCCCCGGGCCATCCGGAAGCCGAAACCGCGGAAGATCCGGCCGAGTCCGCTCAGCCATTCCAGGTCCGCTCGTACCCGCTGCAACTCCCCCGCCTCGCGCAGGGCGTCCCGCATGAGGTAAACGGAGTCGTACAGGCCGCGGACGTCGTAGCCGAGGTGGTGGATGGTGCCCTGGCAGCTGCCCTTCGTCCAGCCCTGTTCCCGCAGGTGGGCGACCATGCGCAGGTAGAGGGCGGCCAGCGCCGGACGTTCGGCGGGGGCGGCCTGGTGGGCCTGGGCGATCGTCTTCATCAGGTCGGTGCAGGCGCGCAGCGTGACCGGGTTCACGAACGCCTTGAGCTCGGCGGCGATCCCGGCCGGGTAGATCTGCGACTGGTAGGCGTGCGTCGGGCGGCCCTCCAGGGCGGCGACCTGGGCCGTCAGCGCCGGCACGTCCGGCTTGACCGGGGCGGTCAGGTACTCCTCGTGGTAGCGGGCGTGCAGGGCGCGCAGCGAGGCCAGCTCGGCGGCGGACGGCGGCGACAGGTCGGGCTCGACGGTGGCCAGCAGCCGGTCGAAGCGGTGGAGGGCCTGCCAGTGCTGGTTGTCGTACTCGTCGCCCTCGGGGGCGATGTCGGGAAGCTGGTGGTCGCGGCAGGGGGCGTCGGGACGCAGCGGCACGTTGAGCATGAGCTGGTCCAGGTGCAGGGTCCCGGCCCGGCGCGGGGCGACGATCCGCAGGGTGTCCATGTCGGGGTGGGGCCTGCCGTGCATGTCGTAGGCGTACCGCACCCACGCCGTACGCCACCCGCTGAACCCGAGCCGGAACTCGAACCACAGGTCGGTGCGCTCACCGCGCCCGAACTCGAACCGCAGCACGTCGTCCACCGGCTCGGCGTTGTGCACCCACACGCAGAACGCGTCCACCAGCCCCTGCCACGCCTGGTCGTCGCCGAGCCGGTAGGGGTCGGGCGCCCACCGCAGCGGCGCGCGGACGGTGATCATGCCGCGGCTCGCGTGCTCCCAGCGCAGCGACCTCGTCCCGCACACGGCGACCCGGTCGCTGATCGACAACGTGGAGCCGGGGCCGGCGGCGAAGTGCGGCGGGACCGCGCTCTCCAGCAGGAACACCGGCGGGTCCATCGCCATGGCCCGCTGCTCCAGCCCCTCCGCGGCCGGTCCCGCTTCCGCCAGTGCCGCCGTCCCCGGGCCGCCACCCGCGAGGAAAGCGCTTGCCGCACCTGCCTTGAACACCGTTCTGCGCGTGATCTCCACCATGGGCGCCATCCAACGCGACCGTTGCGGCAAGGTAAAGACATCTGGTCAAACCGTTACCCTCAGCGGAGGGAGCAGAGGTTCACGTCCTGGTCGCCGCCGCCGTGGTCCGAAGGGTCCGCGCCGCCGGTGTAGCGGTCCCAGTCCGTCCTGCTCAAGGTCCGGGGGCCGTTGTCGCAGAGGATCTGCTCGGGGCCGGCGACCACCTGCCGCAGGTCGTGGAGGTCCCAGAGGGAGAAGGTGGCGCTGTCGGGGGCGGCCGGCAGGGCGCCGCGGGCGCCGTCGCTCAACGCCGCCCCCCTCACCTCCGACGGGTACCCGCGCAGCCGGTCGTCGGCGTGCACGCCCAGAGCGGCCAGGCCGAGGTCGCGAGCCTTGACCGGATCGTCCCCGCGCAGATCGGCGGCGTGCAGCGCGAGCCGGTGGGCCAGCGCGACACGCTCCTGGTCGAGCGGCCGCCCGTGCTCCCGCCACCAGCCCGCCCGTGCTCCCGCCACCAGGCCGTGCCCGAGGCCGCCAGGGCGACGGCCAGGAGGGCGGCGAGCACCGGCAGGGCCCTGCTGCCGCGCGCTCGCGGGACAACCGCCGGCTCTTGCGTTCGTGTGGCCAAGGCACGCGCCTCCTCGCCGTCCGGCGCCACCCTACAGCGGCCGTCAGGGGCGGATGATCGCCATTCTGGTCACCGTCATTTCCTCCATGGCGAACCTCGGGCCCTCGCGGCCGCTGCCCGAGTCCTTGACGCCGCCGTACGGCATGTTGTCGGCGCGGAAGCCGGGCACCTCGTTCACCACCACGCCGCCGGTGTGGATGCTTTCGATCGCGGTGAAGGCGGTGGCCAGCGAGCGGGTGAAGACGGAGGCGTGCAGGCCGTACCGGGAACGGTTGACGGCCTCGAAGGCGGCGTCGAGGTCCGGCACCCCGCGCACGCACACCACCGGGCCGAAGATCTCCTCGTCCCACGCGGCGGCGCCGTCGGGCACGCCGGACAGCACGGTCGGCACGATGGCCCGGCCCTCGCGCACCCCGCCGGCGACCACCTCGGCGCCCGAGCCACCGATCCACTCAAGGACGCGGTCGGTGGCGGCGGCGTCGATCAGCGGGGCCACGCGGGTCTCGGGCAGGCGCGGGTCGCCGACGGCGACGTCCTTGACGCGGGCGGCCAGCAGCGCCAGGAACTCCTCCCGTACGGGCTCCTCCACCAGCACCCGCTGCACCGCGATGCACGCCTGCCCGGAGGCGTAGTAGCCGCCGCGCACGACGGCGTCGGCGGCGGCCGTCAGGTCGGCGTCGGCGGCGACCACGAGGGCGGCGTTGGAGCCGAGTTCGAGCAGCACCTTGGTGGGGGCGGCGGCGCGGGCGATGGCGTGCCCGGCGGCGGCCGAGCCGGTGAAGGAGACCGCGCCGATCCGCCGGTCCTCGACCAGCGTGCGGCCCACCTCGACGTCCCCGGTGACGAGCTGGACGCCGGCGGGCGGCAGGCCGCCCTCGCGGAGCAGGTGCACCAGCCGGAGCGTGGCCAGGGGCGTCGCCGGGGCGGGCTTGACGATCACCGGGCAACCGGCCGCGACCGCCGGGGCGATCTTGTGGGCGGCCAGGAGCAGCGGGTAGTTGTAGCCGGTGATCCCGACGACGACGCCGATCGGCCGCCGCGTCCAGAACCCGATCAGCCCCTCCCCCGACGGCAGCAGGTCCAGCGGGACGGTCTCGCCGTGCAGCCGGGCCACCTCCTCGGCGGCCGTGGCGAGGGTGAGCAGCGTCCTGGCCACCTCGACCCGGCAGTCGACCAGCGGCTTGCCGGTCTCCAGGACCAGCAGCCGCTCGAACTCCGCGCGGCGGGCGGCGAGCGCGTCGTGCGCGGCCATGAGCGCGGCGCGGCGGGCGTGCGAGGGCAGCGCGGCCATGGCGGGCGCGACGGCCAGCGCCTCCTCCAGGGCGCGGGCGGCGTGCGCCGGGGTGCCCAGCGGGGCGCGGGCCACCACCGAGCCGTCGTAGGGGAAGATCACCTCGGTGGTGTCCTCGGTGGCGGCCCATCCGGCTCCGATGGGCAGGCCGTCCGGCCAGGTCATCTGTCTCTCCCTAGGACGCTCGGGAACACGTCGAGGTACGCGGGCGCGTCCTCGCGGCCGGTGGCGGCGAGCATGGCGTGGGCCACCGCCCGGCTGAACACGTCGGCCGCGGCGGCCAGGACGTCCTGGAGCCCGTCGGGGCCGGGGGCCGGGCGGGCGCAGGCGGCCAGGCCGAAGACGGTGTCGCCGTCGACCATGGTGTGGGCCGGCCGGATGGCTCTGGCCAGGCCGTCGTGGGCCACACCGGCCAGCTTGCCGCACTGGGCCTTGGTGAGGGTGAGGTCGGTGGCCACCACGCCGATGGTGGTGTTGAACGAGGTGACCTTGTCCGGCTGCCACGCTCCGGCCTCGGCGGGGTCCGGTCGGCGCAGGTGGCCGAACTCGCCGGGCAGGCCGTAGCGGACGCCGGCCAGGGTGGCGCCCGCCGGGTCGAGCACGGACCCGGCGGCGTTGACGACGGCCAGGGCGGCCACGGTGACGCCGCCGGGCAGGACGGCGCTGGCCGTCCCGACGCCGCCGGCCAGGCCGCCCGCCATCGCCCCGGCGCCGGCCCCGATGGACCCGCTGGCCGTGGGAGGCGCGGTGGCGTGCCGGGCCGCCGTCCCCGGGGCGAGGGTGGCGGCCGTACCGCCTCCCCGGCGGGGAGGGGGCGCGAGGAAGGGCGGTTCGTGCGCCGGTGCGCGGGCGGCGGCAAAGGCGGCGGCGCCGAGGGCGGCGTCGGGGGTGGCGCGGAAGTCGCCACCGCGTCCGAGGTCGTAGATGACGGCCGCCGGGACGATGGGCACCACGCCGCCCGCCACCGGGAAGCCGATGCCCGCGTCGGCCAGCCCGTCCATCACCCCGCAGGCCGCGCTCAGCCCGTACGCGCTACCGCCCGACAGCACGACGGCGTGCACGCGCTCGACAAGGTTGCGCGGATCCAGCAGCTCGGTCTCGCGGGTGCCGGGAGCGGCGCCGCGCACGTCGACGCCGGCCACCACGCCGTCCGGGGGCGCCAGCACCACGGTCGTGCCCGTGCGGTAGCCGCCGCCCACGCGGTGCGCGTGCCCGACGCGCAGCCCGGCGACGTCCACCAGCGAGTTCGTCGGCCCTGGACGCATCCCGGGGCCGGGTCCGGCGAGCATCAGAAGTCCCGGTGCAGGAAGCGCCGCGCCGCCTCGGCGAACACCCGGGTGCACCGGACGATCTCGGCGACCTCGACGTACTCGTCCGCCTGGTGGGCGATCCACTTGCCGCCGGGGCCGTACACGACCGAGGGGACGCCGCCCCAGTGGGTGAGCACGGTCCCGTCCGTCGAGCCCGGCACGCCGCCGTAGACCGGCTCCTCCCCCGTCACCGTACGGTGGGCCGCCGCCAGCGCGGCCACCACCGGGTCGGTCACCGGCACGTCCACCGGCGGCCGGTCCACCAGCACCGACACCGACGCCTCGATCCCGTCCTCGGCGGCGGCGAGGGCGGCCACCCGGTCGGCCACGACCTTGTGCTCCAGCCCGGGGATCGTGCGCACGTCCACGAAGACGGACGCGGTGGCGGGGATGACGTTGACCTGCTCCTCGCTGCCCGCCCGGAGCACGGTCGGGGTGACGTACACCTCGCCGAGGTGCTCGTGGGCCGGGTGCCGTTCCTGGAGCTCCCGCTGGAGGGAGCGCAGGGCGACCAGCAGCGCGCCGACCGCCTGGACGGGGTTGCGGCCGTGCTGCGGCATCGCGCCGTGGGCCATCTTGCCGGTCAGGTCGACGCGCAGCCGCAGCGCGCCCTTGGCCACCGCGCAGATCTCCCCGGCCTCGGGCTCGGCGACGATCGCGCCGTCCACCCCGTCGGCCAGCCCGGAGGCGACGAAGTGGTGGGCGCCGATCATCAGGCCCTCCTCGTCGGCCAGCGCGCACACCTTGATCCGGCCGGGGAACGGGCCGGCGAGCTGGAGCGCGCGGGTGGCGTAGAGGGTGGCGGCCAGGCCGGACTTCATGTCGGCGCTGCCCCGGCCCCACAGCCGCCCGTCGCGGATCTCGCCGCCGAACGGGTCGACGGTCCAGGTGGACAGGTCGCCCTCGGTCACGACGTCGGTGTGGCCCTCGAACATCAGCGTCGGCCCGTCGCCGCCGCCGCCCTCGACCACCGCGACGACGTTGGGCCGCCCGGCGGCGGCCTCGCTCACGACCGGGTCCCAGCCCCACTCGCGCATCCTGGCCTCGACCAGCTCGGCGGCGGGCCGCTCGGTGCGGCCGCGCGCGGGGTCGTTGGTGCTGGGGATGCGCACCAGGGCCTGCGTGAACTCCACGACTCCCCGCTCGTCGACCTCGATCACAACAATCCCTCCAGGGTCGGTACGGCCTGCAGCAGGTCACGCGTGTAGGGGTGGCGCGGCGCGGCCCAGACGTCGTCCACCGGGCCGGTCTCGACGATCTCGCCGCCGCTCATGACGGCCACGGTCTCGCACACGTGCCGGACCACCGACAGGTCGTGCGAGACGAACACGAGCGTGAGGCCCAGCTCGTCCACGAGGTCGGCGAGCAGGTTGAGTATCTGGCCGCGGACGGACACGTCGAGGGCGCTGACGGGCTCGTCGGCGACCAGCACCTTCGGCCGGGGCGCGAGCGCGCGGGCGACGGCGATGCGCTGCCGCTGCCCGCCGGAGAACTGGTGGGGGTAGCGGTCGGCGGCCGAGGCGGGCAGGCCGACCGCCTCCAGCAGCTCGGCCACCCGCCCGCCGACCGGCAGGCCGAGCGCGACCAGCGGCTCGGCCACCAGGTCGCGCACGCGCATGCGCGGGTCGAGCGAGCTCATCGGGTCCTGGAAGACGATCTGCAGGTTCTCCCGCAGGAAGCGCAGCCGCCGCTCCGGCAGGCCGGTGATCTCCCGCCCGTCGAAGACGACGGACCCGCCGGTGGGCCGGTCGAGGCCGCACAGCAGGCGCAGCAGCGTGGACTTGCCGGAGCCGGACTCGCCGACGATGCCGAACCGCTCGCCGCGGCGGACGGTCAGCGACACCTCCCGCAGGGCGTGGACGGGCGCGCCCGGCCTGGTGAGCGAGGTGCGCGGGCGGCGGTAGACCCGGCTGAGCCGGCGGGCCTCGATCAGCACGTCGCCCATGGGCTCGTTCTGCGGCTCATTCTGCGGGGTGCCAGCATGCGTGGGCATGGCCGTCTCCTGTCAGCGCCGGCGGGGTCTCGCACCGCGGGGTGGCGTGCGGGCAGCGGTTGCGGAACACGCAGCCCTCGGGGAAGGCGCCCGCGGGCGGCACGCTGCCCTTGATGGTCGGGAGCCTGGTGCCGCGCGGCGTGAGCCGGGAGGCGGCCAGCAGGCCCTCGGTGTAGCGGTGGCGGGGGCGGGTGAAGACCTCGCGAACGGTCCCGGTCTCGACGACGCGGCCGCCGTACATGACGATCACCCGTTCGCAGACGGAGGCCACCACCGCCAAGTCGTGGGTGATGAACAGCAGCGCGGGGGCGACCTCGGCGATCAGCTCCAGCATCTGCTTCTGCACGGTGACGTCGAGCGCGGTGGTCGGCTCGTCGCAGACGAGCAGCCCCGGCTCGTTGGCCAGAGCGATGGCGAGCATGACGCGCTGCCGCTGGCCGCCGGAGAGCTGGTGGGGGTAGGCGCGGGCGATCTGCCCCGGTTCAGGGAGCCGGACGCGGTCCAGCAGGGCGAGCGCGCGCCGCCCGGCCTCGGCCCGGGGGACGCCGTGCAGGGTCATGGCCTCGGCCACCTGCGCGCCGACGCGCATGAGCGGGTTGAGCGCGGTCATCGGCTCCTGGAAGACCATCGACAACTCGCGCCCGCGCAGGTCCTTCAGCCGCTTCTCGGGCACGCCGACCAGGTCGCGCTCCCCCAGCCTGGCCGTGCCGGACGCGGTGACGCCCTCGGGCAGCAGGCCCATGAGCGACAGCGCGGTCAGCGACTTGCCGGACCCGGACTCGCCGATCAGCCCGACCCGCTCGCCGGGCCCGATCGCGAACGACACGTCGTGCACGAGCCCCACCGCGCCGGCCCGTACGGAAAGCCCCTCAACCGTCAGCACGGACCCTCCTGAGCTTCGGATCGAGGTGGTCGCGCAGCCCGTCGCCGAGCAGGTTGAACCCGAGGACGGCGAGCGCGATCGCCAGGCCCGGCCACAGCGCGAGGCGCGGGGTGGAGAACAGCAGCTCCTGCGACTCCTGCAACATCCGCCCCCAGGACGGGGTCGGCGGCCGGGTGCCGAACCCGAGGAACGACAGCGCCGCCTCGGCCAGGATCGCGATCGCGAACGACACCGACGCCTGCACGATCAGCACCGACCCGATGTTCGGCAGCACGTGCCGCACGGCGATCGCGCCCCGGCGGCGGCCCGCGGCGCGCGCGGCCAGGACGTAGTCGGTCACCATGACCTGGAGCGTCGCGGCGCGGGCCACCCGCGCGAACGCGGGCACGGTGGCCACCCCGATCGCGATCATCGCGGTGAGCGTGCCGGCTGCGTAGACCGCGCCCAGCATGACGGCCAGCAGCAGCGCGGGGAAGGCGAACACCAGGTCGTTGACCCGCATGATCAGCTCCGAGAGCCAGCCGCGCGGCGTCATCCCGGCGGCCACGCCGAGCGGCACGCCGAGGACGGCGGCGATCCCGACGGCCACCACGCCGACGTAGAGGGTGGTGCGCGCGCCGATCATGAGCTGGCTGAGGGTGTCGCGGCCGAACTTGTCGGCGCCCAGCAGGTAGCCGCCGCCGGGGTCGCGCAGCTTGCGGGCGGCGTCGACGAGGGTCGGGTCGTGCGGCGTCCAGACGAACGAGACCAGCGCGGCCAGCGTCACCAGCCCGACCAGCGCGCCGCCGGTCAGCAGCGCGGCGTTCGCCCGGCCCCTCATCGCAGCCTCGGGTCGAGCAGGCGGTAGGCGACGTCCACCACGAAGTTGATCAGCAGGACGGCGGCCACCAGCACCATCACCACACCCTGGACGAGCAGCAGGTCGCGCCCGGCGACGCCGTTGAGCAGCAGGTCGCCGAGCCCGGGCAGGACGAACACGCGCTCGACCACGACCGCCCCGACCAGCAGGGTGGCCAGTTGCAGGCCGAGCACGGTGACCACGGGGATGGAGGCGTTGCGCAGGCCGTGCCGCCACAGGGCGCCGGTGCTGCCGCGGCCCTTGGCGCGGGCGGTGCGCAGGTAGTCCTCGCGCATGACGTCGAGGACGGCGCTGCGCACGTAACGGGTGAGCACGGCGCCCTGGACGAGCCCGAGCGACAACCATGGCAGCAGCAGCGAGCGCAGCCACTCCTGCGGGCTGTCGGCGAAGGGGACGTACCCGCCGGAGGGCAGCGCCTGTGCCTTCACCGCGAACACGAACACCAGCAGGATGCCCGCGAGGAAGGCGGGGACGGCGATGCCGAGCTGGCTGGCCGCGCTGATCGCCGCACCGAGCGGGTTGCGGTGGTGGACGGCGGCGAACGTGCCGAGCGGCACCGCGACGGCCAGCGCCAGCAGCATGCCGCCGAGCACCAGCACGGCCGTCACGCCGAGCCGCTCGCCGATCTGCGGGCCGATGGGCGAGCTGGTGACGTAGGAGACGCCGAAGTCGCCGTGGGCCAGCCCGCCGGCCCAGTCGAGGAACTGCACGGCCGGCGGGCGGTCGGTGCCGAACTGCCGGCGCAGCGCGGCGACCGCGTCGGGGGTGGCGTTGACGCCGAGCGCGATCTCGGCCGGGTCGCCGGGCAGCAGCGCCATGAACGCGAACACCGCGACGGCGGCGACGGCGGCGCTCACGATCAGCACCGCCAGCCGTTTGAGCAGGTAGAGCGTCACTGCTTGGCGAGACCGGTGAAGTCGAAGGACTCCGCGATGGCGTTCTTCGGCAGCCCGGTGACGCCCTTCTTCGCCACGATCAGGTTGGGGAACAGGAACAGCCAGTCGGCGGCGGCGTCATCGGAGAGCAGCTTGGCGGCCTTCTTCAGGTCGTCGGTCTGCTGCTGCTCGGTGCCGGCGTCGGCGGAGGCGAGGAGTTTGCCGAACTCGGGATTGTCATAGTGGAAGTAATACGATTTATCGGCAAAAATCCCCATGTCGCGGGGCTCGACGTGGTTAATGATGGAAAGGTCGTAGTCGCCCTGCTTGAACACCACGTCCAGCCAGCGGGCCGGGAACTCCAGCGGCTCGATGTCGGCCGTGATGCCCACCTGGGCCAGCTGCGACTTCACGACCTGCGCGCTGGCCACCGCGTACGGCAGGTTGGGGATGCGCATCTTGACCGTCAGCGCCTTGCCGCCCAGCAGCTCCTTGGCCTTGGCCGGGTCGTAGGGGTAGTCGCCGGTGCGGTCCTCGTACCAGGGGTCGGTGGGCGGCACCATCGAGCCGATGAGCTGGCCGCGCCCGGCCCACGCGGTGTCCAGCAGCGCCTTGTGGTCGATGGCGTACCGGACGGCCTGGCGGGCCTTAACGTCGTCGAACGGCGGCCGGCCGTTGTTCATCGACAGCACGACCTCGCCGTTGGTGGTGCCCTCGACCGTCTGGAACCGGTTCGGGTCGGCGAACTGCTGCAGCGACTCGGGGGCCTGGACGGCGGAGATGACGTCGATGCCGCCGGTCAGCAGCGCGTTGTTCATCGCCGTGGCGTCCTTGAAGTACTTCAGCGTGATCGCCGACAGCGCCGGCTTGGCGCCCCAGTAGGCGGGGTTGGCGGCGAGCTGGATCGACTCGCCGCGCTTCCACGCCCCCAGCGTGTACGGCCCGGTGCCGACGGGCTTGTTGGCCAGGTCGGCCACGCCGGTGCGGCTGAACATGGCGCCGAGCCGGGTGGCCAGGGCGTAGAGGAAGCCGTTGCTCGGCCGCTTGAGGGTGACGACGGCGGTGGCGTCGTCGGTCTTGGCCACCTTGTCGATGACGTCGAGCTGGGCCTTGATCTTGAGCTTCCAGTCGCTCCTGACCCGGTCGAGGGAGAACACCACGTCGTCGGCCGTGAACGGCGCCCCGCTGCTGAACGTGACGCCCTTGCGCAGGGTGAAGGTGTAGGTCTTCCGGTCGTCGGAGACCGACCACTTCTCGGCCAGCAGCGGCTTGATCGCGCCGTCCTGGTCGAGCTTGACCAGGCCCTCGTAGACGTTGACCAGCAACGCCTGCGGGATGGCCGCGCCCTCGGTGGCGGTGAAGTCGAGGTTGGCCGGCTCGGCGACGAACCCGACGGACAGGGACTGGGCCTTCGGGGCGCCTGCGGTGCCGGAGCCGCCGGAGCCGGAACCGCCGCCACAGGCGGCTGCGACCAGCAGGAGACCGCCCACGGCGATCCAGATTCCGATTCGCCTCATGTCTTACAGCCTCCTGGCTAGTGCACTGGTCTGACCAGTAGGCTACGCACATTGCCAGTCCGTGACGGCTCGGGTCAAGGGGGCTTCCGATGGGTGCACGGTTCGAGCCGGTGCGGGCCGTACGCGCTTACGAGCGGGTCGTGGAACAGGTCGAGGAGGCCATCGAGAGCGGGGCCCTCGGCCCGGGGGCGCGGCTGCCGAGCGAGCGCGAGCTGATGGTGCAGTTCTCGGTCGGGCGCTCCACGGTGCGGGAGGCGCTGCGCGTGCTCCAGGCGCGCGGCCTGGTGCGCTCCCGGCCGGGCGATCCCAACGGCGCGGAGGTGCTGCCGTTCTCCCCCGCCGCCTTACACAAGTCGATGACCACGCTGGCGCGGGTGGCCGAGCTGTCGCTGGCCGAGCTGGTGCAGTTCAGGATGGTGCTCGACTCCTCGGCCGCGCTGCTGGCCGCGCGGCTGCGCACCGAGGAGCAGCTCGCCGAGATGGAGGCGGCCATCGCCGGCATGCGCGCCGCCATGCGCGCCGCCACGCCCTCCGGCCACGACGCCTTCAGCGCCGCCGACGTGGCCTTCCACGACGTCATCGTGGCGGCCAGCGGCAACACGCTGATCCAGGTCTGCACCGACGTGGTGCGCTCGGTCGTGCTGGGCCTGATCGCCGGGAAGATCGCCGACGCGCCCGACCGCGAGTCGCTGATGCGGCGCAGCATCCGGCACCACGAGGAGGTGCTGGCCGCCGTGCGCGCCGGCGACGGGGCCTCGGCCGCCCGCCTGCTGCGCCGGTCCATGTACGACTACTACGCCGTCCACCTGCCCGACGCCGAGCGGCCCGCCCTGCGCGCCCTCCTGGAGTGACGCCCGCCACAGGGTGTTATGTTGCACGCGTGTCACGCGAGGACGGGGACGGGGTGGCGGAGGCGTTCCTGCGCGCGCCGCGCCGCTACACCAGCCACCAGGTGGCCCATATGGCCGGGGTCCCGGTCTACCGCGCGCGCCGGCTGTGGCGGGCGCTGGGGTTCGCCAACGTGGCCGACGACGCCGTCGAGTTCACCGACTCCGACGTCGAGGCGCTGCGCACCATGCTCGCGATGGTCAGCTCCGGCGCCTACGACGAGGAGCACATGCTGCTGATGGCCCGCTCGATCGGGCGGGCGACGGCCCGGCTCGCCGAGTCGCAGGCCGAGCTGGGCGCCGAGGCGCTCGACCAGGCGGGCGTGCCGCTGGCCGAACGGCCGCGGGCCTGGCGGCGGCGGGCCGAGCGGGTGGTGCCCGACCTGGCGCGGCTGCTGGTCTACGCCTGGCAGCGGCAGCTCGCCGCCGCCGCCGGCCGGCTGGCCGACCAGGACATGAGCGCCGTGCGCATGGCGGTGGGGTTCGCCGACCTGGTGGCCTTCACCCGGCTCAGCCGGCAGATCACGGCGACCGAGCTGGCCCGGCTGGTCGACAGGTTCGAGGGCCGCTCGGCCGACGTCGTGACGTCCTCGGGCGGGCGGGTGGTCAAGACGCTCGGCGACTCGGTGCTGTTCGTGGCCGACAAGTCGCACGTCGCGGCCGAGATCGCGCTGCGCCTGGTGGAGACCCACCGCGGCAGGGACATGCCCGAGCTGCGGGTGGGCCTGGCCGCCGGGCCGGTGATCTGGCGCATGGGCGACGTGTTCGGCACCACCGTCAACCTGGCCAGCCGGCTCACCGCGCTCTCCCTGCCGGGAACGATCCTGGCCGACCCCGAGATGGCCGAGGAGCTGGAGGGCGACCGGGCCTTCCTGCTGCGCGCGGTCGACCGGCTGTCGGTGCGCGGGCTCGGCGAGCTGGCGCCTTTCACGATCATGCGCGCGGGCGCCGGCGGACAGGACATGCTGGACGCATGATCGTACGAGCGGTGATCGAGGGCAGGCCGGTGGACGACGACGCGCGCTTCGCGCTGGAGGCCCGCTACGGGCACTTCACCGCCATGCAGGTCAGAGACCGGCGCACCCGCGGCCTGGCCCTGCACCTGGAGCGGCTGGCGGCGGCCAACCTGGAGCTGTTCGGCGCCCGGCTCGACCCGGCGGCGGTGCTCGGCTCGATCAGGGCGGTGCTCGGCGACGACCTGCGCGACGCGGGCGTGCGGGTCTACGTCGTCGAGCACGACGGCCGCCCGCGCGTCGTGGCCACGGCCGCCCCGCCCACCGAGGTCTCCACCCGCCCGCAGCGCGTCACGGCGGTCGTCTACCAGCGTTACCTGCCGCACATCAAGAAGGCGGCCGGGTTCGCCCAGGCCCACCTGCGGCGGACCGCCGCGCCCCTGGGCTTCGACGAGGCGCTGCTGACCACCGCCGGCGGCCTGATCAGCGAGGGCGCGATCACCAACGTCGGCTGCTGGTCCGGCGGGCGCCTGGTGTGGCCAGACGCGCCGATGCTGCGCGGCACCGCCATGGGCCTGCTGGAGGGCCTCGACGTGCCCCAGGAGCGCCGCCCGCTGCGGGTCGCCGACCTGCCGGGCTTCGACCTGGTGTTCCTGTGCAACTCCCACGGCGTGGTCCCGGTCGGCGAGGTCGACGGCGTGCCGCTGCGCCAGGACGGCCCGACGCTGGCCCGGCTGCTCTCCTCCTACGACGCCGTCCCCTGGGACGCGCTGGATTGATCCGGGGCCGTGCGGCGTTGCACGCAGGCGTGACCCTGTACTCGATTCTCGACCGTTCGCTCCTGCGTGAGGGCTCCGGCGCGGCCGCCGCGCTGCGGGACACCGTCGCGTTCGCCCGGCAGGCCGAGGAGCTGGGCTACCACCGGTTCTGGGTGGCCGAGCACCACAGCGTGCCCGGCGTGGCGGGGGCGGCGCCGACCGTGCTGGCCGCGGCCGTCGCGGCGGCGACCGGGCGCATCCGGGTGGGCACCGGCGGCGTGATGCTGCCCAACCATCAGCCGCTGGTGGTGGCCGAGCAGTTCGGGGTGCTGGAGTCGCTCCACCCCGGGCGGATCGACATGGGGCTCGGGCGTTCGGTGGGGTTCACCGGCGGCGTCCGGCGGGCGCTCGGCCACGGCAAGGAGGCCGCGGACGGGTTCGGCGACCAGGTCGGCGAGTTGCTGGGGTACTTCACCGGCGGGCAGCGGGCGCATCCGGGCGTGCACGCCGTCCCGGCCGAGGGGCTGCGTCCGCAGGTGTTCGTGCTGGCCATGGGGTCGGGGGCGGACCTCGCGGCGGAGCTCGGGCTGCCCATGGTGATCGGGGCCGGGCCGCGGGCGGTGGAGGCGGCGGCGCGCTACCGGGCGGGGTTCCGGCCCTCGGAGTGGGCGGCGAGGCCGTACGTGATGGCGGCGGTCAGCGTCGCGGTGGGGGCGACGCGCGAGGAGGCGGCGCTGCTCCAGCTTCCGGAGGCGTGGTCCACGGCGCGCTCGCGCACCAGCGGCGCGTTCCCGCCGCTGGCGCCGGCCGAGGAGATCGCCAGGCTGGAGATGACCGGGCGGGAGCGGGCGCTGCTGGCGGAGGCGCTGAAGGGCCAGATTCACGGCACCGCCCCGGAGGTGGCGGTCGCGCTGGGGTCGCTGGTGGAGTCGACCGGGGCCGACGAGGTGCTGGTCACGATGAACACCTACGACCTGGAGCGGCGGCTGGAGTCGTACCGGCGGCTGGCCGTTCTGAACTGATCGCCAATTCCATCGGGTTTTGTTGGCAAATGCCCCTATTGCGCGCGCCAATTCGGTTCCGGTAATTACCGGATGTCACCCCTGTTCCATCCGGGCAACACCCATACCTAGGGGGTTCAATGGCGCGCACCCGAATCATCGGAATCGCTGCCGCACTTCTCTTACTGCCCACGCTGACCGCGATACCCGCGTCGGCCGAGTCCCCGCAGGCGGCCGCCACGGCTGCGCCGCCGAGCGACGTCAAGGAGCTCACCCGCAAGGACTTCACCCTCGACGGCAAGCCCGTCAAGGTCCCCGCGAAGTACGAGGCCCGCGCCAAGGCCAAGGTCAAGGCCGCCGCCGAGACGCCGCCGGTCGGCACCGTACGGCAGTGGCTGGCCACGGACGACTACAACGGCCGCCTGTACCGCAAGGACTACACGCTGCGCGGCGTCGGCGACAAGATCGAGGTCTGGGTCGCCAACGACCTGGCCTTCCCGGCCGGCGACTGCCGGATGCAGGTGCCCGGGACGACGGAGATCACCGACGCCCAGGTCACGAACCTGGTGCAGCAGTTCGACACGAACATGTTCCCGAAGGAGACCGCGACCTTCAGCACGCCGCCGGACCGGGACGGCACGAACGCCGTGCTCGGCCCCGACGCCAACGGCAACGGCGGCGTCTACACCGGCGCCGGCGACCGCACGGTGACGCTGATCGACAACGTCCGGGACGACAACTACTACACCTTCCCGGCCGCGACCACGTACATCGCGGGCTTCTTCTCCTCCCAGTACAACGAGCTGCTCGACCGCAACGTCATGACGATCGACGCGTTCGACTGGCTGCACAGGACCGGCGCGAACCCGCCGGACGACCCGACCTCCGACGTGTGCACCTCGCGCTCGGCCCGGCCCTTCCAGTACGAGGGCGTCTTCGCCCACGAGTGGCAGCACCTGCTGCACTACTACACCGACCCGCTCGAGACCACCTGGATGAACGAGGGCCTGTCGGACTTCGCGATCTCGGTGACGGGTTACGGCAACCCCAAGGCGACGGTGTTCGAGAAGGGCTTCGACAACCACATCAACTGCTTCCAGGGCTTCGGCATCGTCCAGACGCCGTACAACCCGAACCCGCGCAACTGCGGCGGCCCGCAGAACTCGCTCAACCTGTGGGGCGACGGCGGCAACCCGGACGCGGTGCTGGCCGACTACGGCAACGCCTACTCCTTCATGCTGTTCCTGTACGACCGGTACGGCGCGGACTTCCTGTCCAAGCTGCACCGTGACGGCTCCCTGCAGGGCCTGGCCAGCGTGAAGGCGGCGCTCGGCAGCACGGACCTGTACCAGGTGCTGCACGACTACCAGACGATGGTGCTGGTGGACAAGGTCGTGGGCAGCCGCGGCGTGGTGCTGGGCGTGCCGAAGAAGCGGGTGACGACCGCGAGCCTGAACTCCACGGTCAACCTCGCCAACCCGGCCGCGTACAACACTCCGGGGGCGGCCCCGAACGGCGCCGACTACGTGCAGATCCGCAAGCCGGGCGGCCCGGCGCCGACCTCGCTGTCCTTCCAGGGCGCCAAGACGCTGCCGCCGATCCCGCTGGCCTGGACCGTCGTCTCCGACGACCCCGACCGCGCGGGCAACCCGGTGCTGTGGTCGGGCAACGCCAGCAACCTCAACGTCGCCGCGGTGACCAAGGTGACGGTCCCGGCCGCCGACCCGACGCTGCGCTTCCTCGCCAAGTACGGCGCGGAGTCCGGCTTCGACTACGGCTACGTGATCGTCTCCGCCGACGGCGGCAAGACCTACACCGCGATCCCCGGTGACAAGACGGTGGCCGGCCCGCTCGGCCCTGCCGTCAACGGCACCACCACCGGGTTCCAGCCGCACACCTACAGCCTGTCCGCCTACGCGGGCAAGGAGATCCTCGTGGGCTTCCAGTACGTCAGCGACGGCGGCGTCAACGAGGGCGGCTGGAAGATCGACGACGTCACGGTGGGCGCGACGGCGGTGAGCGACGGCGCCGGCCTGGAGCCGTTCGACTCCCCGACCGAGATCTCCCCGACGCCGGTCAGCAACTGGAACGTGCGGCTGGTCGGCCTGGACGAGCGGCACTCGGTGGTGCTGCAGGCCCAGTTCGACGGCAAGGGCTCGATCAGCCTCAACCGGCTGCAGCTCGCGCCGTTCGCGGTCTTCCCGTCGGTGGTCGCGATCGTGGCCTATGACGAGCCGACCGAGCAGGTGCAGCAGTACGCGCCGTACACGCTGAAGGTCAACGGCGTCACCCAGCCGGGGTGAGCCCGAGGAGGCGTCCGCCGGGGGTCGGCGGGCGCCTCCTTCGTCGGGTACGATCGCCGAACATCATTCGGCATGGGGGTGCCCAGCATGACCACGCGCCAGCACACGATCGGCGACCTCCTGCGGCGCTCGGCCGCCAGGTTCCCCGCCAAGACCGCCGTGATCTACGGCAACGTCCGCCAGAGCTACGCCGATCTGGACCTGGAGGTCAACCGGACGGCCAACGCGCTGGCGGCGCGGGGCGTGGCCAAGGGCGACCGGTTCGCCCTGTTCAGCCATAACAACCACGCGTTCGTGGTGGCCTACTTCGCGCTGGCCCGGCTGGGCGCGATCTCCGTGCCGATCAACTTCATGCTCGGGCCGCGCGAGGTCGCCTACATCCTGGAGCACTCCGGCGCGACGGGGATGCTGGCGGAGGAGGCGCTGCTGCCGGTCGCCGAGGCCGCGGCCGGGCCCGCCGTGCGGGTGCGCGGCGTGATCGGCGCGGCCGAGGGCTGGGAGTCCTTCTCCACCTGGCGCGGCGACGACGCCGAGCCGCAGGTGGAGATCGCCGCCGACGACCCGATCCAGCTCATGTACACCAGCGGCACCGAGTCCCGGCCCAAGGGCGCCACGCTGTCCAGCGGGAGCCTGCTGGCCCAGTACGTGAGCTGCGTCGTCGACGGCGAGATGAGCTCCGACGACGTCGAGGTGCACGCGCTGCCCCTCTACCACTGCGCCCAGCTCCACTGCTTCCTGACGCCCGGCATCTACCTGGGCGCCACCAACCTCGTCCTGCCGGGCGCCGACCCGGCCTCGATCCTGGCCACCATCGAGGGCGAGCGCGCGACCAAGCTGTTCTGCCCGCCCACGGTGTGGATCGCCCTGCTGCGCCACCCCGACTTCGACCGCCGTGACCTGTCCTCGCTGCGCAAGGGCTACTACGGCGCCTCGATCATGCCGGTCGAGGTGCTGAAGGAGATCTCGTCCCGGCTGCCTGACGTGCGCCTGTTCAACTTCTACGGCCAGACCGAGATGGCGCCGCTGGCCACCATCCTGCGCCCCGAGGAGCAGCTGACCCGGCTGGGCTCGGCCGGGCGGCCCGCGCTCAACGTCGAGACCAGGATCGTCGACGACGAGGACCGGCCGGTGGCGCCGGGGGTGGTCGGCGAGATCGTCCACCGCAGCCCGCACGCCATGCTCGGCTACTGGAACGACCCGGACAAGACCGCCGAGGCGTTCCGCGGCGGCTGGTTCCACAGCGGCGACCTCGGCGTCATGGACGCCGACGGCTACCTGTCGGTGGTCGACCGGAAGAAGGACATGATCAAGTCCGGCGGCGAGAACGTGGCCAGCCGCGAGGTGGAGGAGGTCATCTACCAGCATCCGGCGGTCGCCGAGGCGGCCGTGTTCGGCGTCCCGGACGAGCGGTGGATCGAGGCGGTGACGGCCGCCGTGGTGCTGCGCGAGGGCGCGGAGCTGACCGCCGCCGAGCTGAACGCGTTCCTGCGCGAGCGGCTGGCCTCCTTCAAGACGCCCAAGAACGTGGTGTTCGTGGACGCGCTGCCGAAGAACGCCTCCGGCAAGGTGCTCAAGCGCGAGCTGCGCGACGCCTTCTGAGGCCCGCCGCGCCGGTCACTTGCCGAGCAGGTCGGCCGCCAGTTGCCGGAGCGCCGCGCGCTGGATCGCGCCGGTCGCCGTCCTCGGCAGCTCGTCCAGCACCAGCACCTCGTGCGGGGACAGGACGGCGGCCGGGCCCTCGCGGCAGAACGCGATGAGCTCGCCCGCGTCGATCGGGCGGCCCGGCCTGGGCACCACGCAGGCGACCGGCCGGTCCGGCCCGTCGGCGGCGGCGTGGGCGACCACCGCGCACTCGGCGACCGAGGGGTGCTCCAGCAGCCGGGCCTCGGCCTCCAGGGGTGACACCTGGGCGTCGCCCGTCCTGATCAGGTCGCCGGAGCGGCCCAGGAAGCGGTAGGAGCCGTCGGCGTCGCGGGCGCAGGTGTCGCCGGTGCGCAGCCACTCGCCCTGGAACGCCTGCCGGGTGGCGGCGGTGCGGCACCAGTAGCCGGTGGCGATCGAGTCGCCGCGCACGTACAGGTGGCCGGGCTCGCCGTCGGGGACGGGCGCGCCGGAGTCGTCCAGGAGGCGCACCTCGTAGCCGGGCACGACGACGCCCGACCCGGCGGGGCGCGCCTGACCCGGACGGCCGGACAGGAAGACGTGCAGCGACTCGGCCGAGCCCAGGCCGTCGATGACGTCCACGCCGAAGCGGCCGGTGAGGCGGCGGTGGAGCTCGGCGGGCAGCGCCTCGCCGGCGGAGACGGCCAGGCGGACCGAGGCGAAGGCGTCCTTCGGGGCCTCGGCGGCCAGCAGCGCGGCGTAGAACGACGGGCCGGCGAAGAACAGCGTGGGGCGCTCGGCCAGCAGGCGTTCGACGACGCCGCCCGGGGTGGGCGCGGCGGGGTCGAGGATCGTGGTCGCGCCCGCGGCGAGCGGGAGGATCAGGGAGTTGCCGAGCCCGTAGGCGGAGCACAGCCGGGCCGCCGAGAGGCACCGGTCCCCGGGGCGCACGCCGAGCACCTGCCGCCCGTACGCCTCGTGGCCGTCGCGCAGCGCGCCGTGACGGTGCATGGCCGCCTTGGGCGCGCCGGTGGTGCCGGCGGTGTAGAGCCACAGCGCGGGCGAGTCGGGCCAGGTGTCGTACGAGCCGGTCGCGCCCCGGCCGGCCTCCAGCACGTCCGACCACAGGCAGACCGGCACGCCCGGCTCGACCGCCGCCGACGGGCCCGCCCCGGTCGCGGTGGCGATGCGCAAGACGTGGCCGGGGGCCTGGCCGGCGTCGGTGAGCACGAGCGCCACGACCTCGGGCGCCGACAGCAGCGCCTCCTGCACGGCCGGCTCGAACTCGGGCGCGGAGACCACGACCCGCGCCCTGGAGTCGCGGATCAGCGCGCCCAGCTCGGCCCCGTCGTACAGGGCCGGCACCGGGACGGCGACCGCGCCCATCCGCAGCACGGCCAGGATCGTCACCAGCGTCTCGGGCCGGTCGGGCAGGACGAGCAGCACCCGCTCCTCCGGCCGCACGCCCATCACCCGCAGCCCGCCGGCCAGCTCGGCGACGTGCGTGGCGAGCTCGGCGTACGTCATCGCGCCCAGCGGCCCGGCGACGGCGACGCGGTCGCCGTGCCCGGCCTCGACCAGGCGGTCGGTGAGATGGACGCCGGCGTTGAACGACTCGGCAGGCATGGTCGTCCCCATCCGCAGGAGGGCGTGTGCAGCTTGAATCCTCCATACAAAATCGATGAGCCGTCAACTACTTCTGCGAGGACGGGTGTCGGCAGGGCCGCAATCCCGGGCCGACATCGGCGGCGCCGGAGCGCACGTGGTCCAGGAAGGCGCGCACGGCGGGCGTGAGCCGGGCCCCGGCGGGCCAGCACGCCCCGATCGTCCGGAACACCGGGGGCGACAGCGGGATCTGCACGACGCCCTCGGCGGGCGCCAGCCGGGGCAGCACGGCCACGCCGAGCCCGGCCGCGACCAGGCCGCGGACGGTCTCCGACTCCTGCCCCTCGAAGGCGATCCTGGGCGTGAACCCGGCCGCCGCGCACAGGTCGTCGGTGATCTGGCGGACGCCGTAGCCGTGTTCGAGCGTCACCAGCTCCTCCCCGGCCAGCTCGGCGGGGCGCACCCGGGACCGTCCGGCGAAGCGGTGGCCGGGCGGCACGGACAGGACCAGCTCCTGGTCGGCGAGCGGGTGCCCGGCCAGGCCCGGGTCGCCGTCGGGCAGGGGCGCGACGAACACCAGGTCGATCTCGCCCTCGGCGAGCGCGCGCAGCATGTCCTGCCGCGAGCCCTGCGCCAGGCTGAACCGCACGCCCGGGTGGCGCTCGCGGAAGCCCCGGATGAGCGAGGGGACGAGCGTGCGGCCCAGCAGGTGCAGGAACCCGAGCACGATCCGGCCGCTGCCCGGGTCGATCTCCTCGCGCACCTCGCGGGCGGCCGACTCCATGGTGGCCAGCGCCCTGCCGGAGGCGGCCGCCAGGACGCGCCCGGCCCTGGTCAGGCGGATGCCCCGCCCGTACGGGACGACGAGGGGCGCTCCCACGAGGTCGGCCAGCGCGGCCAGGCGGCGGCTGGCGGTGGGCTGCGGCATGCCGAGCAGCTCGGCCGCCCGCGTGACGTGCCCGGTCTCCCCCACGGCGGCCAGCAGGGCGAGCGTGGGAGCCAGCCCGGCGGCCAGCCGCTCGTCCACGAGCTCGAATTCATCCACCACAGCATGAATTATCGCCTATTTCAGCATTGGACGTATTTATTAGCCTTGCTTAGCGTTTCCAGGCGTGGCGGTCATCGAAGCTCAACGAGTCGGCACGCGGCGGGCCGGTCCGGCCGTGGCGGCGGCCGGCGTCTCCTCCTTCGCCCTGCTGTACGCGCCCCAGCCCGTCCTGCCGCAGCTCGCCGCCGACTTCCGGCTCGACCCCGGCGGCGCGTCGCTGGCCGTCGGCGTGGCCACGGCGGCGCTGGCGGTGGCGGTGCTGCCGCTGGCCGCGCTGGCGGAGGTCGTCGGGCGGCGGCGGATGATCATGTGGTCGGTGCTGGCCTCGGCGCTGATCGGGCTGGCGCTGCCGCTGGCGCCGACGTTCCCGGTGCTGGTGGCGATGCGGGCGGCGCAGGGGGTGGCGGTCGCCGGGTTCGCCGGGGTCGGGGCGGCGTACCTGGCCGATCTGGTGGGGGCGACCAGGCTCGCCGGGGCGGTGGGCGTGATGATCGCCGGGAACTCGGTGGGCGGGATGCTGGGCCGGCTGGGCGCCGGGTTCGCCGCCGGGCCGTGGGGGTGGCGGGGCGCGCTGGCGGTGGTGGCCGGGGTGTCGCTGCTCTGCTCGGCGTACGCGGCCCGCACGCTGCCCGCCCCGCCGCCCGTCGTACGCGCCCCGCGCACCGGGGGCGGCGGCCGGATCGGGACGGCGCTGCTGGCGCCGTACACGGTGGGGGCGCTGGGCGTCGGCGCGTTCGTCGCGCTCTACAACGCCGCCTCCTTCCGCCTGTCCGCGCCCCCGCTGTCGCTCTCCCCCGCCGCGGCCTCCCTGGTGTTCCTCTCCTACGCCCTCGGCACCGCCTCCTCGGCCGCCGCCGGCCGCCTGGCGGACCGCCTGGGACGCCGGCCCGCCCTGGTCGCCGCCCTGGCCGTGACGGCCGCCGGCGCGGCGCTGACCGCGCTCGGCCCCCTGGCCGCGGTCGTCACCGGGTTCGCCGTGCTGACCGCCGGGTTCTTCGCCGCGCACGCCGTGGCCAACGCGTGGGTCGCCGCGCAGGCCCCGCCGGCCGCCCGCGGGCGCGCCGCCGGGATCTACACCCTGTGCTACTACCTCGGCAGCGGCGCCGGCGGCACGGCCGGCAGCGCCGTCTACGGCGCTGCCGGATGGACCTGGCTGATCGTCCTGACCTCGGGCTGGCTGCTGGTGGCGATCGCGGCCGTGCTCGTCGCGGGACGGCGACCGCGCGCTGTTGCCAGGCGGCCCCGGCAGGAGTACGCCTGACATCACAGGGGCGGGCTACTTCCAGGAGGGGAAGACGATGGCCGACCAGTTCATCGTGTTGCGCGATCTGAGCAGGACCCGCATGGCCGGGCCGTTCGAGCGGGCCGCCGCCGTGGCCGAGACGCCGAGCGAGCCGCACGTCGAGGTCACCGGGCTCGGCAAGCGCGAGGTGGCCGACCTCGCGCGCGACCCGTCGGTGGCCGCGGTCGCCCGGCCGATGCCGACCACCGTCCCGGGCGCGCCCGAGGACGCCGAGGCCCCGCCGCCGGAGGCGGAGGCGGGCGCGCAGGTCACGTGGGGGGTGCGGGCGCTGGGCGCCGACGCCTCCACCCGTACGGGGGCGGGGACGGTGGTCGCCGTCCTCGACACCGGCATCGACGCCACGCACCCGGCCTTCACCGGGATGACGCTGGTGGAGGAGGACTTCACCGGGTCTGGCCGCGGCGACAAGGTCGGCCACGGCACCCACTGCGCCGGCACCGTCTTCGGCCGCCCGGTCGACGGCATGCGCATCGGCGTCGCGCCCGGCGTCGAACGGGCGCTGATCGGCAAGGTGCTCGGCGACGACGGCAAGGGCTCGACCGCCGCGACGGTCAAGGGCCTGCTCTGGGCGCTCGGGAACGACGCCGACGTCATCACCATGTCGCTCGGCATCGACTTCCCGGCCGCCATGCGCCAGCTTGAGGAGCGCGGGCTGCCGCAGTTCCTGGCCACGTCGATCGCGCTGGAGTCGTACCGGGCCACGCTGCGGCTCTACGACTCGCTGATGCGGATGATCGCGGCCAGGGCGGCGTTCGGCGCCGGCACGATCGTCGTCGCGGCCACGGGCAACGCCAGCCACCGGGAGCTGCGGCCGGACTTCGAGGTCGGGCCGGAGCTGCCGTCGGCCGCCGAGGGCATGATGGCCGTGGGCGCGGTGCAGCGGCTGCCCACCGGGCGGCTGGCGGTCGCGCGGTTCTCCAACACCTTCCCGCAGGTGTGCGCGCCGGGCGTGGACGTGGTCTCGGCCCGTACCGGAGGCGGGCTGACCAGCAAGAGCGGCACCAGCATGGCCGCGCCGCACGTGGCCGGGGCGGCGGCGCTGTGGTGGCAGGAGCTGCGGGCGGGCGGCGACGGCGCGCGGGCCGCGGCGGTCACCGGCCGGTTGCTGCTGACCGCCGCGACGGACGTGTTCGTCCCGGACGCCGACGTCGAGGACCTGGGGGCGGGCCTGGTCCAGGCCCCCCGCTGACGGCGGCGGAGCCCGGGACGTCAGGGACCTTCGGGATCCACCGTGTCGGCGTCGACCCAGAACGGCGCGGCCAGCTCGCGCAGCCTGGCCGCGCCGACCCGGTCGAGCAGGGCCAGCGCGCCCGCGTTGTCGGCGAGCTGGGCCGTGCTGGTGACGCCGAACAGCACGCTGGCCACCGCCGGATGGGTGAGGCAGAACGCCACGCACACCTGCGCGGGCGTCGCGTCCAGCCCGGCGGCCACCTCGGCCAGCCCGGCGGCGGCCGCCGCGGCCCGCGCGCGCACGCCGCCGGGGTCGGGGAAGACCGGCCGGGCGGGCTTCTCCCTGCCCGCCAGCAGCCCGCCTTCGAGCACGTCGCTGGCCTGCAGCGAGACGCCGGCGTCGAACACCTCGGAGAACGGCACCCCTTCCGGGATCGAGCGGCGGCACGGGTTGTACTTGAGCTGGGCCAGTTGCGGCCCCGGCGAGCCGAGGTCGCGGGCGTGGCTGCGGATGGTCAGGATCGAGGTGGCCGACCAGTTGTTGACGCCCCAGCAGCCGAGCAGCCCCTCGGCCTCCAGCGCGGCCAGCTCGCGGGCCAGGCGGCGCAGGTCGAGGTCGTCGCGGTGGACGTCGCCGACCACGGCCAGGTCGGCGTGGTCGGTGCCGGCCCGCAGCAGCGCGCGTTCGAGCTGGTCGCGCAGGGGACGCCCGGGGTGGTCGTCGAGCCAGAGCTTGACCGAGAGCAGGTAGTCCTCGCGGGCCAGGCCGGCGGCCCTGACCATGGCCGAGAAGAGCACGTCGGTGAAGACCGGCCGCTGTCCTGGCAGGCCGTAGACGCCCACGTCGAACAGGTTGACGCCGATCTCCACGGCGTGCCGCAGCAGCTCGACGGCCGCGCCGAAGTCCATCCGGTCGTAGGTGTGCCAGGATCCCAGCGACAGCACCGACGCCTCGGGGCCGTGCGCGCCGATCTGGCGCTGGGGGACCTTGACCGTCATACGTTCGCCTCCGAGTCCCAGACCTGGTGGCGGCTGCGCCACCACAACAACGCCACCATCACCAGGAACGGCAGCACCCCGCGGTACTGCTGGACCGCCTCCAGCGAGGCCGTCACCCCTTCCAGGCAGCCCAGCAGCAGCCCGCCGGCCAGCGTCAGCCACAGGCTGCTGAACGCCCCCACCATGGCCACCGCCAGCGCGGTGGTGACCAGGTTGCCCAGCGTGGAGAAGTCGCCGCCGAGCCGCGGCGCGACCAGGACGATGACCAGCGTGCTGACCGCGCCGATCGCCACCCACACCGCCAGCGCGAGCCGGGGCGCGGGGATGCCGACGACCTGCGCGGTGGCCGGTCGTTCCGACAGCGCCTGGAGCCGCAGCCCCACCCGGGTGCGCCCGAGCAGCAGCCCGACGCCGACCGTGATGAGCACCGCGAACGACAGCGACACCAGCACCGCCTGCGGCACGACCACCTCGCCCACGGTGAAGGCGGGCGCGTCGAACGGCTGCGGGAAGCGCCGCGCGCCGCTGGTGTTGTTGCCGAACAGCCGCAGCCCGACCGACATCAGCGCGACGAACACCGCCACGGTGACGGCCGCCTTCGTGCGCAGGTCGTGCTCGCCGAACCAGCGCACCAGGCCGAGGCCGAGCAGCGCCGAGACCAGCCCGCCGGCCAGCGCCCCGAGCGGGAGCGCGAGCCAGACGTCCAGGCCGGCGTCGGTGAGGGTGACCATGACGAAGGCGCCCATCGCGCCCACGGCCGCCATCGCGAAGTTCACCACCGCGACCAGCCGGTAGGTCAGGACCACGCAGAGCCCGAGCAGCGCGTACACGCCGCCGCTGGTCAGGCCCGCGACCACGGAGTCGAGCATCAGCCGTTCCGCTTCGGGACGATGAAGCCCTCGGGCAGCACCGTCCACTTGCCGTTCTCGGCCTTGACGAAGCGGCTGCCCTCGATGGGGTTGTGCGTCTGGCCGGGGCCGAACACCCAGGGCGTGCCGACCATGGGATAGGTGATGGGCTGCATCGACTTGAACGCCTTGGTCACCGACTCCCGGGTGATGTCCCCCTTGATCGTCTTGAGGACCTGGACGAACACGTCGGCCGCCATCACCCCGCCCTGGCTGAACGCGGTCTTCTGGATCTTGTTGTCGTTGACGATCTTCGCCCACCGCTCGTTGCCCGGCAGCGTCTCGTCGGTGTACGGCTGCCACTCGGTGCCCGCCTGGGCCTTCATGCCGGCCGGGATGAGCGCGGCGTTGGCGTCGGTGTAGGCGTTGGCCATGAGGATGAAGTCGACGTCCTGCATGCCCTGGGTCTTGGCCTGGGCGAACCAGGGCCCGACCTGGGCGTTGTAGACGACCGCCTGGCAGCCGCCGCTCTTGAGCTTGACCAGGTACGGCGTCGGGTCGCCCTGCCCGACCGAGGTGTCCTTGACGGCCAGCGTCTTGCCGGTGATGTCGCTCCACTCCTTGATGGCCGCGTCGATGCCGCCGCCGCTGCCCGGCAGCACGGTGAAGGCCAGGCACACCTTGTCGTGCTTGAGCGTCTCGGAGGCGTAGTAGAGCATCGCGGTCAGCAGCTTGAACGGGCCGGGGTTGACCGGGGCGATGTTCGGGCTGGTGAAGCAGGCCGGGTCCACGCCCACGGCCGGGATCGAGACGATCTGCGCCTTGCTGTAGGTGGCCCGGTTGAGCCCGCAGTCCACGGCGCTGGAGGAGCCGACGAACGCGACGACCTCCTCGGAGTCGATCAGCTCGCGCGCCGCCTCCGTGGAGCGCTGCGGGTTCATCGCGTCGTCCTTGCTGATCAGCTCGATCTTGCGGCCGTTGATCCCGCCGGCCTTGTTGACCTCCTCGAAGACGGCCTTGACCGCCTGCGGCACCTCGGGGGTCTGGAACAGGCCGGTGACGCCGTTGACGGCCCCGACCTTGATGGGCCCGTCGGTGCCCGAGCCGCCGGAGCAGGCCGTCAGAGCGGTCAGCAGAGCGAGGACGGGCAGGGCCACGAGTACGCGTTTCACGATGTCTCCTCCAAGACGGTGCCGAGGTAGGCGGCCCTGACGGCCGGTGCGTCCAAGACGTCGAGCGTCGGCCCCGAGGCGATCACGTGCCCGAAGTCCAGCACCGTGACCTGGCCGCAGGCGGCTCGTACGAGATCCATGTCGTGCTCCACCAGCAGGATGGACACGCCGAAGCGGGCCGGGACCTGGGCCAGGCGGCGGCCGAGCGCCAGCGACTCGGCGGCGGACTGCCCGGCGGCCGGCTCGTCGAGCAGCGCGACCTTCGGCCGGGCGGCGATCGCGGCGGCGACGTCGAGCAGCCTTCTGGTGCCCGCGTCGAGGATCGAGACCGGCACCTCGCCGGGCGGGCAGCCGAAGAAGCGCAGCACCTCCGCCGCCTCCTGCCGGGGCAGGCGCCGCCCGGCGACGATCGCCAGGTACTCCTCCTGCGTCAGCTCCGGGGCGATGGCGGTGGTCTGGAACGTGCGGCGCAGCCCGCGCCGGGCCCGGACGCTCGGGCTGAGCCGGTCGAGCGGCTGCCCGGCGAGCACGACCGAGCCCTCGTAGCGGGCGGCGAAGCCGGTGACCGCGGAGATGAGCGTTGACTTGCCGGCGCCGTTCGGGCCGATCAGGCCGCAGACGCCGAGGGCGGGCACGGTCAGGTCCACGCCGTCCAGGGCGACGACCTGGCCGAACCGCACGCTCAGCCCGCGGATCTCCAGCACGTTCCCCTCGCCCGCCGCCGGGGGGACCGGGGCGGGTTCGTCGGCGGGCGGGGACTCCAGCAGCGGGCGGGCGGCCCGTTCGCGCCTGCGGGCGCGGGTGAAGTCGGTCTGGCTGACCCCGCTGCGCAGGGCGAAGATCGCCATGACGCCGAACAGGATGCCGCCGAGGTCCTGCGGCAGGCGCAGCTTCTCCAGGACCGTGGCCATGACCGCGCCGAAGATCCCGCCGAGGACGGCGCCCTCGGTGTTGTGCGGCCCGATGAGCACGGCGACCGCGAACAGCGCCAGCGACTGCATCATCGCGAAATTCCCGGATACGACGAGACCGAGCTGTCCCGCCATCAGCCCGCCCCCGATGCCGGCGATGAACGCGCTGATGGCGAAGGCCGTGAGCTTGCTGCGGGCCACGGAGATGCCGTGCGCCGCCGCCGCCCGCTCGGAGTGCCGCAGCTCCAGCCACGACCGCCCGATCCTGGTCCGGTTGACCAGCGCCAGGCCGATCGCGATCAGCACGAACACGGCCATGGCCAGCACGAAGTAGGCCGCGTCGGAGGAGAAGGGCTCCGGCCGCACGAGCGTCTTCAGCTCGGTCGTGCCGGGGAACTGGTTGGCGTTCAGCACGATGTCGGTGGAGACGGCGAAGCCGAGCGTGACGACGGCCAGGTTGACGCCCCGGATGCGCAGCGCGGGCAGCCCGATCGCGACGCCCACCGGCACGGCCGCCAGGCCGCCGAGCAGCAGCCACAGCAGGAAGCCGCCGGGCGCGTCGGCCAGGTTCAGCCGCAGCACCACCCACGCCCCGATCGCGGCGAACGACATCTGGCACAGCGACATGACCCCGGCCCGCCCGACGATCACGCCGTAGCTCTGCATGAGCACGCCGCTGACCACGGCCGCGACGGCCAGGTAGATCCAGTACGGCGGCAGCGCCCAGGGCAGCACCGCGCACGCCGCGACGGCCAGCCCGAGCCCGGGACCCCAGGTTCTCAGCAGCGCGTTCATCAGCTCCCGCCTTCCGTGCCGGCCGTCCGGGCGAGGCCGTCGCCGGTGACGGCGCCGAAGTAGAACTCGTGCAGCCGGTCCTGCGCCCCGCGCAGCTCCTCGCACGGGCCTTCGAAGACCACCCGGCCCTTGCGCAGCACGTACGCGCGGGCGCCGATCTCCAGCGCCAGGTTGGCGAACTGCTCGACGAGCAGCACCCCGATGCCCCGCTCGGCCAGCTCGCGCACCGAGCCCATCAGGCGGCGGACCACGACCGGCGCGAGCCCGAGCGACATCTCGTCGATGAGGACGACCTTGGGCCCGGCGATCAGCGCCCGGCCGATGACGAGCATCTGCTGCTCGCCGCCGGACAGGTTGGCGGCCGGCAGAGTGCGCCTGCGGTTCAGCTCGGGGAAGATGTCGTAGACCATGGCCGGGTCGCCGTCTCCGGAGACCAGCAGGTTCTGCTCCAGCGTGAGCGTGCGGAACACGGTGCGGGCCTGCTCGGCGTACCCGAGCCCGGCCTGGGCGCGGCGGTAGGTGGGCAGGCCGGTCAGCGGCGTGCCGGCCAGGGCGACCGTGCCGGCGGCGGCGGGGGCCAGGCCCGCGATGCCGTCGAGCAGGGTGGTCTTGCCCGCGCCGTTCGCGCCGAGCAGCACGGTGACCGTGCCGGGCGCGACGCCGAGGCTGACCTCGTGCACGACGGGCACCTCTCCCCTGGAGACGCTGAGGCCCCGTACGTCGAGGACGTCGTCCGCGGGAGCGCCCATCAGCGGCTCCGGCGGCGGTCGTCGGCCGCGGCGGCCGGCGGCGGGTGCGCCGGTCCGCGAGGGGCCCGATCGATGATGCGCCGTGCCTCGAAAGGTAGAGGCATCGTCACCTCCCGGCACGAAATCGTATCTGATTCCATGTACGTTATGCGGATGGAAATGAGAGTGTCCAGAGCGGAGCGGATATGAAATCTGCGGCTGACAACAGGTCGGCGGATCTGGTCATGACCGGCGGCGTCGTCCACACGATGAACGCGGCCGGCCATCTCGCGTCCGGCATCGCGATCAAGGACGGACGCATCGTCAGGGTCGGCACTCCGCTGCAGGTCCAGGCCATGGTGGGCCCGGGGACGCGGGTCGTGCGCCTGCGCGGCAGATCGGTGCTGCCCGGCATCAACGACAGCCACCTGCACGGCGCCTGGCTCGGCCTGCGCTGGCCCGACCTGCTGCTGGACCGCCTGACCGGCGCCGCCGACCTCGTCCCCGACTCCCGGCTGGGCAAGCAGGAGGAGCGGCGGGCGGCGATCCTGCGCGCGGGCGACCTGCTGGCCTCCCTGGGCATCACCAGCTACACCGAGCCGGGGCTCGGCCCCTGCGAGCACGACGGCGGCGGGCGCTTCGGCGTCGAGGTCCTGCGCGAGTACGCCGGGATGGCCGCGCGGGGCGAGCTGAAGGCGCGGGTGCGCGCGTTGCTGCTGTTCGCCGAGGTGGACGGGCGCAGCTCACTGCCCGACCTGGTCGCCGGGCTGCGCGACCTGACGCCGCCCGACGAGGTGCCGGGCTGGTTCAAGGTGGCCGGGGTGAAGATCTTCGCCGACGGCATCCCGCCGATGCGCACCGCCTGGAGCGACGAGCCGTACGAGGACGGCACGCACGGCGCCCCGCTGGTCGAGGGCGGCTCGGAGGACGAACGCGAGACCGCCCTGACGACCATGATCGAGACCGCCGCCGCGGCCGGGCACCAGGTCGCGGTGCACGCCACCGGCAGCCGCGCGACCCGGACGGTCACCCGCGCCCTGGCCGGGGCCCCGGGGCGGCGCCACTACCTCGTCCACGGCGACGTCCTGCATCCGGACACCCTCACGACGATGGCCGCGGCAGGCATCGGCCTGACCACCCAGCCGGGCATCGCCGCCGCCGCCTCCCCCATGCTGCGCGACGCCCTGGGCCAGGCCGCGCTCGGGCACGCCTGGCCGGTGCGGGACGCGCTGGCCGCCGGCGTACGGCTCAGCCTCAGCTCCGACGCCCCCATGCTCACCCCCGACTGGCGGCACGGCGTGGCCGCGGCCGCCACCCGGTGGGCCGTCGAGGGCGCGCGCGACCAGCGGCTCGCCCTGGACCAGGCGCTGCGCGCCTACACGAGCACCCCGGCCTGGCAGGAGGGCGCGGAGTCGTGGAAGGGCTCGCTGGAGCCGGGCAAGGTCGCCGACCTGTGCGTGCTGGACGACAGCCTGCTGGACGCCCACCCGGCCGACCTGCCCGAGGTGCCGGTCGCGATGACCATGGTGGACGGCAGGATCGTCTACGAGCGCTGACGGGGGCAGCGCCGGAGGGCTACAGCTCCACGTGGCGGTCGGGGTCGCCGCCGAGGCGGCTGCCGCCGTCGCCCAGGCCCGAGATGCGCGCCATCTCCTCGGCCGACAGCTCGAAGTCGAAGACCTCCAGGTTGTGGCGCATCCGCCCGGGGTCGGCCGACTTGGGGATCGGCACGGCGCCGAGCTGCACGTGCCAGCGGAGCACGACCTGCGCGGGGGTGCGGTCGTGCGCGGCGGCGATCTCGGTGACGGCCGGGTCGCCGAGCAGCTTGCCGCCGGCTCCGAGCGGGCTCCACGACTCGGTCGCCACGCCGTGCCCGGTGAGCCAGGCGAGCAGGCCGGGCTGCGGGAAGCCGGGGTGCAGCTCGACCTGGTTGACCGCGGGCCACACGCCGGTGGCGTCGACCACCCGCTCGATCTGCTCAGGGGTGAAGTTGGAGACGCCGATCGAGCGGGCCAGCCCCTCCTCGCGCAGCCGGACGAACGCCTTCCAGGTGTCGACGAACAGGCCGTGGCCGGGCAGCGGCCAGTGGATGAGGTAGAGGTCGACGTAGTCGAGGCCGAGGCGGGACCGGCTCTCCTCGAACCCGCGCAGCGCCAGGTCGTAGCCGTGCTGGGCGCCGCGCAGCTTCGTGGTGACGAACAGCTCCGCGCGCGGCACGCCCGACTCGGCGACCGCCGCGCCCACGCCGCGCTCGTTGCCGTAGCTGGCGGCGGTGTCGACCAGCCGGTAGCCCAGCGAGAGGGCGTGGCCGACGGCCTGGCGGGCCTGGCGGTCGTCCATCGGCCAGGTGCCGAGGCCCAGGCGCGGCATGGCGCGGCCGTCGGAGAGCGCGAAGGTCGGCGCGGTCGTCATGGCGGTCCTCCTCCGGGTGCGGGCAGGTGACGTACCTACCCGCCGCCGTGCTGGTCAACCTGGCGGCGGACCGCGCGCCACGCCGGGGCGCGGGCGGCGTACGATCCGAGACGTGATCACCGCTCCCCGCCTGCTCGCCGTCAGCGACCTGCACGTGCACCATCCCGACAACCGCGCGTTCGTCGAGGAGCTGCGCCCCGGGTCGGAGGGCGACTGGCTGCTCGTCGCGGGCGACGTCGGCGAGCTGACGACGGACATCGCCTGGGCGTTGCGGCTGCTGGCCGACCGGTTCGCCAGGGTGGTGTGGGCGCCCGGCAACCACGAGCTGTGGACGCCGGCCCGCGACCCGGTGCGGCTGCGCGGCGAGGAGCGCTACCGGTACCTGGTGGAGCTCTGCCGCGATCTCGGCGTGCTCACGCCGGAGGACCCGTACCCGGTGTGGGAGGGGGCGCACGGCCCGGTCACGGTGGCGCCGCTGTTCGTCCTGTACGACTACACCTGGCGTCCGGAGGGCGCGACGACCAAGGAGGAGGCCCTGCGCACGGCCTACGACGCGGGGATCGTCTGCACCGACGAGGTCATGCTCCACCCCGACCCCCACCCCGGCAGGGACGCCTGGTGCGCGGCCAGGGTCGAGTACACCGAGGCGCGGCTGGCCGCCCGGCCGCCGGGGCTGCCGACCGTGCTGGTCAACCACTATCCGCTGGTCCGCGAGCCGACGCGGGTGCTCACCCATCCGGAGTTCGCGCAGTGGTGCGGCACCGAGCGCACCGCCCGCTGGCACCTCGACTACGACGCCGCCGCCGTCGTGTACGGCCACCTGCACATCCCCCGCCTGACCCACCACGACGGCGTGCCGTTCATGGAGGTCTCGCTCGGCTATCCCCGCGAGTGGCGGCCGCGGCCGAACCCGCCGGCGCTGCCCCGCGTGGTCGAGGTGTGAACGCCGACCCGGGTCAGCCCTCCAGGTAGCGCAGGATCGCCAGCACCCGCCTGCTGTAGCCGGTGTCGCGCGGCAGGTCGAGCTTGTCCATGATGGCGTTGACGTGCTTCTCCACGGTGGAGGCCGAGACGTGCAGGCGCTCGGCGATGGCCGCGTTGACCAGCCCCTGGGCCAGGTGCGCCAGCACCTCGGACTCGCGCGGGCTGAGCCGGCTCAGCGGGTCGGCGTGGCTGGTGCGGGCCAGCAGCCGCCGCACCACCTCGGGGTCGAAGGCCGTGCCGCCGGCGCGGACGCGGTCGAGCGAGCCGAGGAAGTCGGCCACCTCCGAGACCCGGTCCTTCAGCAGGTAGCCGAGCCCTTCGGCGGGCCCGGCCAGCAGGGTGGCGGCGTAGTGGGGCTCGACGTACTGGGACAGGACGAGCACGCCCACCTCGGGCCACCGCGCGCGGATCTCCAGGGCCGCCCGCAGCCCCTCGTCCTTGTGGCCGGGCGGCATGCGCACGTCGATCACCGCCACGTCGGGCCGGTGACCGGCGACGGCGGCCAGCAGCGCGGGCGCGTCGCCCACGGCCGCGACGACCTCGTGCCCGGCCTCGGCGAGCAGCCGGGTCAGGCCCTCGCGCAGCAGCACGGAGTCGTCGGCCAGGATCAGCCGCACGGCGGCTCCTTGGGCAGCGTGGCGACGATCTTCGTGGGCCCGCCGGGCGGGCTGTCCACGGTGAACGCGCCGTCGAGCGCCAGGACCCGGCGGGCCAGCCCGGACAGGCCGCCGCCCGCGGGGTCGGCGCCGCCTCCGCCGTCGTCGGAGATCGCCACGCTCACCGTCCGTTCGTCCTCGCCCACCACGACCAGGATGTCACGGGCGCGGGCGTGCTTGACCGCGTTGGTGATCGCCTCCCTGGTCACGAAGTACAGGGCGGTCTCGATCTCCGTGGCGGGCCGGGCCGACAGCCCGTAGTGGACGGTGACCGGCACCGCGGCGCGTTCGGCGACCCCGGCCAGGGCGGCCTCGATCCCCAGCTCGTCCAGGGCGGTGGGGTAGATGCGCCAGGCGACGCTGCGCAGCTCGTCCAGCAGGCGGCGGGACTCGGCGTAGGCCTGGTCGACCAGCTCGGCGGTCCGGTCGTGGTCGTGGCCGTGCCGGGCCCGGCCGAGCAGCATGGCCAGGGCCACGCCGCGCTGCTGGACGCCGTCGTGCAGGTCGCGTTCGATCCGGCGGCGCTCGTCGTCCACGGCCCGGACGATGCCCGAGCGGGTCGCGGTCAGCTCGGCGATGCGGCGGCGCATGAGCTCCCGGCCGCCGGGGCCGAGGAAGCGGGCGGCCAGGCGGCGTTCGAGCACGCCGGCGGCCAGGGCGAGCAGGGCGGTCACCGCCAGCAGGGCCACGCCGCCGGTCAGCCCGAGCATGCCGCCGGTGGTGACGATCCGGACGCCCGGCAGCTCGACGGGGACGGGGTCCGAGCCGCCGGTGATCAGGTCCCAGGCCCCGCCGCCCAGCAGCAGGCCGCCGACGAACAGGGCGACGGCGCAGCCGTACCCGCCGAGCACGCCGAGGGCCGCGCGGGCGGCGAGGTAGGCGTAGCCGCCGTCGCGGGTGGGGGCGGGGTGGCCGAACCAGCGGGTCAGCCGGGCGCGTTCGAGCGCCAGGAGCCGCGTCGCGCCGCGACGGGCCAGGGGGCGCGCGGCCGGGACCAGGAGGGCGGGCCAGGCCAGGCAGAGGAAGGCCAGCTCGACCGCGCCGAGCGCCATGCCGGCCAGCACCCCGGCCAGCGCCCTGACCGCCCGGCTGCCGGTGTTCTCCCGGTTGTCCGGCATGGGCCCGAAGTTGTCCGACACGGGCCCGAAGTCTAGGCGTCGCGGCGGCGCAGCACGGCGTAGCCCGCCGCCAGCGCCGCCGCCGCCCAGCCCAGCAGCCAGGCCAGGCCCTCCCCCGCCGAGTACGGGACGGGCCCGCCGGTCAGGTTGTCCACGCTGCCCATGAACGCCAGCCCCGCGAACGTCGGCATGCGCAGCGAGGCGTCCAGCGCCGCCTGGCTCCCGGTCATCAGCAGCACCAGCGGCAGGCCGAGGAGCAGCATGAACACCACGGTCAGCGTGCCCGCCGCGCTGCGCATCGCGGCCCCGGCGCCCAGCGTCGTCACCGCCACCAGGGCGAAGTACGCGCCCGCGCCCGCCACGTCCCGCACGGCCTCCCCGAACGGCAGCGCGACGAGCCCGCCGAACGCGTCGGCCTGCAGCACCGCGTAGACGGCCGCCGTCGCCACCGCCCCCGACAGCACCCCGGCGGCGAACATCACCGGCGCCACCACCAGCGCCTTGGCGGCCAGCACGAGCCCGCGCACCGGCGTGGCCTGCAGCGTGACCCTGATGCCGCCCGAGGAGTACTCCGACGTGATCGCCAGCATGGCCAGAGCCACGAGCGCGAACTGCACGAACGACGTGGCCGACACCACGGGCTCGCTCGCCGTCACCCGCGCGCCGGGCACCCGCTCGCGCGCAGCGTCGGTGGCTGCCGCCGCGGCCAGGGCCACGGCGGTCAGCACCATGAGCGCCGCCGCGCCGGCCAGGCACCACCACGTGGACCGGACCGACCACAACTTGTCCCACTCGGCCCGTGCCGCCTGCCACAACGCCGCCGTCATGCGCCCGCCTCCGTCGTCCCGTACTCCACGCTGCTCTCCGTCAGCTCCTGGTAAGCCTGCTCCAGGGACGCCTCCCGGGTGCGCAGGCCGTGCAGCCTGATCCCGGCCTCGTGGGCCAGGTCGCCCACCCGTTCGACGGGCGCGCCGGTGACGACGACCTCGTTCTCGGCGACGCGCTCGGCGGCGATCCCGGCGGCGCGCAGGCGGGCGGCCAGCTCCCCGGCGTGCGGGGTGCGGGCCAGCACGGCCGTCAGCGAACTGCGCCCGATGACCTCGGCCAGGGGCGCGTCGGCGATCAGCCGGCCCTTGCCGATCACCACCAGGTGGTCGGCCGTGAGCTGCATCTCGCTCATCAGATGGCTGGAGACGAACACCGTGCGGCCCTCGGCGGCCAGCGAGCGCATGAGCCGGCGCACCCACCGCACGCCGTCGGGGTCGAGCCCGTTGACGGGCTCGTCGAACAGCAGCACCTCCGGGTCGCCGAGCAGCGCGGCGGCGATGCCGAGCCGCTGGCTCATGCCGAGCGAGAGCGCCCCGGCCCGGCGGTTCGCCGCGCCGGCCATGCCGACGCTCTCCAGCACCTCGGTCACCCGCCGCAGGGGGATGCCGTTGCTGCGGGCCAGCGCGGTCAGGTGCGCCCGGCCGCTGCGCCCGGGGTGCAGCGCCCGCGCGTCGAGCAGCGCGCCGACCGTCCGCAGCGGGTTCCTGATCCGGTGGTACGGCACGCCGCCGACGAGCGCCGTGCCCGCCGAGGGCCGGTCCAGCCCGAGGACGAGCCGCATCGTGGTGGACTTTCCCGCGCCGTTGGGCCCGAGGAACCCGGTCACCGCGCCGGGTCTCAGCTCCAGCGACAGGTCGTCCACCGCCGTCCGGTCGCCGTACCGTTTGGTCAAACCCCGCAGACTGATCACGAGGGTCAACGCTAGGCAGCCGGGGGGCGGGCCACCATGGGGACCGGCCGCCGACCTCGATGGCGGAAAACCGGAACAGACCAGGTCGCGGCGGCGTCCGGCCGGGGCCACCGCGCCCAAACAAGACGGTGCCGTTGCCCCGCGTTGACGTGCGGCTCACTACGGTTGCCGAGCATGACCGAAGACAAGAGCCGGAACCGGCGGCGGATCAGCATCGACGAAGTGGGCCTGGAGAAGCGCAGGTCCGCGATCCAGGCGCTCATGGAGCAGCCGCCGTCACCGGCCTCCGAGCAGGCGGGCGTCTTCGCCGAGGCGAACGCCACAGGGACGGCACAGGCCGACCTCGGCTGAGCCCGCCCGGCGCGGGCCCCGGGTTCGGCAAAGCGGCGGCGCGTCGCGCCGCCGCTCCCGGGGCGGGATGTCACGCTCGCCGGGAACGAGGAGTATCGCCATGAGCAATGCCGTACAAGGGCCGGAGGCGCATCCTTCGCTGGTCAAGCTGCTCGCGGAGGGTCGCCAGGACGCCATGACGTTCTGGGGCTACGTGGGCCCGCCGTACCAGGATGGATTCGTCACGTTGTATCCCAGCCTGGAGGATCTGAACTCGGCGCTCGACATCCCGCTGAGCGACGTCCTGCACATCGAGAACGTGCCCGAGAGCATCCTGCTCTTCGGCGCGAAGGTGTTGTGGGTACGCCGGGACGCCGAGGTCGTCCGCCGGCAGGCCGGCACGGCGGAGGCGTCGCTGACCTCGGGGGCCGCCGAGGACGCCGGGGAGATCCGGACGGGCCGGCTGCACCTGCGGGTCAAGACCGAGCGCGCCGACTGCCACAGCCCCTGCATGACCTGCCGCGACTGCAGCAGCGTGTGCATCTCGTCCTGCCGCGCGAAGTCGTCGCCGGAGTAGGGGAACCGTCATGATCACCGGCACCCCGCTCGCCGCGCTCGACCACCAGGCCCCCTACCTCCTCGAACGGCTCGTCAAGGAGCGCGTCGCCGCGACGGAGGAGGAGGCCGGGGAGCTGTTCGCCGAGGCGAAGAAGTACCTGGTGCTCACGCAGGTCGACCGGTCGCGGATCTGGATGATGCACTCGACGCGCGTCGACGACGCCTGGCATCAGTTCATCCTCTTCACCGGCCTGTACACCGAGTTCTGCCACACCTACTTCGGCCGGTACGTCCACCACAGCCCGAGCAACGACCCCGGCGTGCGGGACGAGCCCGCCCCGGAGACCCCGGAGACCCCGCCGGCCACGTTCGCCGAGTTCCGCGACCGCTACGAGGAGCTCTTCGGCGGCCCGCTCCCCGACGTCTGGTACGACCACCGCACCGTCACGCTGAGCCGCCGCGTGGTGAACGAGCGCGCCGGGCTGCTCACCACCCGCCGCGACGGGAACCAGGTCGAGCTGCTCTCCCCGTCGGGCGAGCCGCTGGTGGCCGCCAACATGATCGCCGCGCCCGCGCTGGAGTTCGCGGCCCGCACCGGCGCATTCTACGTGCGGGAGCTGCCCGGCGGCCTGACCGGGGAGGAGCGGGTCGCGCTGGCCGAGGTGCTGGTCGAGCAGCGGATCCTCAAGGTGAGCGGCTAGCGGCGGCATGACCTACGCCTCTCTGCGGGCGGGGCGGGGGCCCAACGCGCTCGTCGTGCAGGCGCTGGACGTGCTCGGCGGCGTCCGCGGGCGGGCGCTGGACATCGGCGCTGGCCCGCTCAACGACACCCGCTTCCTGCTGGAGCTGGGCTTCTCGGTCGAGGCCGTGGACACCGATCCCTGCACCCTCGCGCTGGCGGCGGCATGGCGGCACCCGCGGCTGCGGGTCGTGCCCGCCGACGTCCGTGACGTGCCGGTCGCGGCGGGGGCCTACTCGTTCATGGTCGCGATCCACGTCCTGCCCTTCCTGCCCAGGGCCGACCTCCGCCGCGTGGCGGCCGCGATGGCCGGCGGCCTGGCCGCGGGCGGCGTGCTGTGCTGCACGTTCTTCGGCCCCGAGGACGCCTGGGCGGGACGGCCGGGGCGCACGTTCCTGCGCGCCCCCGAGGCCGGCGCGCTGTTCCCCCGGCTGGAGCCGGTCGTCCTGCGCGAGGACCGCTACGACGGCATCGACGCCCATGACGAGCCCAAACACTGGCACGTCGTGCGCTGCGTCTTCCGCAGGCCCGCCGGGTCAGCCTGACGTCGCCAGGGTCAGGAAACCCTCCTGGACCAGGCGGCGTACCAGGGCGAGGCCGTCCGTCCCCGGCAGGCCGGCCGCCGTGAAGGGCTCGCCGTCGGCCATGCGCAGGACGGCCGCCTCGTGCCGGGCCGGGAGGCTGAGCCGCTTGCCGTGGAAGGCGAGGACCAGCGTGCCGGCGTCCCGCCTGCTCTCCCAGCGCAGGCCGGGGCGGCGCCGGACGGCGGTGCCGGCGTCGAGCTGGGCCAGGCCCGCGAGGTCGAGCAGATGGCCGTCCAGCCGGTCGCCCTCGGCGAGCAGCGCCATGTCCACCGCGTCGTCGGCCAGCCTGTCGGGGGTGAGGGCGGCTGCCAGGCGGGCGGCCAGCTCCCCGGCGCGCTCCCGTGCGGCGGCCCGGCCGCCGCTCGTGCGGGCGAAGCCGACGGGCAGCGGCTCCTGGAAGGCCGGGTCGGCCGAGACCGCCGCCTCGCAGCCGGCCAGCAGCACGTCGGCCCAGGTCAGGGGGTGGACCCCGATGCTCAGGTGCAGGGACGCGGCCTGCGCCGAGGCGGCCTCGTGCGGCAGGCCGCGCGGCAGGTAGAGCAGGTCGCCTTCGCACAGGTCGAACTCGTGAGGGGCGTCGTCGTGGATCCGCCAGCGTTTGGCTCCGGACACCTGCAGCACGAACACGTCGTGGGAGTCGCGGTGGACGCCGAAGCCGCGCGCCCGCGGCGGGGTGAGGTAGGCGTTGACCCGGCATTCCGCGCTGAACTCGCCCGCCAGCCGCCGGCACAGCCGCCGCAGCGGCGGCCACCGTTCGTGGACCGCGGGCATGATCAGGGTCGAGCCGTCGCGGTAGCGGGCGTAGAGGTCCTCCAGCCCGGCCGCGCCGCCGCCTGCGTGGCCGTCGCGGACCACGCGCACGGCCCCGGCGTGCAGGCCGGAGCCGGACAGCAGCTCGTCGAAGCGGGCCAGCGAGAACAGCTCGCGGTAGTGGCCGGGCGACCGCCTGCGCAGCAGGAGGTGCCGCCGGCCCTGGTGGTCGCGCAGGAACTCCTCGCGGGACACCGGGCCGAGCAGCCAGTCGGTGGCGGGCGTGACGTCCGGGCCGTCCCGCTCGTCGGTCGTCATCTCCGGTCCGTACCCGTGGCGTCCGCGCGCCACGCCCCGGGCCGCTCCGGGCCGCTCCGGGGCGGTCCAGGGGTGGTCCGGGGGCGGCCCGGGGGGCGCGGTCAGTCGGTGCCGAACTCCATCGCGGCGCGGTCGAGCAGCTCGTCGTCCTCGGCGACCTCGCCGCGCGAGGCGATGGCCTCCGCGCCGCCCTGCGGCATCGCGCCGATGAGGCCGGTCGAGGCCGCCTGGGCGGCGCCGATGAGCGCCGGGTGGGTGGTGCCGACCATGCCGAGCGTGGCGTACTGCTCCAGCTTGGCGCGCGAGTCGGCGATGTCCAGGTTGCGCATGGTGAGCTGGCCGATGCGGTCGACGGGGCCGAACGCGGAGTCCTCCGTGCGCTCCATCGACAGCTTGTCGGGGTGGTAGCTGAAGGCCGGGCCGGTGGTGTCGAGGATCGAGTAGTCCTCGCCGCGGCGCAGCCTCAGGGTGACCTCGCCGGTGACCGCCGTGCCGACCCAGCGCTGCAGCGACTCGCGCAGCATGAGCGCCTGCGGGTCGAGCCAGCGGCCCTCGTACATGAGCCGGCCGAGCCGCCGGCCCTCGTTGTGGTACGTGGCCAGGGTGTCCTCGTTGTGGATGGCGTTGACCAGGCGCTCGTAGGCGGCGTGCAGCAGCGCCATGCCGGGGGCCTCGTAGATGCCGCGGCTCTTGGCCTCGATGATGCGGTTCTCGATCTGGTCGGACATGCCCAGGCCGTGCCGGCCGCCGATCGCGTTGGCCTCCATGACCAGGTCGACCGGGGAGCCGAACTCCTTGCCGTTGATCGTGACCGGGCGGCCCTGGTCGAAGCCGATGGTGACGTCCTCGGGGAGGATCTCGACCTCGGGGTCCCAGAAGCGCACGCCCATGATCGGGTCGACGGTCTCGATGCCGGTGTCGAGGTGTTCGAGGGTCTTGGCCTCGTGGGTGGCGCCCCAGATGTTGGCGTCGGTCGAGTACGCCTTCTCGGTGCTGTCGCGGTAGGGCAGCCCGTGGGCGAGCAGCCACTCCGACATCTCCTTGCGCCCGCCGAGCTCGGAGACGAAGTCGGCGTCGAGCCAGGGCTTGTAGATGCGCAGGTGGGGGTTGGCCAGCAGGCCGTAGCGGTAGAACCGCTCGATGTCGTTGCCCTTGAACGTGGAGCCGTCGCCCCAGATCTGCACCTCGTCCTCGAGCATGGCCCGCACCAGCAGGGTCCCGGTGACGGCGCGGCCGAGCGGCGTGGTGTTGAAGTACGCCCGGCCGCCCGAGCGGATGTGGAACGCGCCGCAGGTGAGCGCGGCCAGGCCCTCCTCGACCAGCGCGGCGCGGCAGTCGACCAGGCGCGCGAGCTCGGCCCCGTAGGCCAGCGCGCGGCTGGGCACCGAGGCGATGTCGGGCTCGTCGTACTGGCCGATGTCGGCGGTGTAGGTGCACGGGACGGCGCCCTTGTCGCGCATCCACGCGACGGCCACCGAGGTGTCGAGACCGCCGGAGAAGGCGATGCCGACCCGCTCGCCGGTGGGCAGGGAGGTGAGAACCTTGGACATAGAAGAAGATTATGCATTGCAACGCATGTTCATGCAAAGCCAGCGTCTTTTCCGGGTGCGGGCCGGGATCTCCGGCGGAGGGTGGACAACCGGCCGGGGACGTGATCTGACGGAGGAAGGACCGCCGACGATCACGGACAGGAGCACCGGGACATGAGCGCCAAGCCGCGACTGCACTCAGCCGGCCCGACCCACCTGCACCGCGCCCGCGACCTGCGCACACTGATCGAGAGCGAGGCGGCCGAGGCCGAGGCGCTGGGCAGGCTGACCGAGCCCGTCGTGGCCGCCCTGCACGAGGCCGGGCTGTTCGGCATCTGGCTGCCCGCCCCGCTGGGCGGCGCGGAGCTGTCGCCGTCGGAGCTGCTGGCCCTGTTCGAGGAGCTGACCTACGCCGACGCCTCGACCGGCTGGGTGGTCATGGCCACCACGCTGGAGAACGGCACGGCGGGCGCCTACCTGGGCGACGACGCCGTCGAGGACATCTTCGGCGGCCCCCGCACGCCGCTGTTCGCGGGCCAGGGCACCCGGCCGGGCACCGCCGTGCGCGAGGACGGCGGCTTCCGGCTGACCGGCCGCTGGAGCTTCGCCTCGGCCATGCCGCACGCCCGGTACGTGCACAGCCTGGGCGTCGTGGCGGGCACCGGCGAGGAGCGCATCTTCATCACTCCGGTCGAGGACGCCGAGCTGCTCGGCAACTGGGACGTCCTGGGCCTGCGCGCCACCGGCAGCGTCGACTACGCCATCGACGGCGCCTTCGTGCCGGAGTCGCGCACGCACCCCTTCGCCCAGCGGGAGCCGCTGCGCGGCGGCGCGATCTACCGGCTGGGCCTGCTGGACCAGGCGCTGATCGCCCACTCCGGCTGGGCGCTCGGCCTCGGCCGCCGCCTGCTGGACGAGCTGGGCCGGCACGTCGCGGCCCGCGCCGGACGTCCGGGTCAGCTCGCCGTCAGCGACACCTTCCACACCGGCTTCGCCCGCGCCGAGGCGGCCCTGCGGGCGGCGCGCGCCCTGGTCCGCGAGACGTGGGAGGACGCCGAACGCACCCTGGAGGCGGGCGGCACGCTGTCCACCCGCCAGGAGACGATGGTGCGGCTCGCGCTCAACCACGCCACCTCGACGCTCGTCGAGGCGGCCGGGTTCGCCTACGCCTCGGGCGGCACGACGGCGCTGCGCGACGGCCTGCTCCAGCGCCTGTTCCGGGACGCGCACGCCGGCGCCCAGCACATCACCTCGGGCCCGCAGGCGCTGCGGGAGTGCGGCCGCGAGCTGGCCGGGCTGGCCCACGGCGAGGAATGGACCCTCTTCACCCTGGAACCCTGACCTCCAGCGCCCCGCCCTGAGCCCTGCCGCAGGGCGCCGGGCGCGGGCGGGAGGTCAGTGCCGGCGGGAGACCTGGGCGGTGTGCAGGGCGTCGGCGGTGGCGATCTTGTGGTTGCGGGCCGCCTGCTCGATCACCTCGGCCTCGGCGGCCCCCTCGATCAGGCTCAGCAGGTGGTCGTGCTCCTCCACCGACCTGCGCGCCCGCCCCGGCACGTACGTGAAGCTGGAGCGGCGCATGTGGTCGAGCCGCGCCCACTCCGACTCCAGCAGGGCGTTGAGGTGCTCGTCGGGGCAGTGGCGGTAGAGCGAGAAGTGGAACTCGCGGTTGAGCGCGGTGAAGGAGGTGGGGTCGAACTCCTCCAGCGCCTCCTTCATCCGCTCGTTGATCTCCCGCGACTCCTGGATCTTGGCCGCGTCCATGTGCGGCGCGCAGATGGCCGTGGCGTAGCCCTCCAGCCGGGCCAGCACGTTGAGGGTGTGCTCGACCTGCACCGAGTCGAAGACGGCGACCCGGGCGCCGATGTTGCGCACGACCTCGACCAGCCCGTCGGACTGCAGCCTGCGCACGGCCTCGCGCAGCGGGATCGTGCTGACGCCGGTCTCCCGGGCGAGCTGGTCCATGACCAGCCGGTAGCCGGGGCCGTACGTGCCGTCGAGGATGCGGGCCCGCAGCAGGTCGTAGCTGATCTCGGCCTTGGAGCCCTTGGGCCGCTTGGCCTGGGCCGGTTTTCTCGTGCTGCTCACCATCACCCCTGCAAAACCTTCATGATGGCGTCGCGGAAGCCCGCGCCCACTGTCATCCCCTCATCTTGCCCGACCACGAGCCCGCGCGACGCCTGGACCCCCGCCATCCAGAACCTCCGTCTGTCCTATTTCACATATGATTTCAGATCTTATCGTACGCGGGCACGGGGAAGTCCACGACCACCTGCCCGGTTCCCGTCGAGCCGAAGTACGGGCACAACTGCTCCCCCCGCCCCTTGTACGACCGCCACCCCAGCAGCCCGAACAACATCGCCGTGTCCGCCATCGCCCCCTCCCCCGCGCAGCGCACGTTGTAGTCGGGCAACATGTCCAGGAACTCGCCGATGCGCCCTTCGGCCCACATGTCCAGCACGGCCATGTCGATCTTCCGGTTGAGCGGGCTGCTGACCTCGTTGAGCAGCGACTCGGCGGTCTCGTTGGAGGGGAAGGCGTGCGAGAGCGAGCCGCTGGCCAGGAAGGCGACCCGGCGATCGCTCTGCCGGATGCCGCGCAGCAGGGCCTCGCCGATGCGCCGGTTCTCGTCGATCGAGGAGTAGACGTTGCAGCCGATCGGCAACACCCGCACGGCGGAGTCCTCGTTCATGAAGTGCATCGGGACCAGCGTCGCGTACTCCAGGCCCAGGTCGCGGTAGGTGTGCACGAGCGCCTTCTGCCCGCCGGCGGTGATCTCGGCGCGGATCAGCTCGGCCAGCTCGGGGTCGCCCGGGTAGTCGTAGTCCAGGTCGTGGATGAAGTGCGGCAGCTCGTGGCTGGCGTAGGAGTCGCGGTGGCGCTCCTTGCCGTTGAGGTGGAAGCCGATGCTGTTCATCCAGTGGGTGTCGGCGATCAGGTACGTGTCCGCCCCCAGCTCCCGCGCCCGCCTGCCGACCTCGGTGAGAGCCAGCTCGGCGGGCCGGCGGATGCCGAAGTGCCGGCCCGGCTGGATCGACAGCCAGATCGACGGCACATGCGTGATCTTGGCTGCCAGGACGAGCTCTCCCATCACACCCTCCCCAGGTGCGTCCAGACGCCCTTGACCTCGGTGTAGGCGTCGATGGCGTACGGGCCCATCTCCCTCCCCCACCCGCTGGCCTTGTAGCCGCCCCACGTGGTGGCGGCGTCGGGCACATGGATCATGTTGATGAACACGGCTCCCGCCCGGATCCGGGCGGCCAGGCGGTGGGCGGTCGACAGGTCGTCGGTCCAGATGGAGGCGGCCAGGCCGTACTCCAGTCCGTTGGCGCGGCCGGCGATCTCGTCGGGGTCGTCGTAGGCCAGCACCGGGATGACGGGCCCGAACACCTCCTCGCGGGCCACGGCCATGGCGTCGGTCACCTCGGCGAACACGGTGGGGCGGTAGAAGAAGCCGGGGCCCTCGGCGCGCCTGCCGCCGGTGACGAGTTGCGCGCCATCGTACAGCGCGCTGCGGACGTGGGCGTCCACGGCCATCAGGTGGTCCTCGCTGATCAGCGGGCCGAGGTCGGTGGCCGGGTCGAGGCCGGGTCCGACCTTGAGCGCGTCGGCCGCGGCGGCCATCTTCGAGGCGAACTCGTCGACGCGCCTGCGGTCGACGTAGAAGCGCGAGTACGCGGCGCAGACCTGGCCGCTGTTGAACAGCGCGCCCTGGACGTTGCCCGCCACCGCGGCGTCGATGTCGGCGTCGGCCGCGATGATGCTCGGGGTCTTGCCGCCGAGCTCCAGCGTCAGGCGCTTGAGGTTGTCCGCGGCGGCGTGCACGAGCGAGCGGCCGACCGACGTCGAGCCGGTGAAAGAGATCTTGTCCACGCCCGCGTGACCGGCCAGCGCCGCGCCGGTCTCCGGGCCGCCGGTCAGCAGGTTGACCACGCCGGGCGGGAAGCCGGCCAGCGCCATCAGCTCCACCAGCCGGACCGTGGTCAGCGGGGTCTGCTCGGCGGGCTTGACGATCACCGTGTTGCCGCAGGCCAGAGCGGGGGCGAGCTTCCAGGCGGCGATCATCAGCGGGAAGTTCCACGGGGTGATGAGCGCGCACACGCCGACCGGCTCGCGCCGGGTGTAGTGCAGGGTGTCGGGGTACGAGACGGGCAACACCGAGCCCTGGATTTTCGTACACCATCCCGCGAAATATCGGAAATGTTCGGCAGTGCCGGGCACGGTCACGTTCCGCGCCACCGCCAGCGGCTGGCCGTTGTCCCTGGTCTCCAGCTCGGCCAGCTCGTCGGCGTGCTCCTCCACCAGGTCGGCCACCTTCCACAGCAGCCTCGCGCGGGCGGCGGCGGGCATCTCGGCCCAGGCCGGGTCGTCCAGCGCGGCCCTGGCCGCCGCCACCGCGCGGTCCACGTCGGCGGGGCCCGCCTCGGCGCACTCGGTGATCACGGTGGCCTCGGCCGGGTCCAGCGTGGCGAACGTCGCGCCGTCCGCGGCCGGACCCCAGGCGCCGCCGATGTACAGGCCGGTCATGAGCCGATCTCCTCTCGCACCATGTCCGCGCACCGCTCGCCGATCATGATGGCGGGCGCGTTCGTGTTCCCTGACGTGACGGCGGGCATCACCGAGGCGTCGGCGACGCGCAGCCCGTCGATGCCGTGGACCCTGAGCCGCTGGTCCACGACGGTTCCCATGGCGCAGGTCCCGACCTGATGGTGGTAGGTCACCAAGGTCCTCTCTATGTGCTCGGACAGTTCACGGTCACCGGGGTAGAGCTCCGGGCCCGCCCATTCCCGCAGGGCGGCGGCGTGGGCCAGCTCCCGGCACAGCTCGACGGCCGCGCGCATGCACGCGCGGTCGGCGGCCGCCGCCAGGTAGGCGGGGTCGAGGTGCAGCGGCGCGTCGGGGTCGGCCGAGGTCAGCGCCAGGTGGCCCCTGCTCTCCGGCCGGACGATCCCGGCCATGAGCGTGAAGGCGTCCGGCGGGCCGGTCATGCCCTCGTCGTACAGGGGGATGTGGAAGAACAGCGGCTGCACGTCGGGTCCGGGCAGGCCGGGACGGCTGCGCCAGAAGAGCTGGCTGTGCATCGGCTGCAGGCCGGGCATCGCGGGCGGCACGGGCCGGCGGGCGGCCACGATCACCGGGACGAGCGCGTGGTCGTGCAGGTTGCGTCCGACGCCGGGCAGGTCCTCCACCGCCTTGATGCCGTGCCGGCGCAGCCCGGCCGCGTCGCCGAGGCCGCTCAGCAGGAGCAGGCGCGGCGACTCGACGGTCCCGGCGCTGACCACGACCTGGGCCGCGGCCCCCACCTGGTGCAGGCGGCCGTCCTGGCGGTACTCCACGCCCACGCACCGCCGCCCGCGCAGCAGCAGCCGGCGGGCGCGGGCCCCGGTGCGGATCTCCAGGACCGGCCGGTCGCAGCGCGGGCGCAGGTAGGCGTCGGCCGTGCTGTGCCTGCGGCCGTGCCGGATCGTGAGCTGGCAGAACCCGGCGCCGTCGGGACGCTCGCCGTTGCAGTCGGGGTTGAAGGGCAGGCCCTGCTCCACGGCGGCGGCCACGATCGCCGCGTTGACCTGGTGCGGCGCGTAGTCGGCGATCACCCGTACCGGGCCGCCGACGCCGTGGTGGTCGCCCGGCCCGCGGTCGAAGTCCTCCAGCCGCTTGAAGTACGGCAGCACCTCGGGGTACGACCAGCCGGGCCCCCAGGCGTCGTAGTCGGCCGGCGCGCCCCTGACGAAGATCATGCCGTTGAGCGAGGACGAGCCGCCCAGCACCTTCCCGCGCGGCCAGTGCGGACGCCGCCCGCCCAGCCGCCGCTGCGGCGCCACCCGGTAGTCGTAGTCCTCGGGGCCGCCCCACAGCCGGAACACCCCCCCGGGGTCGTGGATGTCGGGGTTCACGTCGGGGCCGCCCGCCTCCAGCAGCAGCACGCGCAGCGTCTCGTCGTCGGCCAGCCGGCGGGCCACCGCGGCGCCCGCCGAGCCCGCGCCGACCACGACGACGTCAAAGGTCTCCATCGCCCGCTCCCAGATAGGCCGACCGCAGCCGGCCGCGCAGCTCGTCCGGCGTGCCGCGCAGGACGACCCGGCCCCGGTCCAGCACGTGCACGCGGGCGGCCAGCTCCAGGGCGAGCCGGGTGTACTGCTCGATGAGCAGCACCCCGGCGCCGGCCTCGGCCAGCGCGGCCAGGGCGGGGACGAGCCTGGACACCACGGCGGGGGCCAGGCCGAAGGACAGCTCGTCCACCAGCAGGTAGCGCGGCCCTCCGGTGACGGCCTGGGCCAGGGCGAGCATCTGCTGCTGGCCGCCGGACAGCGTGCCGGCCCGCCGGTCGAGCAGCCCGGCCAGCTCGGGGAAGGCGGCCAGGGCCGGTCCGGGGTCGGGCCCGGCCACGCGCAGGTTGTCGGCCACGCTCAGCGAGCGCAGCACCCGGTGGCCCTCGGGCACGGCGGCCACGCCCAGCGCCCGGACCCGTTCGGGGCGCAGCCCGGTCAGCTCGTCGCCGTCGGCGCTGACGGCGCCCGCCTCGACCGGCAGCAGCCCGGCCACGGCGAGCACGAGCGTGCTCTTGCCCGCGCCGTTCGCGCCGAGCAGCGCGGTGATCTCGCCGGGCGGCACGTCGAGCGTCACGTCGTGCAGCACCTCGCGCCCGCCCCTGCGCACGCGCAGGTCGCGCACTTCCAGGCTCACGGCGCCTCCCCCAGGTAGGCGGCGCGCACCCGCTCGTCGGCCAGCACCGCCGCGGTCGGGCCGGCGGCGACCAGCCGGCCGAAGTCCAGCACGGCCGTGGTGGCGCAGATCTCGCCGACCAGGGCCACGTCGTGCTCGATGAGCAGCACGAGCGCCCCGAACCGCTCCGGCACGGCCGTCACCACCTCGGCCAGCGAGCGCGACTCCGCCTCCGACAGCCCGGCGGCCGGCTCGTCGAGCAGCACGATCCTGGGCGTGCCGACCAGGGCGCGGGCCAGTTCGAGCCGCCGCCGTTCGGGCAGCGTCAGCTCGGCCGCCGGGCGTCCGGGGTCGCTCAGGCCGCAGAAGGCGAGCAGGCCCTCGTCCGGGCCGCCCAGGTGGTCGGCGGCCAGGCGCAGGTTGCCGGCCGCGCTCAGCTCGGCGACCACCTGCTCCTGCTGGAACGTGCGGCGCAGCCCCCACCTGGCCCGCCGGTGCGGCGCGAGCGCCAGCAGGTCGGCGCCGCCGGCCGTGACCCGCCCGCAGACCGGCCGGACGAAGCCGGACAGCACGTCGAACAGGGTGGTCTTGCCCGCGCCGTTGGGCCCGATGAGCCCGCACAGGCCGGAGTCGAAGGTCAGGGTGACGCCGTCCAGCGGGCGCACGCCGCCGAAGCGCACCCGCAGGTCCTCGATCTCCAGCCTCATGCGGGCCGCCGCAGGTCCTCTAGCTGCCCGCCGATGCCGCGCGGCGCGGTGATCAGCGCGTGCACGGTGCCCGCGCCGAAGACGACGAGCATGAGGTTGCCGTCGAGCCCGGCGGCGTCCAGGGCGGCGGGCACGACCTGGCCGACCACGCCGGACAGCACCACGCCGGTCAGCCCGTACGCGCCGCCGACCAGGACGACGGCGAACAGCAGCACCGAGTCCGAGGCCCGGAACGAGATCGGGTCCAGCCGCCCGGTGTTGGCGGCCAGCAGCGCCCCCGCGGTCCCGGTGACGAACGCCGCCAGCGCGAACGCCCACACCTTGTACCTGGTCAGGGCCACGCCGACGGCCAGCGCGCCGGCCTCGCCGCTCCTGATCGCCGCCCACGCCCGGCCCGGCCGCCCGCGCTGGTGCAGCACGACGAGGACGAGCGCGAGCAGCGCGCACAGGACGGCGAACCGGAAGAACCCGGCGTCGGAGGCGGCCATCGAGGGCCGCGGCATGGCCTGCTGCGTCCCGCTGCCCGCCACCCGGCCGAGGAGCCCGGGCCCGCCGTCGGGGAACCCGGTCGCCGAGAACGCCACCTGGAACGCCCCGCCGGCCATGAGCGTCACCAGGGCCAGGTCCACGCCGGACAGGCGCAGCGCGGGCAGCCCGTACACGATGCCGACCAGGCAGGTGATCGCCCCGGCCGCCGCCACGACCAGCGGGAACGGCCATCCGGTGGCGAACGCCAGCCGCAGCGCCACCCAGCCGCCGACGCCGAGCAGCGCCACCTGGCCGAGCGAGACCAGCCCGAGCCGGGCGTACAGCAGGGCGATGCCCGCGGCGGGGATGACGAAGATGACCGCGGAGGTGAGCACCCGCACCCAGTAGCCGTCCACGGCCAGGGGCACCAGCACCGCCAGCGCCGCCGCCCCGGCGGCCAGCCCGAGCACCAGGCGCAGCACCGAGCGGGCGTCGCCGGGCGGCAGCGGCCGGGTCCGCGCGGTCAGCGCGGGCTCGGCAGGACGCACCTCGACCGTGCCGCCGCGCCTGGCCCGCGCACCGGTGCGCTGCAGCCACAGGATCGCCGCGACGGCCACCGCGAACGGCGCCACCGACCGGTACGGCGCGGTCTGCTCCCACGCCCCGCCCAGTGCCTCGGCCAGCCCGATCGCCAGCCCGGCCGCCAGCGTGACCGGCAGCGACCTGAAGCGGCCGACCACGCCCGCCGCCAGCGAGGCGATCACCAGGAAGGTCAGGGTGCCCGCCTCCAGCCGGGTCAGCGAGCCGAGCACCAGCCCGGTCAGCCCGGCCACCGCGCCGCCCGCGGCCCAGGTGACGGTCTCGACCCGCCGGATGGGCACGCCGAGCAGCGCGCTGATCTCGCGGTCGTCGGCCAGCGCGCGCATGGCGGTGCCGAAGCCGGTGCGGCGCAGCAGCACGGCGGTCCCGGCGGTCAGCGCCACGGCCAGCGCCAGCGCGAGCGCCTGGGTGAGGGTGACCCGCGCGCCGCCCACGTCGAACCCGGCCGTGTCGGTCGGCAGGGTGAGCGTGCGCGGGTCGTCGCTCCACGTCCAGTAGCACAGGCCGAGCAGCACGAGCGCGAGGCCGAGCGTGCACACCGCCTTGACCAGCGGGTCACGGGCGGCGACGAGCGGGCCGACCAGGCCGCCGTACAGGCCGGACAGCAGCGCCGGCAGCAGCGGCGCGGCCGCCAGCGCGAGCGCGACCGGCCAGCCGTCCTGCAGGAGCTGCCAGGACAGCAGCGCGCCGGTCGCGCCGAGCGCGCCGTAGGCCAGGTTGAGCACGCCCGTGGCGCGGTAGAGCACGACGATGCCCACGCCCGACAGCGCGTAGACGGCCCCGAGGGCGAGCCCGCTGATGACGAACGGCAGCATCAGCCGGTCAGCCCCAACTGCTTCTCCTCCCGCAGCAGCGGCGCGAGGTCGGGGTCCTGGGCCGGCGTGCAGTCCTTGATCTTCGTCCAGCCGCCGCCCTTCATCGTGACGTAGCGGGTGTCGTGGTTGGCGTTGTGGCGGGCGGCGCGGCCGAAGTACCAGGGGGCGCAGAGCAGGTCGCTGCGGAAGCCCTTGACCTGCGACAGGGCCCGGCTCACCGAGGCGCGGTCGATCGTCCCGCCGGTCCTGGTCAGGGTGTCGACGAAGATCTTGGCGGCCAGGAAGCCGCCCTGGGCGAAGGAGTCGCGGGGGGCCTTGTCGTCGGCGTACTCGTCCATGACGCGGCGCCACAGCTTGTTGTCGGGGGTTCCGGCGTCGAGCATGGTGAATTCGGAGTTGGACACGAAGCCCTCCCAGTAGCCGCCGACCTGGCCGGGGAAGGCGGTGTCGTAGCAGGGCGTCAGGCAGACGAAGGTGACCTTGTCCTTGAGGCCCTGGGCCTGGGCTGCCTTGAGGATGGCGGCGTCGTCGGGGGCGGGGTCCTGGAGGATGATCGCGTCCGGGCGGCCCCGCATGGCCTCCAGGAGCACGGCGGTGGCGTCCTTGACGCCGGGGTCGTGCAAGACGTCGCCGGCCGAGGTCAGGCCCTTGGTCCGCAGGTAGGCGCGCACGCCGTCCTGGGTCCAGTCGCCGACGCCGGGCACCCGGTTGCTGATCTGGGCGACCCTTCTGGCGCCCTTGACCTCGACGGCGTACTGGGCGGCGGCCACGGCGCTGATCCTGGGGCCGGCGTTGACCGGGGCGATGCGCGGCGACTCGAAGCACGCGCGCGGCACGCCGACCGCGAGCACGTCGAACAGCCCGTTCTGCTCCCAGATCGGGCCGGAGACGCCGCAGGCGACGAAGCTGGAGCCGCCGACCAGGGCGACCAGGTCCCGGTCGCCGGCCAGCTTGGTGGCCAGGGCCGAGGCCTTCTGCGGGTTGAGGCCGTCGTCCTCGACCAGGTACTCGACCGGACGGCCGCCGATGCCGCCGCCGGCGTTGACGCAGTCGAAGTACGCCCTGGCCGCCTTGGTGGCCGAGCTGAAGTCGATGCCGCCGCTCGCGGTGACGATCGCGCCGACGGTGATCGGGGTCCCGGTGGCGGGCCTCCCCGTGCCGCAGGCCGTCTTGGCGGCGCCGCCGTCCTGGCCCGTCCCGCAGGCGGAGACCACCAGAGCGACGGCGGCCCACCACACCAGGCGTCGTGGACATCGCATACGCACCCCTCCTCGAAGCGCCGTGCGTCCTGCCCCGATGGACAAATCATGTACGACATCAGATATTTCTGTCCATAGGTTCCCCATGTATCATCGACGATGTCCTATACGATTTGACGGGGTTGCGAGGGGCCTTCCGCTGGGCCTTCCACCTGGGCAGTCATCGTGGCGGGGCGGAGGAGGAGTGCCATGAGACGGCGATCCGGCCGCACGTCCGACAGGGGATCGATCGCACCCGTGGCCGGGGGGCCGCCGTCCCAGTGCAAGGAGATCGCCCGTTGAACCTGGAGCACTACATCGACGGGGCCCACGTGCCCAGCGTGTCCGGCCAGACGTTCACCTCGCTGGAACCCGCGACCAACCGCCCCGCGCTGACCGTCGCCTCCGGGGACGCCGAGGACGTCGACCTCGCCGTGCGCGCCGCGCTCAGGGCGTTCACCGACGGGCCGTGGCCGCGGATGCCGGGCGAGCAGCGGGCGGCGGTGCTGCGCGGCATCGCGGCGGCCATCGAGGCGCGCGACGAGCGCATCGCCGAGCTGGAGTGCGGCGACACCGGCCTGCCGATCACCCAGGCCAGGGGCCAGGCGCGGCGGGCGGCGCACAACTTCCGCTTCTTCGCCGACGTCATCAGCAGCCTGGGCGAGGACGTCTACCGCGTCGGCTCGGCCCAGCTCAACTACGTCGTGCGCAAGCCGGTCGGGGTGGCCGGGCTGATCACGCCGTGGAACACGCCGTTCATGCTGGAGACCTGGAAGCTCGCGCCCGCCCTGGCGGCCGGCTGCCCGGTGGTGCTCAAACCGGCCGAGTGGTCGCCGCTGTCGGCCAGCCTGCTGCCGGAGATCATGGAGGAGGGCGGGCTGCCGACCGGCGTGTTCAACCTCGTCCACGGCATCGGCGAGCGGGCCGGGGCGGCGCTGGTGGCCCACCCCGACGTGCCGGTGATCTCCTTCACCGGCGAGACCGCCACCGGCCAGACGATCATGCGCGACGCCGCCACCGGCCTCAAGACGTTGTCGATGGAGCTGGGCGGCAAGTCGCCGCTGCTCGTCTTCGACGACGCCGACCTGGAGCGGGCGCTCGACGCGGCCGTTTTCGGCGTCTTCTCGCTCAACGGCGAGCGCTGCACCGCCAGCTCGCGGGTGCTCGTCCAGGACACCGTCTACGAGGAGTTCGTGGCCCGGCTCGCCGAGCGCGCCGCGCGGGTGCGCGTCGGGCCGCCGCACGACCTGGCGACCGAGCTGGGCGCGCTCATCCACCCCGAGCACTACGAGCGGGTCATGTCGTACGTGCGGGCCGGCGTCGAGGAGGGCGCCCGCCTGGTGGCCGGCGGCGGCCGCCCGGACGGCCTGCCCGAGGGCAACTTCCTGGCCGCCACGGTCTTCGCCGACGTGACGCCCGCGATGCGCATCTTCCAGGAGGAGATCTTCGGCCCGGTCGTCTGCGTCACCCCCTTCGCCACCGAGAAGGAGGCCCTGGCGCTGGCCAATGCCACCCGGTACGGCCTGGCCGCCTACGTGTGGACCAGCGACCTGCGCCGCGCCCACCGCCTGGCCCAGTCCGTCGAGGCCGGCATGCTCTGGATCAACTCCCAGAACATCCGCGACCTGCGCACGCCCTTCGGCGGCGTGAAGGCCAGCGGCCTGGGCAGGGAGGGCGGCCGGTACAGCATCGACGTCTACACCGAGGCGCACATCGTGCACGTCGCCACCGAGGACCTGCCGATCCCCCGCTTCGGCCTCGGTTGAACCCATCCCGCCACGTCCTTCACTGTGCGCCCGGGCGTAACGTCCGGGCCACCTCGGCGGTCTACCGTGCCCGCATGACGACGCGCAGGTTGTTCGCGAGCGTGCTGACCGCCGTCCTGGCCGGCGGTACGGTCGCTGTCGTGCTGACCCAGACGCCATCCGCCACGGCCGAGCGCCGCGGCCAGGCCCCCGTCGTGATCGGTCACCGGGGCGCCAGCGCCCACCGGCCCGAGCACACGCTGCTGTCCTACGAGGCGGCCATCGCCATGGGCGCCGACTACATCGAGCCCGACCTCGTCTCCACCAAGGACCACGTGCTGGTCGCCCGGCACGAGAACGAGATCTCCGGCACGACCGACGTGGCCGCCCACCCCGAGTTCGCCGATCGGCGCGCCACCAGGACCGTGGACGGCCGGCCGGTCACCGGCTGGTTCACCGAGGACTTCACGCTGGCCGAGCTGAAGACGCTGCGGGCCAAGGAACGCGTGCCGGACCTGCGGCCGGACAACACCGCCTTCGACGGGCTGGCCGAGATCCCGACGTTCGAGGAGGTCGTCCGGCTCGCGCAGCGGCACGGCGTCGGGGTCTACCCCGAGACCAAGCACCCGACGTACTTCGACTCGATCGGCCTGTCGCTGGAGGAGCCGCTGCTGGAGGTGCTGAACCGGTACCGCGTGCGCAAGGCGTACATCCAGTCCTTCGAGACGGCGAACCTGCGCGAGCTGCGCGGACGGACGCGGCTGCCGCTCATCCAGCTCATCACCTACGGCGGCGCGCCCTACGACTGGGTCGCCGCCGGCAGCACCCGCACCTACGACGACATGGTGACCCCCGACGGGCTGCGCGAGGTGGCCCGGTACGCCGCCGGGATCGGCGTGGACACCCGCCGGGTGGTCCCGGTGGACGCCGCGGGCGCGACGCTGCCCCCGACCACGCTGGTCCAGGACGCCCACCGCAGGCGGCTGGAGGTGCACGTGTGGACGATCCGCAACGAGAACTCCCAGCTGCCCGCCGACTACCGCAGGGGGAACCCGGCCGCCCCGGTCTTCGGGCGGGCCACCGGCGACGTCGCCGGCTGGCTGAGCAGGCTGGTCGAGCTGGGCATCGACGGCGCGTTCTGCGACGACCCGGCGATGGGCCGCGCGGTGGTCACCGGCCGTCCCTCCTGACCGGGTCCCCTCCCGGCCGCCCCTGCTGACCGGGGCGCGCACGCGAAGCGGCAGGCCCCCTTGCCGGGGACCCGCCGCCAGTGCGCCGCTCGGGACGCGTCAGGTACGGCGCCAGCGGGACTCGCCGAAGCAGTAGCCCGCGAACAGCAGCAGCCCGAGCGCCACCACCGCGAGCAGCCACGGCCCCACCGGCGTGTCGGCGAAGCGCCGCAGGGTGGCGTCGATGCCGCCCGCCTTGTCGGGGTCGAAGGTGACCGCCGCGTAGCCGACGAAGACGCCGGCGCCGCCGGTGATCACGCCGCGGGCGATGTAGCCGGCCTGGCCGAGCCGTTCCATCACCTTGCGGGCCTTGGGCGACATGCGGCCGAGGTCGAGCTCGCGCTCGAACTTCTTGGTGACGCCCTCGTGGATCCAGTAGATGCCGAGGGCGACGATGCCGAGCCCGATCAGGCCGACGATGATCTGGCCGCCGGGCAGGTCGAGCAGCTTGCTCGTCAGGTTCTGCGACTGCTTGTCGTCGGACTTGGCCTGACCGGCCAGCAGCACGCTCAGCAGGGTCACGCAGATCAGGACGTACACGCCGGTGCGGAAGGCCGACTGCGCGCGGTCACTCGCCTTGCGGTGGCTGAACAGCGCCTCCGACGCCTGCCACAGCGCCAGCCCGGCGAAGCCGACCGTCATGATCCACAGCAGCACCTGGCCGAAGGGCAGTCCGGCGATGGTGGTGATGGCTCCCGACTTGTCGGCCTGGCGGGAGCCGTCGCCGAAGGCGATCTGCAACGCCAGCACTCCGATCAGCGCGTACAGCACGCCGCGGCAGGCCAGTCCGATGCGGGCCAGCGTGGTCATCGCCGGGCTGTCGGCTGCTCTGCGGGCCGCGTTCTTGGCCTCGCGGCCCGCGTCCATGGCGTCGCGGCCCGCGCTCTGTGCGGTGCTCACCGTTCCTCCTGGGGGTTTGCGGAAGAACTCCCCTTTGCCCGGGAAACGGCGTTCTAGGCGTCGCCGATCAGTCGAAGGCGAGGGTGGGCAGGTCAACGGCGGTGGCGCCGCCGTCGGCGACGACCACGCTGCCGGTCATGACGGCGCTGTCCGGCGAGGCCAGGAACAGGCAGATCGCGGCGATCTCGTCGGCGGTGGCCGGGCGGCGCAGCGGCACGTCCTTGGTGACCAGCTCGTACGCGGCGTCGCGGGTGATGCCGTCGCGGACGACCAGCACGTCCATCTCCTCGTCGGCCATCGGCGTGCGCACCCAGCCGGGGCACAGGCAGTTGGCCCGGACGCCCTGGGGCCCGTAGTCGCGGGCGATCGAGCGGGTGAGGCCGATGAGCGCATGTTTCGTCGTGACATATCCGGACACGGCCGGGCCGGCGGCCAGGCCCGCGATCGACGACACGACCACGATCGCCCCCTTGGACCGCACCAGCGCCGGCAGCGCCTCCCGGCAGGTCACGAAGCAGGTGTTGAGGTTGGCGTCGAGGCTGAGCCGCCAGGACGCGTCGTCGGTCTCGCCGACCGGCCCGCCCCCGTGGCCGCCCGCGCTGGCCACCACCACGTCGAGCCCGCCGAAGCGGCCCAGGCACGCCTCGACCGCCGCCCGCGCCTGGCCGGTGTCGGACATGTCCGCGCAGGTCACGGCCGCCGCGTCGCCGAGGTCCGCGGCCACCTCGGCCAGCGGCCCGGGACGGCGGCCGGCCAGCATGACCGAGGCGCCCTCGGCGGCGAACCTGCGGGCGGTCGCCGCGCCGATGCCGGTGCCCGCCCCGGTGATCAGCGCGACCTTTCCCTTGAGCCTCATCGCCTACTCCTTTGCAACTGGAAGCTATATGATTTCATAGACGAATTCGTGGAGGAAGGAGCGGCCATGACCGATCGCCCTGCCGGTTGGAAGAACATGGACGATTTCGCGCCCGGGATCGCCACGAACCGCCTTCCGGCCACGTACGCGCTCGCGGGCACCGAGATCGACCTCACCTTCGACGACGGCAGCAAGACGTCGCTGGCCTTCGCCGGTCGTTACAAGGTGCACGCCGACGGCGGCCCCGCCGAGCCGTACGAGGCCGTGGCCATGCGCGAGGACCTGTTCTACGTCGGCCGCGCGCACGCCGAGCGGCCCCGCGAGTACACGGTCACCGTCCTGCACACCAGCACGGGCCGGGCGCTGCGGGTGGTCTCGGTCATCGCGCCCGAGCCGGTCCCGGGGCAGCCGCGGGTGTCGCAGACGTTCACGCCCGGCGTGATCGAGGGCCGGGAGGTCACCGGCGAGCCGCCCGCGCCGACCCGCGAGCTGATCGGCCGGCGGGCCCTGTACCGCTACAGCCCCGAGCACCTCTACGAGCACGTCTACCTCAGCTCCGAGCGTTACGCCTGGCAGTGCCTGGCCGGCGCGCAGCGCGGCCATGGCGACGTCGACCTGTCGGCCGCCTGGAAGATCGCCGACGGCCTGTACGTGTTCGCCTTCCGCGAGTTCCGCATCCCGGTCGCGGCCACCTGGCTCTACGACTGGACGGCCCTGCGCACGGTCGGCACCTTCTTCGGCCTGTCGGGCGAGGGCGAGATCCACCATTCCCCCGGCGGCGCGCACATCGAGCCGCTGGGTCAGGTCACCTATCCGGCCGGTGAGGAACCGGTCTGAGGAGAAACACAGATGAGCGACAATCTCGACGCCGTACGCGCCTCCTACGCGGCCTCGGCGGCCGGCGACGTGAACGGCATCGTGTCCCTGCTGGGCCCGGCGGCCCGGTGGACGGAGATGGCCGGCTTCCCGTACGCGGGCACGTACGTGGGGCCGCAGCAGGTGCTGTCGGAGGTGTTCGCCAAGCTGGGCAGCGAGTGGGACGGCTACCAGGCCGAGCCGGAGGAGTTCGTGGACGGCGGCGACGTGGTCGTCGTGATCGGCCACTACAGCGGCACCTACCGCGCCACCGGCAAGTCGATGAAGGCGCGCTTCACCCACGTCTGGCACCTGGAGGACGGCGTGGCCACCCGGTTCGAGCAGTTCACCGACACGGCTCTGGTCCGGGAGGCGCTCGTCCCATGATCCCGTGGGGGGGGGGGGGGGGGGGGGGGGGGGGGGCCGGGGCCGGCGGGGGCCGCCCCCCCCCCCCCCCCCCCCCGCCCCCCCGCCCCCCCCCCCCCCCCCCCCCCACGTCCTCAGCCGGTCAGCTCCCCCACGCGGCGCATGACCTCGCGGCAGAACGCGCCCACGCCGTCCGGGTCGTCGATGAACTGCGACGGCTTGATGCAGAACGTGGTGTACCCCTCGGCCATCCGGGCCGGGATGTGCTCCAGGGCGGGGCCGAGCGGCGCGCAGGAGACGGCGTCGGGGAAGACGGCCCGCGTGCCGCCGGCCAGTTCCAGCTCGCCGATGTCACGACCGGCCGCCTTCATGCCGTCGGCCAGCGCCTTCATGTCCTCGGCGGGCGGGTAGCCGAGCGGGTTGAACCCGCTGCCCCAGCGGGTCATCCGGCGCAGCAGGTGGCCGCTCATCCGCGCGCCGCCGAACCACAGCGCGGGCCCGCTCTCCCGGTACGCCTTCGGCTCGAAGTACACCTCGTCGAACCGGTAGTGCCGGCCGTGGTAGCTGACCGGCGAGTCCCGCCAGAGCAACTCCCAGATCTCCAGGTGCTCGTCGAGGAGCTCGCCGCGCCGCTCGAAGGGCACGCCGAGCGCGGCGTACTCGTCGCGGCTCCAGCTCACGGTGGGCAGCACGACGAGCCGGCCCTGCGACAGCAGGTCGAGCGTGCCGAGCTCGCGGGCCAGCGCCAGCGGGTGGCGCAGCGGGGCGAGCACCGCGGCGGCGGCCAGGCGCAGCCGGGTGGTGACCGAGGCGACGGCCGCCAGCAGGCCCAGCGAGTACGGCCACGGCGTGAACGGGTCCTGGTTGCCGGGCAGCGCGTACTCGCGGGGGTTGGCCATGCGGCCCCGGGCGCCGGCGTCGGGGCCGAGCACGATGTGTTCGCTGATCATGACCGAGTCGAACCCGGCGTCCTCGGCCTCACGCGCCCACCGGACCAGCACCGGCAGGTCGCGGGCCGAGGTCATCGTCCAGTTCTCGGACAGCACGAGTTGCATGCGCGGTTGCTTCATCTTGCATTCATACCCGAACGATCTCCATCAAGCTAGCTCTTGAACCCAATCGTTTGGCACCTTACGATCCCTCCAAAATCCGCAGAGAGGTCGCCCATGATCCCCATGAGGGCACTCGCCGTCCCGCTCGCCGCCCTGCTTGTGGCCGCCGGGTGCGGCCTGTCCGACGACCCGCCGGCCGCCTCCTCCGGCGCCGCCGGCGTCATCAAGGTGGGCGGCGTCAGCTCGCTGAGCGGCGCGGTCACCTTCCCCGACTCCTCGGCCGCCGCCAAGGCCGTCTTCGACCGGGTCAACGAGCAGGGCGGCGTCAACGGCCACAAGATCGAGTACGTCGGCGCCGACGACAAGGGCGACCCGGCCGCCGCCGCCCAGGCCGCCCGGGACGTCGTCACCAACCAGGGCGTGGTGGCGCTGGTCGGCTCGGCCAGCCTGCTGGACTGCGCCGTGAACGCCCCCTTCTACCAGCAGTCGCGGATCGTCTCCGTCCAGGGCACCGGCGTCGACCCGACGTGCTTCGAGTCCCCGGCGATCTCCCCGGTGAACACCGGCCCGTACCTCAACATGGCGATCAACCTCTACTACGCCTCCGAGGTGCTCGAACGGGACAAGGTCTGCATGTTCCTGGCGATCCTCGGCAACACCAACGACGCCTACGGCGGGGCCGTGAAGAGCTGGACCGCGCTCACCGGCAAGAAGCTCACCCTGGACGACCGCACGGTCAAGCCGGACTCCGACCCGACGCCGTTCGTGCTGCGGGCCCGGCGGGAGGGCTGCCAGGCGGTCCTGTACAACGGCACCGAGCCGATGGCGATCTCCTGGATGAAGGTCGTCAAGCAGCAGGGCGTCAGCGGGATCGACTGGCTGATGACCACCGCCCCCTACACCGAGGCCGTCGCCAGGGCCCTGGGCGCCGACGGGGACGGCATGTACGCCAACGCCGAGTTCGAGCCGTTCACCGAGGCCGACTCGCCCGCGCTCAAGGATTGGCGCACGCTCATGACCTCGAAGAACGTGCCGCTGACCTCCTTCGGGCAGGGCGGCTACCTGGCGGCCACGTACTTCGTGGACACGCTGAAGGCGATCAAGGGGCCGATCACCCGGGAGTCGGTGACGGCGGCCTTCCAGGCGCTCAAGCCCGTCCAGACCCCGATGACCGGCACCCCGTACGCGTTCGGGCAGGCCGCCAGGCACTTCTCCAACCGGGCCGGCAAGATCGTCCAGCTCAGGGGCGGCGCGTGGCACGTGGTCACCCGCGAGTGGGTGCGCTACCCCGGGACGCTCGGCTGATGTTCCAGGGCCTGGTCTCGGGGCTGGCCGCGGGCGGCACGTTCGCCGCCCTCGGCCTCCTGCTCACCGCCATGTACCGGCTGACCGCGACGGTGAACCTGGCCGTCGCGGCGACCGGCGTGGCCGGGGTGTACGTGATGGCCACGCTCACCGGGACGGGGTGGCCGTACTGGGCGGCGGCCCTGGCCGGGGTGGCGGCGGGGGCGCTGGTGTCGGCCGGGTGCGGGTTCGTGATGACGCGGTGGTTCGCCGAGAGCGGGCCGCAGACCCGTACCGCGGTGTCGATCGCGCAGCTCGTCGGGATCATCGCGCTGGCCTACATCGCCTTCGGCGACGAGCCGCGGGTGCTGCCGAACCCGGCCGCGGGCCGCGTCGCCACGCTGGCCGGGGTGGTGGTGACGCAGGGCGCGGTCGTGCTGCTCGCCCTGGCCGTGGTGATCGGCGCGGGCACCTGGCTGCTGCTCACCCGGACGCCGCTCGGCCTGCGCCTGCGCGCCATGGCCGAGCGGCCGGTGACCACGGAGCTGCTGGGCATCGGCACCCGGGCGCTCACCGTGGCCGTGTGGGCCCTGGCCGGCGCGCTGTCGTCGCTGGTGCTGCTGGTGGTGGCGCCCGTGCGGTCGAGCGACATCCTGTCGCTGAGCATGCTCATCGTGCCCGCCTGCGCGGCGGCGCTGCTCGGCGGGCTGCGGCGGCTGGCCGGGGCGCTGGCCGGCGGCCTGGCGCTCGGGCTGCTCGAAGGGGTGCTCGCGGGGTCTGCGGTGGTGCAGCAGTACCGGGACGTGGTGCCGTTCGCGGCCATCCTGCTGATCCTCGTGTGGAGCCGGCGGCGGGAGGTGTGGGATGCGTCCCGCTGACGGGCCCGTGCCGCGGTGGGCGGTCGCGGGCGTCCTGATGGCGGCGGCGGCCTACGGGCTGGCCGCCGGGCTGCCGGCGTACTGGGTGTTCCTGGCGATGTCGGCAGTCATCTCCGGGGTGCTGCTGCAGAGCCTCGGCGTGGTGGCCGGGCAGGCCGGGATGGTGTCGCTGTGCCAGCTGGCCTTCGCCGCCATCGGCGCCTGGACCACCGCCCAGCTCAACGTCTGGGGCGTCCCCGGCGGCCTGTACGTCTGGCTGCCTCTCTCGGGCCTGGCCGCCGTGCCGTTCGGGCTGCTCATCGGCCTGCCGGCGCTGCGGCTGCGCGGCGTGCACCTGGCGATCGTCACGCTGGGCTTCGCCGCGACCGTGGACGTCGTGATGGCCGCCAACTCCTTCCCCGGCGTGAGCAGGGGCGTGGTGGTGGGCCGTCCGGCGGGGCTGGCCTCCGACCGCCAGTTCTTCCTGTTCTGCTGCGGCGTCTTCGCGCTGGTGGCGGTGGCGCTGGCGGTGCTGCGGCGGACCCGGCTCGGCGCGTCGTGGCGGGCGCTGAAGGAGTCCGAACGGGCCACGGCGGCGGCCGGGACCAGCGTGCCGGGGGCCAAGCTGAGCGCCTTCGCGGTCAGCGCCTTCATCGCGGGCCTGTCGGGGGCGCTGCTGGCCGGGCAGCTCGCCATGGTGGTCTCGCGCAACTTCGACCCGGGACAGTCGCTGGTCGCCTACGCGGTGGCCGTGATGGCGGGCGCCCACCACGCGGAGGGCGCGCTCATCGGCGGCGCGCTGGGCGTGCTGGTGAGCGAGCTGCTGCGGCGGTTCGGCGTGCCGCAGCAGTGGGCGAACGTCGTGTTCGCCGTGGGCGCGGTGCAGGCGATGACGCAGGGCTCGGGCATGAGCGACGGCCTGCGCGCCGCCCTGCGCTCCCGCCGTGCCCGCCGCTCCCGGAGGTCCGGCGACCGGCCGGGCATGCCCGCCGCGGCCGGGCCCGAGCTTCCCGCGCCCGGTCCGGACGGACGGCCCCCGGCGTTGCGGATCGAGGGCGTCAGCGTGCGGTACGGCCAGGTCGTGGCCGTGGACGGCGTCGGCCTCACCGTGCTCGCCGGCGAGGTGCACGGGCTGGTCGGCCCGAACGGCGCGGGCAAGTCGTCCCTGGTCGACGCGATCAGCGGGTTCGTGCCCGCCGGAGGCGGCCTGGTCGAGGTCGGCGGCGTGGCCGTCGCCGGGGCCGGCGGCGGCACGGCCGTCCACCGGCGCGCCAGGGCCGGGCTGCGCCGCACGTTCCAGCAGGACCGGGTGCCGGTGGGCCTGTCGGTGCGCGAGTACCTGCGCTTCGCCGCGCGCCGCTCCCTCAGCGACGCCGAGCTGGCCGAGGGCCTGGCCGGGCTGGTGACGGCGGCGCCCGGCGACCCGATCGCCGCGCTCGACGTGGGCAGCAGGCGGCTGCTGGAGGTGGCCGGGACGCTGCTGGCCCGTCCCGCGGTCGCGGTGCTGGACGAGCCCGCCGCCGGCCTCGGGCACGCCGAGAGCGAACGGCTGGGCGCCTGGCTGCGGCGGGTCCCCGCCCGGTACGGCGCCGCCGTCCTGCTCATCGAGCACGACCTGGACCTGGTCAGGGCGGCGTGCACGGGCGTGACCGTGCTGGACTTCGGCCGCGTCATCGCCCAGGGCCCGCCCGCCGAGGTGTTCGCCGAGCCCGGCGTCCTGCGGGCCTACCTGGGCCAGGAGCCCGCCGCGTGAGCGGGCGGACGGGAGGCGACCCCATGGACCTCGTGCTGCGGGACGTGACCGTGGCCAGGGGCGGCCGGCCGGTGGTCAGGGACGTGACGCTGACCGCCGCGCACGGGCAGGTCACCGTCCTGCTCGGCCCGAACGGCGCGGGCAAGACCACGCTGCTCGAAGCGGTCTCGGGCGTGCTGCCGGCCGCCGGGGGCGACATCGTCCTCGGCGGGACCACGCTGACCGGCCGGCCGCGCACCCGCCGGGCCCGGCACGGCCTGGCGCACGTGGAGCAGGGCCGGGCCGTGTTCGCCACGCTCACCACGCGCGAGAACCTGGCCCTGGCCGGCGATCCCCGGCGCGCGCTGGAGCTGTTCCCCGAGCTGGAGCGGCGGCTCGACGTGCGGGCCGGGCTGCTGTCCGGCGGCGAGCAGCAGATGCTGGTCCTGGCCAGGGCCATCGGGACCGGTCCCGCGGCGCTGCTGCTGGACGAGATGTCGCTCGGCCTGGCCCCCGGCGTCGTGCGCCGGCTGCTGCCGGTGATCCGGCGGCTGGCCGACGAGGGCTGCGCGGTGCTGCTGGTCGAGCAGTTCGCGCACGCGGCCCTGGCCCTGGCCGACAGCGCGTACGTGCTGGCCCACGGCGCGATCACCTACGGCGGCGACCCCGCGCCGCTGCGCGAGTCGGATGCCGCGCTCAGGCGCGCCTATTTGGGAGATGATTCATGACGAACGCGGATCTCTTGCTGGTCAACGGGCGGGTGCTCACCATGGACCCGGCCCGGCCGTACGCGACCGGCGTGGCGGTGCGCGACGGCGTGATCGCGCACGTCGGCGACGCCGCAGGCTGGAGCGCCGACGAGGTGGTGGACCTGCGGGGACGCGTCCTGCTGCCCGGGATCAACGACTCCCACCTGCACGCCTGCGGCTACGGCCTGACCCGCCCGCCGTTCTGCGTGGACGTGGCGGTGGGGTCGATCGCCGAGGTGCGGGAGCGGGTCGCCGCCGCGGTACGCGCCGCCGGCCCCGGCGAGTGGGTGCGCGGGATCGGCTGGAACCCCGGCCGGCTGGCCGAGGGCCGGTCGCCGTCGAGGACGGACCTGGACGACGTCGCCCCCCACCACCCCGTCCTGCTCCAGGACTTCTCCGGCCACACGACGTGGGCGAACTCCGCGGCGCTGCGGCTGGCCGGGTTGCCCGCCGACGGCGACGGCCTGCTGCACCACGGGGACCAGGGCCTGGTCCAGCGCCTGGTGCCGCCGCCGCCCGGCGGGCTGAGGCGGGTGCTGCGCGAGGTGGTGGCCGAGCTGAACCGGGCCGGGATCACCAGCTTCACCGAGCCGGGCCTCGGGCCGGGCGGCGGGGAGGCGTTCGCGGGCGGCATGGGGCCGGGGGTGCTGGGCGCGTACGCGGAGCTGGCGCGGGCCGGCGAGCTGACCGCGCGGGTGAGCGTGCTGGGCCTGCCGAGCCCGATGTCGGGCGCCTCGGTCGCCGACACCGCCGCCTACCTCGACCGTCTGCCGGACGACCTGGACGGCGTGGACGAGCGGCTGGTCCGGCTGCTGGGCGTGAAGGTGTTCGCCGACGGGATCCCGCCGTCGGAGACGGCCTGGATGCGGGAGGCGTACCCGTCGGGCGGCCACGGCTCGCTGTGCACGCACGGCGGCACGGACGCCGAGCGGGTCGCCGAGCTGGACGAGATCCTGCGCCTGGTGCACGTGGCCGGCCTGCAGGCGGGCGTGCACGTGGTGGGCAGCCGGGGCGTGGACGCCGTCGTGGACGCGCTGGCCGCGATCTCCCGCGAGCACCCGCGGGCCGACCCACGCCACTACGTGATCCACGGCCAGTTCGCCTCGAAGCAGGCGCTGGCCACGCTCGGCGAGCTGGGCTACGGGATCAACCTCCAGCCGGTGCTGCAGCGCGTGGAGTCGGGCACCACGCGCGAGCTGTTCGGCGCGCGGGCGGCCGAGCAGGAGTGGCCGGCCCGCTCGGCGATCGACGCGGGCGTGCTGACCGCGTGCAGCTCCGACGCGCCGGTGACCGCACCGGACTGGCGGGCGGGCGTGGCGGCGCTGGTCGCCCGCGACGGCGAGGGCGTCTCGCTCGCCGAGGCCCTGGCCACCTATACGATCGCCGGAGCGCGACAGGACTTCGCCGAGGGCTGGAAGGGCACGCTCACCCCGGGCAAGGTCGCCGACCTGTGCGTCAGCGCGGCGACGGCGGACGACGACGTCGTGGCCGCGCCGGTGGACCTGACGGTGTTCGGCGGCCGGGTCGTTTGGTCCCGTTCGTGAGCGGCGCTCGTGAAGATTGTTAGGGACCGAATATACTTTCCTGCCATGACGGGACACCACACGTTGCGCCAGACCGAGGAGGCCATCGGCCAGCGGCTGGGCGGCCTCAACATCGACTTCGAGGCCATGTGGGCGGTGTCGAACGTCTACCGCGCCTCCTCCGCCATCCGCAACCATCTGGAGCAGACCGTCCTGCGCGACACCGGCCTGACCTGGACGGGGTTCGTGGTGATGTGGGTGGTGTGGATCTGGGGCGAGAGCGAGACCCGCCACGTCGCCGCCGAGGCGGGCATCTCCAAGGGCACGCTCACGGGCGTGGTCAAGACCCTGGAGTCCTACCGGCACCTGCGGCGCTTCCCGCACCCCACGGACGGCCGCCGGGTCATGCTGGCGCTCACCGCGACCGGCGAGCGGCTGATGCGCGAGCTGTTCCCGGAGTTCAACCGGCAGGAGGCGTTCGTGGTCAAGGAGCTCGACAGCGATCAGCGGCGCGAGCTGGCCGGCTCGCTCAGGCGCGTCATGGAGCACCTGGAGAGCATCTGACCGGCAGCTCCTTGATGCCGTTGACGAAGTTCGAGCGGATCCGGCGCACCTGGCCGGCCAGCTCGATCGACGACAGGCGGGGCAGCAGCTCCTCGAACAGCACCCGGATCTCCAGCCTGGCCAGCGCGCCGCCGAGGCAGTAGTGCGGGCCGCCCCGGCCGAACGTCAGGTGCTCGTCGGCGTCCCGGCCCACGTCGAACCGGTACGGGTCGGGGAAGACGCGCTCGTCCCTGTTGCCCGAGGCGTACCACATGACGACCTTGTCGCCGGCGGCGACGCGGCGGCCGTGCAGGGTGACGTCGCGGGTGGCGGTGCGGCGGAAGTGGTAGACGGGCGAGGCCCAGCGCAGGAACTCGTCCACGGCCCGGGGCAGCAGCGCCGGGTCGGCGCGCAGCCGGTCGAGCTGGACGGGGTGCTCCATGAGGGCGAGCATGGCGTGCGAGAGGGCGTGCCGGGTCGTCTCGTTCCCGGCCACGACCAGCAGCAGGAAGTAGTTGTCGAAGTCGCGGTCCGACAGCGGCAGGCCGTCCACGGGCTCCTGGTTGACGAGCCTGCTCACCAGGTCCGTGCCGGGGCCGCCGCGGCGGCGGGCGGCCAGCTCGCGGCCGTACTCGAAGACCTCCAGGGAGGCCGGGCTGCGGAAGGGCAGGTCCTTGAACTCCTCGCTCTCGCGCAGCCGCTCGGGGTCGGTGTTCTCGATGATCTGGTTGCCCCAGTCGATGAGCCGCCGGGTGTCGGGCACGTCGAGCATGCGGGCCAGCACGTTGATCGGGAAGTCGGCGGCGACCTCCTTGACGAAGTCGAACTCGCCCTTGGGCAGGGCGGCGTCCAGTGTGGTGGCGGTCAGGCCGCGCAGGAACACCTCGTAGCCGGCCACCGTCCTGGCCGAGAAGTCGCGCAGCAGCAGCCGCCGCAGCGCGTGGTGGCGGGGGCCGTCGGTCTCCAGCAGGGAACGGCGGATCGCGGCCTGCCGCTCGTCCACCTCCTCCAGGTTGGTGAAGCCTTCTGAGGTGAACGTCTCGGGGTCGCGGCCGACGGCCACGATGTCGGCGTGCCTGGTGACCGCCCAGAAGCCCTTGCCGTGCCCATGCTCGTCCTGCCAGTGGACGGGCGACTGCTCGCGCAGCACGTCGAACATGCGCCACGGGGTCACTCCGTCGGTGAACCGGCCGGGGTCGGCGAGGTCGACGTCTGCCAGGCGCATGGCTCTCCTTCACCCTTGTTCGGTCACAAACATTACGGCTGGCGACTTATCCCGACAAGGCTGGTTGCGGGGTCGTACGGGAGCGAATGAGATCTGCCCGGTCGGCGCGCTGGGCGCGCCGACGCCCTGAGCCGCCGCCGGTCGCGCGGTTACAGTGACCGGGTGACCACCGACCAGCACGGCCTGGCCATGACCGGCGCGAGCGCCGCCGCCGCGCGCCACTACGACCGGGCGATCGACGAGCTGCTGCACTTCCGGGCCGAGGTCGACGCCGAGACGGCCGCCGCACTGGCCGACTCCCCCGGCTTCCCGATGGGCAACGTGCTGGCCGCCTACCTCGACCTGCTGACCACCGAGGCGGCCGGCGCCCGTGCCGCGCGGGCCCGGTTCGCCTCCTTCCGCCGCCGGACCGACGAGTCGTCGCTGCTGCCGCGCGAGCGCGCCCACGTGGCGGCCGTCCAGGCGCTGCTCGACGGCGACCTGACCGCCTGCGGCGCGCTGCTCGCCGAGATCGCCGTCGCCCACCCGCGCGACGCGCTGGCCCTGGCCGCCGGGCACCAGCTCGACTTCCTCACCGGCGACGCCCGCTCGCTGCGCGACCGGATCGGCGGCGCGCTCACCGCCTGGCACGAGGACGACCGGCACTTCGGCCACCTGCTCGGCATGTACGCCTTCGGCCTGGAGGAGGCCGGCCACTACGACCGCTCGGAGCAGGTCGGCCTGCGCGCCGTCGAGCTGAACCCGCGCGACGTGTGGGGCATCCACGCCGTCGTGCACACCTACGAGATGCAGGGCCGCTTCGGCGAGGGCGTGCGCTACCTCGACAGCCGCCTGGACGACTGGTCCACCGGCACCTTCTTCAACGTCCACACCTGGTGGCACTACGCCCTCTACGCCCTGGAGAGCGGCGACACACGGCGGGCGCTGGAGGTGCACGACGCCGCGCTCGCCGGCGGGCGCACGTCCATGGAGCTGCTGGACGCCGCCGCGCTGCTCTGGCGGTTCCTGCTGGAGGGCTCCGACCAGCACGAACGCTGGCAGGCCCTGGCCGACGCGTGGCCGCCGCTGGTGGCCGAGCCGTTCTACGCCTTCAACGACGTGCACGCGGTCATGTCGTACGTGGGGGCCGGGCGGATCGGGGAGGCGGAGAAGCTGATCGCCTCGCGGGAGGCGTACACGCTGGAGTGCCGTCCGGGGGTCACCAACGTCGCGATGACGCTGCGGGTGGGGTTGCCGGTGTGCCGGGCCCTGGTGGCGTACGGGCGGGGCGACTTCGCGGCGGTGGTCGACCTGCTGCACCCGATCAGGCACCGGGTCGGCGAGTTCGGCGGCAGCCACGCCCAGCGGGACGCCGTGCAGAAGACGCTGCTGGAGGCGGCGCTGCGGGGCGGGCGGCACGAGCTGGCGCGGGTTCTGGTGAGCGAGCGCATCGGCGTGCGGCCGTGCAGCCCGTTCAACTGGCTCAAGCAGGCGGCGGTGGCCGACGGGCTGGGCGACCGCGCGGCCGCCGCCGTCGCCCGCGCGAAGGCCGCGACGCTGATCGCCGGCGCCTGACGCCGCCGCTCGTCCCGCCCCTTCTGTCCGCTCTCCGCGGACGCGATGATCGCCGCGGACGCGCGGCCGGAAGTGTCGTGCGCGCCGAGTAGGGTTCCCTTCATGGATCGGGAACTCACCTTGATGGTCGTCCACGCCCACCCCGACGACGAGTGCCTGAGCACCGGCGGCGTCCTCGCCCGCTACACCGACGAGGGCATCCGCACCGTGCTGGTCACCTGCACCAACGGCGAGCAGGGTGACGACACCGGCGGCGTCAAACCGGGCGAGGAGGGTCACGACGCCGCCAGGGTGGCCGAGCGGCGGCTGGCCGAGCTGCGCGAGTCCGTCGCGCACCTGGGCGTCGGCCACCTGGAGCTGCTCGGCTACCGCGACTCCGGCATGGACGGCTGGGACACCAACCACCACCCCGACGCGTTCGCCAACGTGCCGGTCGAGGTGGCCGCCGCCAGGCTGGGCGAGCTGATGGAGCGCTACCGCCCGCAGGTGGTCGTCACCTACGACGAGACCGGCGGCGGCGGTTACGGCCACCCCGACCACGTGCAGGCCCACCGCATCACGGTGGCCGCCGTCGAGGCGACCGGCATCCCCGACAAGTTCTACTACACGGCGATCCCCCGGGCGGCGATCAAGCGCATGTTCGAGCTGATGCGCGACAGCGGCGTCGACCTGGGCGGCTTCGAGCCGTCCGACGACTTCGGCACCCCCGACGAGCGGGTCGACGCCGTCGTCGACGTCACCCCCTACGTCGAGCGCAAGCTCAAGGCCCTCAAGGCCCACGAGAGCCAGGGCGAGAACATCTTCCTCCTCCGCATGCCCGAGGAGGCCCAGCAGCAGGCGTTCTCCCACGAGGCCTTCGAACGCAAGCTGAACAAGGTCAACGCCCCCGACCACGAGGAAGACCTCTTCACCGGCCTCCGCCCCTGACCTCACCCCTCCCGCCGGGCGGACGCGAGGAAAGCTCGTCACCCGGCCCTCGGCTCCCCCATGTGCCGAGCCCACCTGCACGCTGCTCAGACGGGGCTTCCCGGCGGTGTCGCCGTCGGGCGCGATGGCCTCGGTCTCTCTCGCTCCGGCTGGACGGCCAGGCTGCACCTGGCCGTCCAGCCGGAGCGTGGGACGGCGCGGCGCTTCCTCTCAGATCGAGGCCGTTTCTTCGAAGTCCGTGTCGTCCGGCCGTGCTCAGGGCGTCCGCGGGCCCGGCCCGAGCGGGCCGGAACCACACGGCCGTCAAGTGCGGCGTTCACCGCCTCAAGCCGACCGGCCGTTGACGAGCGTCTGGCGTTCAGGGGTTGATGGGGTGTTCGGTGAAGTGGCCGCAGGGGCGGAAGCCCAGGCGGCGGTAGACGGGCTCGCCGTCGGCTGACGCCTGCAGGACCGCGATGCGATGGTCTCGGTCGCGGGCCGCATGGAGTGCCGCGAGGGTGATGGCGCCTCCGTAGCCTCGACGGCGGTGGGTGGCCAGGGTGGAGATGTTGTAGATGCCGGCGACGCCCGCGTGATGGAACACTTCGGCGGAACAGACCGGACGGCCGTCCACGTAGCCGACCAGATACCGGGCCGGACAGTGCGCGGCCAGTGCCTGCGGGGCCGCCTGGGCGAAGAAGCGGCGGACGGTGTCGGCGGGCGGGTCCCAGTTCGCGGCCAGAACCGTGGCGTAGTCGGCGAGCTGTTCGGGCGTGGCGACCGTTCGGATGTCCAGTCCTTCGACGACGGGCGGCGGCAGGGTGCCGTCCAGCTCTGCCCACATCGCCGTCTCGCGTTCGGACGGCGGCAGACCGGCCGCCGTCAGGCGGGCACCGAGATCCGGCGGTGTCGAGGCGGGCCCCACCCACCAGGAGAAACGGCGGCCGGTGCGAGCGGACGTCCGAGCGGTCTCGCCGATGCGGGCCGCGGCGTCGGCGACGGTGAAGCGGGCCGCGGCGACGATGTTGAAGGTGTCGTCGTCCAGGCCGCTGTCGGCGACCAGGAGGTCATCGGTCTCCGTGACGGCCGCACCGGTCATGCTCCGGTGCAGGTGACAGGCGTGTTCGGCCAGGTTCCGCTCCATCCTGTCCAGCAGGTCGGCGTCAACGAGTGAATGAGCGTTCATAGGGATCGATCCCAGCATGATTTCGGGTGCAGGTCGCATGGGTTTTTGAGCCGTCCGTCCGGCGGGGGTTCCGGCTGTCGGGCTGAGGCGTCCGGCAGCGGGACGTCACCGCGGGCCGGCGGGTTCCGGGCGGTTCTTGCGTGCGGCCTTGAGTGCCTCGGGGAAGCCGGGGCCGTGGACGACGTGGACCTGCCGGAGGTCGGTGACCTCACCGCAGGTGCCGCAGGTGGTCTGCTCGGTGACGGCCCCGCCGCAACCGGTGTGCCGGTACAGGATGGGCGGACCGTCGGGCGCCGCCCAGCGATCACCCCACTGCGTCAGCGCGATGATCACGGGCGCCAGGTCGAGCCCCTTCGGGGTCGCGGCATAGCCGCCGCGGTCGGGCTGCTCCTTGCTCGATCGCCGTTCCAGGACGCCCGCCTCGACCAGGCTGTCCAGGCGTTTGGCCAGGATGTTGGTCGCGATGCCGAGGCGCTGGAAGTCGGCGAACCGGGTCGCCCCGGCGAACAGCACGTCACGCACGATCAGCAGGCTCCATCGCTCGCCGATGACCTCCAGCGCCCTGGCGGCCGAGCACACCTGCGTGTCGTAGGTCTTGCCGAGCATGGCGACCTCACCTCCCAGAGGGGCACTTGCGTGATGCAAGACTACCCCTCTAGTGTCGCTTGCATCACGCAAGCGCGCTCTCGAACGGCGGACGGCTCCATGGCCGCGCCCACGGCGTGACCAGCGAGCCCGCTTGTCCGTCCGTCCGCCCGTCCGTCCGTCCGGGACAAAGATCATGTGGAGGTCACTGATGAGGGGATTGCTGCTCAAGGACAAGAACGCCGTGCTCTACGGAGGCGGCGGCGCCATCGGCGGCGCCATCGCGCGGGTTTTCGCCAGGGAGGGCGCGCGGGTCTTCATCGCCGGGCGGACGCAGGCGAAGCTCGACGCCGTGGCGCGTGACATCGCCGCCGCGGGCGGAACGGTCGAGACCGCACTGGTGGACGTGCTCGACCAGGAGGCGGTCGACAAGCACGCCGACGCGGTCGCGGCGACGGCCGGCGGCATCGACATCGCCGTGAACGCCGTGAGTGTCCAGCACGACCAGGGGACTACGCTGGCGGATCTGTCGCTGGAGGAGTTCATGCGGCCGATCGACGGCTTCTTGCGGACGCTGTTCATCACCAGCAAGGCTGTGGCCCGGCACATGGGGGGCGAGCGTCCCGGCGTGATCCTGACGCTGTCGGAGCCGGGCGCCAAGCTGGCCGTCGGCGGCATCCTGGGGCACGCCGTGAGCGCGGCCGGCAAGGAGGCGTTCTCCCGGGTGCTGGCCGCGGAGCTGGCGCCGGCCAACGTCCGGGTCATCGGCATCCGTCCCCACGCCGTCGTGGACGCACCGGCAGCCGGTTCCTACACCAAGGAGCTCTTCGAGCAGGCCGCGGCGGCAGCCGGACAGTCCGTCCAGGAGATGCTCGACGGCGGGGCGATGGCGCAGGGGACGCTCCTCAAGAGGCTGCCGACGCTCTCCGAGATCGCGGAGACGGCCGCGTTCCTGGCGTCGGATCGAGCGGGGGCCATGACCGGGACGATCGCCAACCTGACCAGCGGCGCGATCGTCGACTGAGTTCAGGTCCGCCAGGACGTCCGCCGGGCGGCGCGCGCAGCGAGGTCACGCCGTCACTTCTCGGCACCACCGCCGGCTGGGCGTTCCAGGCGATCACGAGCCCGCTTTCCGGTCCGAGACGGGAAGTGCCCGGCGCTCTTGGACGACGTCCTGGGCGGGGCCGGCGTCACGACGGTGCTCGCCGGTGTCTCTAGAGGCCCGCGATGTCGATCGCCCGGTCGAGGTACATCTCGGTGCCTCCGGGCCAGAAGCGCTCGTAGAGGAGATATTCCAGGGGGTCCCGCTGCTCGTCCGTCAGGAATTCGCGGGCGGCCCTGGGGTGGTTGGCCAGGGCGGCCATGACGGCCGCCATGGGGTCGCGTTCGTCCAGGGGGATGGCGCACATCGGCCGTGAGTCCGGACGGAGGTTCCGCCAGTACGGAGACGCGGGAGGCTGGCTTCGTTCGTAGTCGTAGACCTTGAAGGCGAGGTCGCGCAGAAATACGTCGGCGAAACAGCCGTATCGCAACAATTGCCCGAGCGCGAAACCGGTTTCCGGGTCGTCGAGGTTTTCGAGCAGACGGTGGACGTAAGGGGTCGAGATCCTGGCCGCGCCGGGTGCGCGCGAAGCGGTGCCGAGAAGGGTGCTCAGCGCCCTGGCCAGCCGGTCGAGGCTGGTGGACTGGATGGCATGCGCGCGACGCAGACCAGCCAGAAGGCTCTTGAGCTGGCGCGGCGGCATCACGGCGGCGAACGCCACGGCGAAGTCGGGGTCGTTTCGGCGCTTTTCGAGTTCGGCCAAATCGTGGGAATCGATGGCGCCCTTCTTCCCCTCCGCTCCGCAGAACGACTGGACGAAGGCATCGTAACCACAAGAATGATCGGACAGCGCTGCCCCACTTTTCCCGATAAAAACGAAAAGTCGGGCAGACAATCTCCTCTATACACCCCCTCTCAGGACAAATCGTTCGCCAGCGCCGCACATCACGAAGAGATAACATTAGCGAGCCCGCGGACGGACACGAAAAAACCACACGCCCGACCGGAATCCCGCCCCTCCCCCAACCACCGAGGCAGGACGCCCGCCACCAACCTCGCCCCTCATCGAACCGGACAGCGGCGCACGACCGTTCTCGCGCGAGCTTTCGAGCGAGGCAACACAGCCAGAGACCCCGCAAGCCGCCACGAATTACGCAGCGCTTGAAGGTCATGCCTGTCGAACCCGTGTTGCCGAGGAGAACACCCGGCGCACACCCTCAGCCATTCGGAACATCCCGCTCGACGGCTATGTCAGCGAGCGCCCCTTCTCGGGCGAGATGATTCACTGACGCGACACAGCCATGGATCCCACGAGCCGCGACGAGTTCCCCGGCGCACGGAGGCCATAGACAGCAGCCTCGGCCGGACAGCTTCCGGCAGGGAAGCCTTCCGCCTCTCCGTCGACGAGATCCGCCGGGTCGGTGTCCACCTGATGAAACGTCGGCTCCACGACTCGATGCCGGTCCAGGAGACCACCGACGGCGATCCGACGCTCGACGAGCCCAGGCGCAAGTGGACCCACGCCCCGGAGGGCCCCTCCCCTAGGTGGCGCCCTCCGCCACGCTGCCGGCGACCAGGCCAATGCGCACCCGGCCTCCGGCGGCCCGGCCGAGGAGATCGAACGCCTGCGAGCCGAGCCCGGCGACGGCGATATCGCGATCGGCAGCGCACCCCTCGCCACCCCAGGCGACCCACCCGAGGCTGAGAGACGAGCACCGCGCCAAGGGTCCATCCGGCGCTGATCAGCGCGGCATCCCGTTCTTTCCCCGGGACGAGCGTCAGGTGGGCTTCAAGCGCGTCAAGACCCGGCGCCTTCGATTCGCCAGTCGTCCACCTCCACCAGCACTCGTCCAGGGCGGCATCGGCGCTACCACCGGGAGACGCGACTCGCCGAGGGGTCGTCGACAGCGTGTATTCCTTGACAGGCATATACGTGAAGGGGAATATGAAGGCATGTCCGTCGACGCGTTCTCCGTGCTCTCCGAGCCGACCCGGCGTCGGATCCTCGATCGGCTCCGGGTGGCCGAGAGCAGTGTGAACGAGCTGGTCGAGGCGCTCGATGTCAGCCAGCCCACGGTGTCCAAGCAGCTGAAGGTGCTGAGGGAGGCCGGGTTCGTCACCTGCCGTACCGAGGCGCAGCGGCGGATCTACCGCATCCATGCCGGCCCCTTCCGGGCGCTGGACGACTGGCTCCAGCCGTACCGGGCCCTGTGGGACACGCATCTCGACGCGCTTGAGCGCCATCTCGACAACAACCGGGAGCAGTCATGACCCCAGACGCGTACCGCCCGAGCCCGCCGGCCCAGGTCGGCAGCGAGGTGACGGAAGGTCGCTGGACCCTCGTCTTCGTCCGTGACCTGCGGCATCCGCCGGAGAAGGTGTGGCGGGCGCTGACCGAGCCCGGACAGCTCGCGGCGTGGGCGCCGTACACCGCCGACCGCGACCTTTCCGAGGCCGGTGGCGCGACGCTCACGATGATCGACGATGAGAAGCCTCAGGACCTGGTGGCCGAGGTCGTCCGCGTCCAGCCGCCGACGCTGCTGGAGCACACGTTCGGCACCGACCTGCTGCGCTGGGAACTGGCGGCGACCGGCGGCGGCACGCGGCTGACGCTACGGCACACCGTCCTGGACCGCGACCTGCTGCCGAAGGTGGCGGCCGGGTGGCACCTGTGCCTCGACGTGGCCGACCGGCTGCTCGAAGGGCGACCGATCCCGCCGATCCGGGGTGCGGCGGCGGTCGGGTTCGGCTGGTCGGAGCTGAACGACCGGTACGCCCAGCAGCTCGACGTCCCGAACACCGGCCTGCCCGGCCACCTGAAGGACGGGAACCAGAGCTCCTGACGGGCCCCGGCACCACGCCGGGCGCGGCCCCGCAGCCGGCGGGGCACGGAACCGACGCGGGCACGGAACCGACGCGGGCGCGGAAGGCCGCCGGGCTGCGATGATGAGCTCCCATCCGGAGACGTCGATGCCACCCGGGGCGTACGGCATCGGCGGCGCGCGCCAGGAAGGCAGGCTCGATGATCGCTGTTCTGGGCGAGTGCGTCGCCGACGGCTTCACCACCGCGGCAGGCGGGGCGGGGCAGGGTGAGCTCGGGTTGCGGGTGCTGCCGGGCGGCGGGCCGGCCAACACCGCGGTGGCGCTGGCCAGGCTCGGCACGCCCGCCCGCTTCCTCGGACGCATCTCCGGCGACGTGTTCGGCGCGCTGTTCCGTGAACATCTGGCGTCCTCGGGCGTGGACCTGTCGGCGGCCGTCGAGGCCGCGGAGCCGAGCACGCTCTCGGTCGCCGCGCTCGACGGCGGCGGCCAGGCCGCCTACACCTTCTACGCGGGCGGCACCGCCGACTGGCAGTGGAGCCCGGACGAGCTGGTCCCGGCCCGGCTCGGCCCGGCCATCTGCCTGCACACCGGCTCGTTGGCGCTGGTCAGGGAGCCGGGCCGGGCGGCGGTCGAGGAGTTCGCGCGCGCGGCCGCCGCGCGGGCCACGGTCTCGGTCGATCCCAACGTGCGGCCCACTCTCGCCGCCCGCGAGGACTACCGGGTCGAGCGCTGGTGCCGGTGGGCCGACCTGCTCAAGCTCAGCGAGGACGACCTGCGCTTCCTGATGCCCGGCGTGCCGGTGGAACGCGCCTGCGACACCTGGCACGCCGCCGGGGCCCGGCTCGTCGTGGTGACCCGCGGGGCGGCGGGCGCGCTGGTGTCCCTCGACGGCGAACGGGCGGAGGTGCGGGCGCCGGAGGTCGACGTCGTGGACACGGTCGGCGCCGGCGACTCCTTCACCGCCGGGCTGCTGCACGACCTGGGCGCGCGCGGACTGCTCGGCGGCCGGCTCGACGGCCTCGACCTGGACACCGCCGTGGCCGCCGCGTCGTTCGCGGCCCGGGTGTCGGCGCTGACGTGCTCGGTGGCGGGCGCGAACCCGCCCTGGGCCGACGCGCTGGCAACCCCCTGAACCACCGCCCCGCGCGAGCCCCGCCGCCCCGGGCGGGATCCCGCCCGGGGCACCGGGCCCCGCGGCCAAGGAGCCGGGGTCAAAGAACCGGGGTCAAAGGGCCGGGGTCAAAGAGCCCGGGGGCCGAGAAGGCGGGGTCGAGGGGGTGGGGGTCCAGGAGGCGGAGGTCCAGGACGCGGGTCAGGTGAGGGGGATGGTTGTGGTGGGGACGTTGTAGCCGCGTACCCGGAGTGCCGGCTGATGGCCGCCGAGGTCGCTCGTTCGGTACGTGGCCGTGATGGTCGTGCTCTCCCCCGGCCACAGCGTGACGTAGTTGTCGGTGTAGGTCACCGGTACGACCTCGCGCCCGTCCGCGACCACCTCCGGCCGTACGAGGAAGGCCAGGCCGGACGGGTTGCGCAGGGTGATCGTGACGGTCTCGGTCCCGGCGGAGACGGCGCGGACGCTGGTGGCGGCGACGTCGGCGGCGGGCAGGGCGTTCAGGCCGGTGAGGTCGGCGTAGGTCTTCGGCGTGGTGCGGTACCAGTTGCTCTTGTTGCCGAGCGTGTCGGGCGCGGTGGAGTACCAGTAGACGTTGTCGCTGACCTTCGCGCCGGCGGCGTCCTTGAGCTGGAGCCTGATGAGGTACGTCCGCGACAGCCCGGTCAGCGCCGGGATCGTCAGCACCTGGACGCCGGCGTTGGCCGTGGCGGTGACGGGGGCCGAGGCGGTGTACTGCTGGGCCAGGTCCGGCAGGTTGTGCACGGAGACCGTGGCGGTCAGCCCGGACCGCGTGGTGAGGGTCGAGTTGACCACGTGGACGGCCCGGGTCAGGTAGTCGTAGGCGATGTGCACGGGTTCGGTGGCCTTCTTGGTGCCGAAGTAGCCGCCGCCGGGCTTGAGGTAGTAGTCGTAGAGGTTCCAGTGGACGGACGGCCAGGCGTTGTTCAGCATCCAGAAGATCGAGCCGAACGAGCGCACGTGCTGCCTGGCGCTCCACGCCTCGAAGAAGGCGCGGGCGTTCTCGTAGTTCTGCGCCTCGGACTTGCGGGACTGGTCGGCGGCGGAGGCGGGCGTGCCGTAGCGCTTGGCCAGGCCGGTGCTGTAGGGGGCGATGGTGTCGAACACGCTGCCCGGCTTGCCGGCGTGGTAGTTGTACGCCGTGCCGATGGGCCACACGTCGGCGGGCGCGAGGAAGCGTTGCAGCGTCTCCAGGGGCGGCGGCGACTCGGTGCCCTCCTCTCCCGTGCTGCCGTACGCGCCGCCGCTCTTGCTCTCGTCCCACCACAGCACCGGCGGCTCCCACACGTAGGGGCCGTCCATCTTCATGCCGGCGTCGGCGTTGGACCAGGTGGCGACGTTGTCCAGGGTGGGGTTCTGCCAGTGCAGGGCGGCGGCCACGCTCTTGTACGCGGCCAGGTGCGCGGCCGTCGGCGGCTGGTCGCTGCCGTAGGTCCACAGGAACACCGAGGCGTGGTGGCGCAGCGAGCGGAGCTGGCTGTCCAGCGAGGCGCGGGCGACCTGTTCCTGCTCGGCGGTCCAGGCGCTGTCGTCCTCCCAGGCGCTGCAGCAGACGAACCCCGGCATGACCAGGATGCCCGCCTTGTCGGCCATGTCGTACAGTTCCTCGTTGCCGAGGGTGCCCTCCAGCCTGATGGTGTTCAGGCCCATGTCCTTGACGTAGGCGATGTGGGCGGCGTTCGTCCTGGTGTCCCAGCGCTGCATCAGGTCCCACACGTACCCGCCGCCGCGCAGCAGGATCGGCCGGCCGTTGATCTTGTATCCGGCGAACGAGGTGCCGTTGACGGTGGTGCGGTAATCGGTGACCTGGCGGATGCCGAAGTCGATGGTCTTGCTGTCGGAGGCGCCCGCGGCGACCGTCAGGCGGTACAGCTCGGGGCTGCCGAACTGGTACGGCCACCACAGCACCGGATCGCTCACGTGCAGGGGCGCGAAGGCGATCTCCCTGCGCTCGCGGGCGGCCAGCGTGACGGCCTGGGAGAAGGTGAGGTCGGGCCGGCCCGCCTTGGTGATCGTGCCGCTGACCGTGGTGGTGACGGGGGCGTTCGTGGCGTTGACGGCGTCCACGTAGACGGCCAGGTCGGCGGCGGCGCCGGACAGGGTGGTCCGCACGTACGGGTCGCGCAGGGCCACCGGGCCCGTGGTGTCCAGCAGGGTCGTGTTCCAGATGCCCGCGTTCATGTCGGGGGCCTCGGGGTTCCAGTCGACCGTGCAGGTGGACAGGTCCTTGCAGTCGTGGCGCGGCGGGGTGACCTTGACGGCCAGCGCGTTGGCCGCGCCGGGCCGGATCGCGGCGGTGGCGTCGTACTCGTGGCCGACGAACGTGCCCACGGCCGCGGCGTCGAGCTGCACGCCGTTCAGCCAGATCTGGGCGCGGTAGCTGAGGCCCTTGAAACGCAGCCAGTAGACCTGGCCGGGGGCCGTGGCCGGGGCGGTGAACTCGCCGCGGAACCACCAGTCCTGGGTGGTCAGGTCGGGCACGTTCTTGAGGTTCTGGCCGAAGTAGACGTCCTGGTAGACACCGTTCGCGACCAGCCCGGCCAGGACGGTCGAGGGCAGGGTGACCGGGTGCCAGCCGGTGGTGGCGTACCCGGGCGTGGAGATCACCGCGCCGGTGTCGGCGAGGCCGGTGGCCGGGCGCAGCGCCCAGCCCGAGGCCAGCTCGGTCGAACCGGCCGCCGCGACGGCGCTGCCGGCGCTCACCACCCCCGAGGCGAGCAGCAGGGCGAGCACGGCCAGGACGCATCTGATCGATCGTGACATGCGCAGCTCCTGAGGGGGCTCCTACGAACCGGAGGGCCAGGCGATCTGGGTGGAGCGGTAGTAGGCGATCCCCATGACGCGCCAGCGCGGGCCCTGCGCGCCCAGCCGCTGCCGGAACGCGGTCCAGTCGTGCGTGGCGGAAGGGGACCAGCCCAGTTCGGCGAGCGCGGGCAGGCGGGGGAAGGCCATGTAGTCGATGTCGGCCGACGTCCTGAGCGTCTCGGTCCACAGCGGCGCCTCGACGCCGAGCACCTGCTCGGGCGGGAGCCTTCTGAGGTAGGCGCCGGGGTCCCAGCCGTAGGCGTCCTTGACCTCGATCGTGCCCGCCCACGTCTGGCCGAGCGGGGTGCGCCGGTTGTACTTCATGTCCAGGTACGCGCGGCCGGCCGGGGACATGACGACCTTCCGGCCCGCCGTCGAGACCGCCGTCTCCGTGGGGTCGCTGCCCCAGTACTGGACGACCGTGGAGGGCAGCGGAGTGGCGTTGACGACGTCGTGCCAGCCGATCACGGTCTTGCCGTGGGCGGCCACGATGCCCTGCGCCCGGTCCACGAACGCCCGGTAGTCGGCCGGCGTGGTGGAGGACGCCTCGTCCCCGCCGATGTGCAGGTACGGGCCCGGGGTGAGCGCGGCCAGCTCGCCGATCACCTGGTCCACGAAGGTGTAGGTGATCTCCTTGGACGTGCACAGCGAGCTGAACCCGACGTCCGTGCCGGTGTAGCGCGGCGGGGCGACGCCGTCGCAGGTGAGCTCGCCGTAGGAGGCGAGGGCGGCGTTGGTGTGCCCCGGCATGTCGATCTCCGGGATCACGGTGATGTTCCGGGCGGCGGCGTAGGCGACGATCTCCTGGTACTGGGCCTTGATGTAGAAGCCGCCGGGGTCGCCGCCGACCGCCGTGCCGCCGCCGTAGGAGGCCAGCCGGGGCCAGGAGTCGATCGCGATGCGCCAGCCCTGGTCGTCGGACAGGTGCAGGTGCAGGCGGTTGATCTTGTAGAGCGCGATCTGGTCGAGGTACCGCTCGACCGCGTCCACCGGGAAGAAGTGCCTGGCCACGTCGAGCATCGCGCCCCGCCAGGGGTAGCGCGGCCGGTCCACGACCCGCCCGCCCGGCACCGGCCAGGGGCCCGGCTGCACCGTGCCGGCCTCGGCGGCGTACGGCAGCAGTTGCCGGAGCGTCTGCACGCCGTTGAACAGCCCGGCGGCCTGGTTGGCCAGCACGACGATCCCGGCGGCGGTCACGTCGAGCTGGTAGGCCTCCTCCCCGCCGGCCACCGTGCCGAGCCGCAGCGCGATCCCGTCCGCCGGCGGGGCGGTGACGATCGGGATCGGGTAGCCGGTCGAGCGCCGCAACCGCCCGGCGAGCTGCTCGCCCACCTCGGGCGCTTCGGAGTACACGGCCGTCGCGGCGCTGATCTGGTACGTCACCCCCGCCGCCGGGACCGCGCTCACCGGAGCGGGCACGATCGCGCCGAAGGCGACGGCGGCCGCCGCCGCGGCACTGGGCGAGACGGTCACCGAGGCAGGGACCGACAGGGCGAGCAGGGTCGTCAGCACGACCGCAGAGGTGCGGATCTTCATGACCGCCTCCCGAGGGTTGCCCCCACCATACGGACGCGATCGCTGGTGGTAAAGAACCTTTCTAATCAAGGGTCTCAGTGGCGACGGTCCGGTAGCCGTTCCACACGAAGCGGGCCGTGGTCACCGCGTCGTCGCCGTCGCCGGTGATGAGCTGGTGGATGGCGATGCCGTCCAGCTCGCGGTATTCGCACCACTCGTGGTCGGAGGTGAGCACGAGGTCGAGCCCGAGGTTCACCAGCAGGTCGAAGACCTGGCCGCGGTTGGCCCGGTCGACGCCCACGAACACCTCGTCCAGCAGGATGAACCGGGGGCAGCCGGGGTCGGTGCGGTAGTGGGCGGCCACGGCGGCAAACAGCGGCAGGTGCAGGGCGATGGCCTTCTCGCCGCCGGACAGGGCGCCGTGCAGCTTCCTGGTCAGGTCCTGCCAGCCCTGGCCGTCGCCGCGGTCGAGGCGGACCACGAACCGGTGCCAGGACGTGTAGTCGAGCACCTTCATGAGCTGGTCCTCCCAGCCGGCCGAGGAGTTGTCGGCGCGCGCCTCCTCGACACGGTCCCGGAAGAAGGCGTACAGGGCCTCGCGGTCGGCCTCGCTCAGCCCGGCCGGGTCGCGCAGCAGCAGCTCGCGGGCCGCGCGGGTGGCCGGTGACTGGCCGGGATCGACCTGCCACACCAGGCGCACCGCGACCCCCGAGGCCGTGCGGACGCGTTCGAGCCGCTGGTTCATGCCCTCGACCAGCGCGGCGGCCTGGCGGATGCGGTCGGCCAGGTGCCGCCGCGTGTCACCGGCGAGCGTGCGGTCGAACAGGTCGCGCTCGGCCTCGGTGATGTCGCCGCGCCGCTCGTCGCGCTCGCCGCGCAGCGCCCTGCCCAGCGCCGCCGCGCCCGCCCGCACGCCGCCGGCGACGGCGGTCAGCACCTGGACGTCCTCGTCGGGGGCCAGCTCCAGCTCGGCGCGGCCGGCCAGGACCTCCCTGGCGTGGTGGAAGGCGTCCCGCAGGCGGGCCTCGGCCTCCCTGACGGTCCGCCGGTCGTGCGGCACCGCCGCGAGCCGCGCGGCCACGTCCCCGGCCGCCTCCAGCACCGCGCGCACCCCGGCGTCGGGGGCGAGCAGCGCCTGGGAGCCGGACGGCAGGCCGGCGTCGGCGGCCAGGTGGCCGGCCAGCAGACGGCGCAGGCGTTCGCAGACCGCCTCGCGGACGCGCCCGGCCTCGGCGTGCTTCTCCTCGGCCCGGCCCAGCTCGCCCCTGAGCCGGCCGAGGCGGGCGTTGAGCCGGGCCGTGTCGTCGTGGATCGTCCGGATCAGGCGGCGGCAGCCCTGGTGGGCGGTCTGGGCGTCCTGGAGCCGGTCGAGCAGGTCGAGGTCTTGGCCGCCGGCCGCGGGCTCGACGGCGGCCAGCTTCTCGGCCAGCACGACGGCCGCGTCGGCCGCCTCCTCGGCCCGTTCCATCGCGCGGACGGCCAGGTCCTGGTACTCGCGGGCGGTCTCGGCCGCCTGGCCGGCGCGTTCCCTGGCCGCGCGGGCGTCGCCGCGCCGGTCGTGCCAGACGGCGCCGGTGGTCTCGGCGGCGCGAAGGGCTGCCTCCAGCCGGTCGAGCGCGGGCCGGGCGGCGGGCAGGGCGTGCCGGGCGGCCAGCTCGGTGAGCCGGCGCAGCGACCTGCCCACCTCCTTCTCGCGCTCGTGCAGGCGCTGCTCGTGCGCCCGGAGCTGGTCCTCCAGCAGGGCGACCTTGCCGACGGCCGCGTCCAGCGCCCGCGCGGCGCCGTCGTACGGCCTCCTGTCGGGCCGCCGCCGCAGCTCGGCCGCGAGCGTGTCGCGGTCGCCGGCCAGCACCCTGAACAGGTGGTCGCACTCGGCGATCGTGCCGGCCAGGTCGGAGAGCCGGTCGTCCAGCTCGGCGACGCGGCGGCGCAGGGCGCGCTCGCGGGCGGCGTCGCCGATGTAGGAGGGCTCCGGCTTGACCCAGCGCCCGGCGGCCGGGCCGAGCCGCCAGGTGCCGTCGGCGCCGACGGCCGCCGGGTGGTCGAGGCCGAGCGCCGTGGGGGCGAAGGCGACGCCTGCGAGCACCCGCTCGGCCGAGACGGGCGCGCCCGGCTGGGCGGACAGCACGGCGGCCAGGCTCTGGCCGGGCGCGGGCCGGGCCAGGGCGGAGGCGGCGAAGGCGTCGTGCTCGCCGGGGTCCATGCCGCCGTCGGGCAGCAGCCACAGGTCGAGCAGGCCCGAGGCTTCGAGCGCCGCCTCGATGCCCGCCTGGGTGACCGGGTCGACGCCGGAGCGGAAGGCCAGCGCCCGCCACAGCGGCGTGCCGGGCCGTCCGGAGCGGGAGGCGGGGCGGGCGGGCGAGGGGGGCGGCTCCAGGGCGGTCCGGTCGGCCAGGCGTTCGCGTTCGCGGGCCAGCTCGGCGCGTTCGGCGTGCAGCCGGTCGCGCAGGCCGGTCAGGTGGTGCTCGCGGGCGGCCAGCCGGACCGCGGCCGCCGTACGGGCCGCGCCGACCAGCTCGTCGGCCTGGTCGGACCGGTCGGCCAGGCCCGCCAGCTCCTCGGGGTCGAGCCGGAGGTGCACGCAGCCGCGGGCCCACTCCTCCAGGGCGGCGGCCAGGTCGCGGGCGCGCTCGTCGCGGGTCGCGCCGGCCTGGTCGTGGGCGGCGGTCGCGGCCGCCAGGTCGTCGCGGACGCGGTCGCGGTCGTGCTCGGCGGTGGTGCGGCGGCCGATCGCCTCCTCGTGCTCGGCGGCCGCCGCCGCGACCTCGCGGATCTGGCCGGCGCGGCTGGTGACGGCGGCGCGCAGCAGCTCGCGGGCGCGGCGCACGGACTCCTCGCCGTCGTCCCCCCGCTCCCCCTCGCCGGGGGCGCCGGGCTGCGCGCCGCCGGGGTCGGGAACCGGGCGTTCGCACTCCAGGTGGACCGAGAGCAGCCCGGCGCGTTCGGCGGCCCGGCGGGCCTCGCCGCGGGCGCGGTCGGCCAGGCCGGTGGCGGCGCGGGCGACGGCCGCCGCGCGCAGCGACAGCTCCTGCCTGGCCGACGCGCCGCGGGCCGCCGTCCCGGCCTGGTCGCGCAGCCGGGCCGCCGACTCGTGCGCCTCGCGCGCCTGCGTGCGCAGCCGGTGCAGGTCGTGCCCGGACCGGTACGCCTGGCTCTCCTTCAGCCCGTCGATCTGCGCGGCCAGGGCCAGCTCCTGCGCCTCCTCCTCCGACAGCCGGACGGCCGCGGCGGCCAGCTCGTCGCCGGCCTGCTTGAGCGCCTCCCGTCCGGCCTTGACCTCGGCGGCGAGGGCGTCGACGGCCTGCCCGGCGGACAGGGCCGCGGCGGCGGCCGCGCGCAGCACCCTCTGGGCGTAGCCGCGCTGGACGTCGGCCAGCCGGTCGGCCTCCTGCACGTCGCGGTCGAGCAGGCGCAGCTCCTCGCGCCGCCGGTCGAGCCGCTCGAACCCGCCCGCGATCTCGTGGATCTCGCCCTCGCCGAGCGGCGGCAGGGCGCTGGACAGCAGGTCGGACAGCAGGCCGGGGTCGAGGCGTTCGGACAGTTTGGGGGTGCGGAGCTGGCGCAGCGCGGTGAGCAGGCAGTCGTAGCGCTGCTCGTTGAGCGCGCTGTAGAGGGTGCCGCGCACGACGGCGCGGTAGGCGTCGGCGGACTCGTGGACCGTCCCGGCCTGGCCCAGCTCGTCGGCGAGCTGGGCCCTGGTCAGCGGCTGGCCGCCGTCGCCGGTCAGCCGGACGCCGCCGGGCAGGCCGACGCGGGCGCCGGTGGTGAAGTAGGCGGCGGTGACGTTCTTGGTGTGGGCGGTGGCCTGGAGGCGGGCGCCGCAGGTGAACCAGCGGCCGTCGGCGTGCTGGAACTCCAGCCAGACGTAGCCGACGCGGGTGACGCCGCTCGCGCCCTCGCCCATGAGGTTCCAGTGCATGGTCCGCTCGGTGCCGCCGAACGTGGACAGCCTGCTGGGTTTGAGACTGGCGTCCAGCACGTACGGCAGCAGCAGTTCGAGCACCTTGGACTTGCCGCTGCCGTTGGGCCCGCGCAGCAGCAGCCGGCCCCGGTGGAACTCGAACACCTCGTCGTGGTAGCGCCACACGTTGAGGATCCCGGCGCGTACGGGGATCCAGCGCCGGTCCATGCCCGGGGCGGTGCGGGCGGGCGTGAGCTCGGTGACGGTCATGCGTCCTCCGTGTCGGCCGTGTCGGCCGTGTCGGCCGGGCCGCGATCGACCCGGTAGCGGGCTCCGGCGGGCAGGGCGGCCACCCGGTCCCCGGTACGGCGGCACAGCCCGAACATGGCGAGCACCGCCAGCGCGTCGGCGGCCAGGCGCGGCGCGCCGCCGTCCGACTGGTAGGCCCTGGCCCACTGGGGGAAGCGCCGCAGCAGCTCGGCGGCCTCCTCGTCGAGGCGTCCTGCGGGCAGCGGACCGGCGGTGACCAGCAGGTCGAGCAGGAGCAGGGCGGCGACCTTGGCGGGGGCGCCGTCGTCGGGGAACCTGGTGTCGGTGGCGGTGGCCTCGGTGTCGACGAGCAGCAGCCCCTCGGCGCGCTCCTCCAGCACGAACCCGGCCTCCTCGGCGGCCCTGCGGATCATCCGGCGGCCGGTGAGCGAGGCGGCGTAGGCGGCCTGGGCGGGGGTCAGCTCGTCGAGGTAGACGACGGGCTCGTCGAGCAGGCGGCGGATGACGGAGTGGCGGGCCCACAGGGCGCGCTGGGTCTGCGTGGGCTCGTCGCCGCCGTACCGGGCCTCGACGGTGAGCGCCGCGAGGGGAGCCGCGGAGGCGCCGGGCAGGCGGGAGGGCGGGACGGGGGCGGCCAGCAGCCTGATCACGCGGGTGGTGTCCACGCGGTAGAGCACCTTGGCGTCCTCGTCGCCGAGGTAGGCGTCGGTCGTGCCGTCGGTGGCGGTGATCGCGCCGTGCCGTTCGAGCAGCTTGAGCACGTCGACGAAGGCGGCCCGCTCGTCGGCGCCGACCGGGTCGAACGGCGGCACGCCGGTCTCGACCGCCGCCGCCCGCGCCACCCGTCCGGCCAGCATGCCGATCGTGGTGACCGGCGCGGCGAGCAGTTCGGCCGCGCACAGGCACAGCAGCGTGTAGCGGCGGCGGTCGAACGGCGGGCCGCCGGCGCGGCGGCGGGCCGGGCGGGTGGCCGTCGGCCGCGACCCGACCTTGACCAGGCGGGCGTAGCCCTCGCGGGGCTCCACGACCAGCCGCCAGCCGCAGAAGTAGTCGAACCACCGGGTCAGCGGCTCCCGCCGTTTCCTGATCACCGCGAAGGCGGCGGGCTCGTCGTCCGCCGTCAGGAAGGGCCGGGCGAGGAGGGTCCTGATCGCGCGGGCGATCTCCTCCTTCTCCGCCCTGACGAGCTGGTTGGCCAGGCTGCTCATGCCCCTTCGGCCCTCCCGTGGTCGCGGGCGCCCGGGGCGCGCACGTCGAGCAGGTAGTCGGGGCCGCGGAACCAGCCCTCGGAGGTGCGCAGCACCGCGACCGCGCCGTCGCCGGGGGCCCGCAGCACGACCTCGACCCGGCCGTCGGAGGTGACGGCCCGGCGCAGCCCGGTGGCGTCGGGACGGGCGGCCAGGGCCCGGCCCAGCAGGTCGAGCAGCCGGCCGAGGGTGTCGTGGTCGAGCGCGCCGAGCTGGGACAGCCGGACCGAGCCGGTGGCGGCCAGCGCCTGCCAGGCGGTCTCCAGCCCGGCGTGCTCCCTCTCGGCGCGGGCGCGGCGCTCGGCGCGCAGGGCGGCCACGTCGCGCACCCGCCCGGTACGGCCCATGCGCTCGGTCCTGCCCCGCGAGCGCAGCAGCGCCGAGACGGCCACCGGCCCGGCCTCCGCCCAGGGCGTGCCGGCCGGGACGAGCTCGGCGTCGGCGTGCCCGAGGTGGGCGTGCCGGGCGGGGCCGAGGCCGAAGGCGGCGTCCCAGAGGCGGTGGGCGTCGTCCTCGCCCGGCGCGGTGGCGAACCAGCGGGCCAGCGCGCGGAAGTCGGCGGCGGCGCCGGAGGCGGGGCGGCGGGCGGCGGTGACGCGGTCGAGCAGCCCGAGCAGCGTGACGATGGCCTCGCCCGCGATCTCCCGCAGCCGCCGCAGGCGGGGGCCGCCGCCGCCGTCGGCACCGCCGTCGAGGTCGGGGGCCGGGACGAGGCCGGGGTCGAACCACTGGCGCAGCTCGGCCCAGGCGGCGGCGCGGGCCGCCAGCCACGGCGTGGCCAGGTCGGCGCCGGGGATCCGGGGCAGGTCGGCGCCGGCCAGGGCCCTGGTGTGCAGGACGCCGACGCCCCGCCCGGCCACGCCGCGCAACGCCCGCGCCACCGTCTCGCCGCGCTGCTCCAGCCCGGTCACGAGCTCCTGGAGGTAGGCCACCGTGGCCGCCTCGGCCTCGTGGAACGTGCCAACGCCGGCGCCGTCGGCGCGCAGCAGCCGCCGCAGCTCGCCGTTGAGCCGCACGGTGTCGCGGCGCAGCCCGTCGAGGTGGCACTCCAGCTCCCGCAGGCAGGTGAACACCCTCCGGTCGCGGCCGGGGTCGGGGTCGGCCAGCAGCGCCTCCAGCTCCTCCAGCCGGTCGGCGAGGGCGTCGAGCACGGCGGTGTGCAGGGCGGTGTGGAGCGCGCCCCCCGAGGCCGGTGTCGCCGGGGCCAGCGTCGCCGACGCCTGCCGCAGCCCGGCGTGGGCGGCCTCGCCCTGGGCGGTCAGGGCGTAGCGCAGGTTCCTGCGCTCGTACTCCTCGGCGGTCGCGAAGCCGGCGGCGTGGTCGAAGACGACCTCGACCAGTCCCCAGCCGGCGAGCTGCCGGAGCGCGCCGGTGAGGTCGTGGTCGGCGACGGGGGCGTACCAGCCGCGGGCGCGCAGCCGGTCGCGGACCTCGCCGGCGGTCAGCGCGGGTTCCAGGCGCTCGGCGGCGGCGCCGAGGACGTCGAGGAGGGCCGTGTGCAGATCCGCCCGCTCAGTGGTGGCGAACCGGAACATCTCCGGCGGCACTCGTGGCAGTTCCGCCATCGCGCCGTTCTCCCCTCTCGCCGCGGTTTCACCGGAGCCACCGTAGTGGCAGAGACGGGCGGCGCGGGGGCCGGTTTGCGAGCAGATGCCACGGGTATGGTCGCCGCGTTCGGCTGCCGGTGGCAGGCGGCGCGGTCCGCGCCCGGTACGGCGGCATTCGGGGAGGACGGGGGCCTGTGATGGCGGAGATCGAGGCGACGCGCGGGATGCCGGCCGACAGCATGATCGTGTTCGGGGTGGCGTCCGACGTCGAGCTGATGGACCGGTGGCTGCCGCAGGGGTTGTGGGTCGGCGACGGCGGGGCGGGCACCGTCGAGGCGGGCGGCGAGCTGGTGCCCGGCGGCGGGCGGCACGAAGGGCTGTTCCGCGCCCGGGAGGACCAGCTCCGGGTGGAGTGGGGCGGCCGCGACCACCCCGACTACGCGGGCTGGCTGCAGGTGTCCGACTCGGCGGCCGGCACGAGCGAGGTGACCGTGCACCTGTCGCTGCTCGACGAGCCCGACTCCGGCGCCAGGGCCGGCGAGGTGCGCGAGCTGCTCGACCGCTCCCTCGACCGGCTGGCCGACGAGGTCACCCGCCGGGTCTCCGAAGGCGGCTGAACGGCACTCTGCCCGAGGGCGGCGCAGCCCCGGCGGGCGGGCGGGGGCGGGCCCGCCCCTCCGGGGTTCAGGCGTCCTCGCGGTCCGGGTTCTCCAGCCGGAAGAAGTTGCTCTGCTTGCCGTCCTTCTTGTGCTCCTGGTAGATGAAGTTCAGCTTCCGCTGGTCGAAGGTCTCGAACCACTCCTCCCAGGTGATCTCCGCCAGGTCGCCGCCGCCGTAGCCGGGGAAGTCGAAGCGGAGCACGCCCGCGCGGCCCTGGTGCTCGGTACCGGGCACGGTCGCGGGCTTGGCGCCGCGCTCCTGCGCCCATTGCTGGATCACGTCGTGGTCGGTGGTGACGAGGCTGCGGCCGGGCCGCTCCTCGTGCTCGCCGGTCGAGGTGACGTGCTGCTCGTATTTGTGCTCGCCCTCGACGGGACGGTTCTGCTGCGACATGGCGGCCTGTTCCCCCTGGTAGTCGTGCGGATGACCTGCTCGATACCCAGCCCGGCGCGCTTCTTGCAGATGATCTGTGCCACCACGCTTAAAGGGGCTCGCAAGGTATCCCCTTCAACTTTTGATTATGCGACGTTTAATCACGATTCTTTCCCCCGTACTCGCAGGTCTGATCGCCGCGGCCGGCCTGTCCGGCGCCGCGGGCGCGACCACGGACGGCGGGCTCAGCGCCTATTACGGTCAGCGCCTGGCCTGGTCGGGGTGCGGCAGCGGGTTCCAGTGCGCGAAGTTGACGGTGCCCCTCGACTATGCGAAGCCCGGCGGCCGGCGGATCAGGATCGCCATGGCGCGGCTGCCGGCGACCGGCCGGCGGATCGGCTCGATCGTGCTGAACTTCGGCGGTCCCGGCGGCGCCGGCACGACCATCCTGAAGGCCGACAGGACCGTCATGTCGGCCGCCGTCCGGCAGCACTTCGACGTGGTCAGCTTCGACCCGCGCGGCGTGGGCGCCTCCGCCCCCGTGCGCTGCCTGTCGCCCCTCGGCCTGGACGCCTACTTCGCCGCCGACCCGACCCCCGACAACGCGGCCGAGGTCAAGCGGGCCAAGGCATGGATGAAGATCTTCGCCCAGGGCTGCGCCACCAACTCCGGCAAGCAGCTGCTCGCGCACGTCGGCACCGGCGAGGTCGCCCGCGACCTGGACGTGATGCGGGCCGCCCTGGGCGACGCCCGGCTGACCTACTTCGGCTTCTCCTACGGCACCTACCTGGGCGCCCGCTACGCCGACCTGTTCCCCACCCGGATCCGCGCCATGGTGCTCGACGGCGCCGAGGACCCCGGCCAGACGCTCGCCGAGTTCGGCGCGGCCCAGGAGCGGGGGTTCCGGCTGGCGCGCGAGTCGTTCCTGCGCGACTGCTTCAGGGCCCGGGACTGCCCGTTCCCCCGGCACACCGTCGCCGCCGCGACCAGGCGGCTGGAGGCGCTCTACAAGCGGGCCGACCGGGCGCCGCTGCGCAACGACGGCGACAGCAGGCAGGTCAACGAGGCCATCCTGCGCGCGGGCGTCAACCAGGCCATGTACGCCAAGGACAGCTGGCCCTACCTGCGCCAGGCGCTCACCCTCGCCTTCAAGGGCGACGGCACGGCCATGCTCGCCCTGGCCGACGTCAACCACGGACGCCGTCCCGACGGCAGCTACGACAACAGCAGCGAGGCGCTGGCGGCGGTCAACTGCCTGGACCATCCCGAGCAGCGCTGCGCGTACTGGCCGGTCAAGGGGAAGCGGTTCACCAGGAAGGTGCGCGCCCACGGGTCGCCGCCGATCGTGGTGGTGGGCACGACGCGTGACCCGGCCACGCCGTACGAGCTGGCCAGGCGGCTGGCCGGGCAGCTGGAGCACGGCGTGCTGCTGACCCACGACGGCGACGGGCACACGGCGTACAAGGGCAGCTCGTCCTGCCTGGACCGGCAGATCGACCGGTACGTGATCACGGCCGGCGCGCCGCGTCCTGGAGCCTGCGCGCAGGCCTGAGGGCGCCGGCCCGGTCCCGCACCCGCTCATGGGCGGGTGTGGGACTGGTGACGTTCGGGTCAACCCTGGCCGCGCCTGCGCGGCGGCCACGACCGGGCGGGAGAGATTGGGCGGACGTAGCCGGAAATTCCCGCCCGAGGAGCCCATGGAGTCGCTGCTGGTCCTGCACGCGCTCGCGGCGGTCTGCGCTCCCTGGCTGGCCCGGCGCATGGGACGGGCCTCCTTCCCGCTGCTGGCCGTGGCGCCCGGCGCCGGCTTCGCGTACACGGTGTGGCTGGGGGTGCGGGGGCTGCCGGCGCGGGAGGACACCCGCTGGGCGCCCGCTCTGGGGCTGGAGCTGTCCTTCCGGGCCGACACGCTGGCGCTGCTGATGATGGCGCTGGTCACCGGCGTGGGCGTGCTGGTCCTGGTCTACAGCGCGCGCTACTTCCCGGCCGGCGACGACGGGCTGGGCCGCTACGGCGGCGCGATGGCCGCCTTCGCCGGGTCGATGCTGGGCCTGGTCACGGCCGACAACCTGCTGCTGCTGTACGTCTTCTGGGAGCTGACCACCGTCTTCTCCTACCTGCTGATCGGCTACCACCCGGAGAGCCGGGCGAGCCGGCGGGCCGCGATGAAGGCGCTGACGGTGACCACGCTGGGCGGGCTGGCGATGCTGGCCGGGTTCGTGGTGGTCGGGCAGGCGGCGGGCACGTACGCGGTGTCGGGGGTCCTCGCCCGGCCGCCGCAGGCGGGCCCGCTGGCCGCCGGGCTGGTGCTGGTGCTGGCCGGGGCGCTGTCGAAGTCGGCGATCTTCCCGTTCAGCACGTGGCTGCCGGCCGCGATGGCGGCGCCGACGCCGGTGTCGGCGTACCTGCACGCGGCGGCCATGGTCAAGGCCGGGGTGTACCTGGTGGCCAGGCTCGGGCCGGCGTTCGGGGACGTGCCGCTGTGGCGGGCGGTCGCGGTGCCGCTCGGCGTGCTGACGATGCTGCTGGGCGGCTGGCGGGCGCTGCGCGAGACGGACCTGAAACGGCTGCTGGCCTACGGCACGGTCAGCCAGCTCGGTTTCCTGATCACGCTGTTCGGCGCGGGCACCCGGGGCACGGCGCTGGCCGGGGTGGGCATGCTGGCCGCGCACGCGCTGTTCAAGGCCGCGCTGTTCCTGGTCGTGGGCGTCGTCGACCACGCGACCGGCACCCGTGAGCTGCGCGAGCTGAGCGGGGTCGGCCGGTCCATGCCGTGGGTGTGCGCGGCCGCGGTGCTGGCGGGGGCGTCGATGGCGGGGCTGCCGCCGTTCGCGGGGTTCGCCGGCAAGGAGGCGGCGCTGGAGGCGCTGCTGGATCGGCCGCTCGTGCTGGCGGGCGTGGTGGCGGGGTCGGCGCTGACGGCGGCGTACACGCTGCGGTTCCTGTGGGGGGCCTTCGCCGCCAAGCCGGGCGTGCCGGCCACGCCGGCGCACCGGACGGCGGCGGCCATGTTCGCGCCCGCCGCGCTGCTGGCGGCGCTCGGCCTGGCGCTGGCGCCCTTCGCCTCCTGGTACGGCGGCGCGATGTCGGGCTACACCGGCACCTTCCGCGACCCCGGCCACGCCACGCACCTGGCGATGTGGGCCGGCCCGTCCCCCGCGCTGCTGCTGTCGGGCGTGGCGCTGGCGGCCGGGACGCTGCTGTTCCTGGCCAGGGAGCCGGTGGCCAGGGCGGGCGCGGCGCTGCACGTGCTGGACTCGACGCAGATCTTCTGGGCGCTCGTCCGGCGGCTGGACCGGTTCGCCGTCCAGGCCACGGGCTTCGTCCAGCGGGGTTCGCTGCCCGACTACCTGCTGCTCACGCTGGCCGCCACGACCGGCGTGGGCGTGTTCGCCGTGGCCTACGGCGGCGTGCCGCACCTGGACGTGCCGGTCGTCGCCTGGGAGCGCGTGGAGCAGCCGGTGCTGGCGGTCCTGATCACCGCGGCGGCGGCGCTGGCGCTGTTCGCCCGCGCCTACATCCTGCTGGCCGTGGTCGTCGGCGTCATCGGGTACGGCACCGCGCTGCTGTTCCTCGCGCACGGCTCGCCCGACCTGGCGCTGACCCAGTTCCTGGCCGAGACGCTGGCCCTGGTGGTGTTCGCGCTGGTACTGCGGCGGCTGCCGGTGACCCCGGTCAGGGCCCGGCTGCCGCGCCTGTTCCGGTTCGGGCTCGGGCTGGCCGTGGGGGTGGTGGTGACCGGGGCGGGCATGCTGGCCACCAGCGCGCGCAGCACCTGGGCCGTCGGGTCGCTGATGCCGGCCGCGGCGCGCGAGGCGGGGGCTCGCAACATCGTCAGCGCGATCATCCTGGACATCCGGGCCTGGGACACGATGGGCGAGAGCACGGTCCTGGTCGTGCTGACGCTGGGCGTGACGAGCCTGGTGTTCCTGCGGCGCAGGACGTACGAGATCGAGCGGGACGACCGCGGCCGGGTGCCCGCCGAGCGCACGCACTGGCTGTCCTCGACGCTGCCGCGCGGCCAGCGGGCCGTGGCCTTCGAGGTGGCGGCCCGGCTGACCTTCCACACGGTGCTCGTGCTCTCGGTGTTCCTGCTGTTCGTCGGGCACAGCGGGGTCGGCGGCGGGTTCGCCGGCGGCATCGTGGCCGGGCTGGCGATCACCGTGCGCTACCTGGCCGGCGGCCGGTACGAGCTGGCCGCGGCGGTCCCGGTGCACGCGGGCGTGCTGATGGGCGCCGGGCTGACCCTGTCGACCGGCACGGCGCTGGCCGGGCTGCTGTTCGGACGGGCCGCGCTGGACATGCTGGCGGCCGACGTGCACCTGCCGCTGGTCGGCGGCCTGCACGTGTCCACGGGCCTGCTGTTCGACCTCGGCGTGTACGTCTCGGTCACCGGCATGGTCCAGGACGTGCTGCGCGGCCTCGGCGCCGAGCTGGACCGGCAGATCGAGGCGGAGGAGAGCGCGTGACGATCTCCCTGGCGCCGTTCCTGTGCTGCTGCGTGATGATCACGGCCGGCGTGACGCTGCTCCTGGAGCGGAGCCTGGTGCGGGTGCTGGCCGGGGTGGTGGTGCTGGGCAACGGCGTGAACCTGCTGATCGTCACCGCGGGCGGGAACGCCGGCGGGCCGCCCCTCCTCGGCAGCGCGCCGGTGGCGGACATGGCCGATCCGCTGCCGCAGGCGATGGTGCTCACCGCCATCGTGATCACCCTGGGCGTGACGGCGTTCGTGCTGGCCATGGTGCACCGGTCGTGGCAGCTCACCGGCAGCGACGAGGTCCAGGACGACACCGAGGACCGGCGCGTGCGGCTGCGGGCCAGGCGCGGCGAGCTCAGCCACGCCCTGCGCACCCGGCAGGACGCCTACCGGCGGCTGGTCGTGGAGCAGCGGGCGGAGCTGGCCCGGCTGGAGGCCGAGCAGGCCGAGCGGGAGCGGCTGCAGGAGGCCGACCTGGAACGGCGGATCGCCCGCGTGCACACCGAGCTGGAGGAGTGGATGCGCACCCGGATGGCCGAGGGGCTGTCGGAGGAGGAGCTGCAACGCGGCTTCGAGGAGGCCGGGCAGCGGGACCTGCCGGACGAGGAGGCCACGGCCGGCGACAACGCCGAGCGCATCGACGAGCTGCGCCGCGAGCACACCCGGCGGCGGGCCGAGCAGGCGGCCGGCGAGCGGGAGCTGCGCCAGCGGATCAAGGCCAGGCAGCGCGACGCCCGCAGGCAGATGCGCTCGGCCATCCGCGAGGAGCGGGCCCGCCAGGCGCTCGCCAACGACCCCGAGCTGGAGGGCGACGACTAGTGGCAGGCAGGGGCGGCGCCCGTGGGTGACCTGGTCGAGCTGCGCGAGCTGGTGTGCGTGCCGGTGCTGCTGCCGCTGCTGGCGGCCGGGATCAAGCTGGCGATCGGCGGGCGGCTGCGGCACCTGCAGTCGGCCATCAGCCTCACCACGCTGGGCATCTCGCTGGCGGTGTCGGTGCTGCTGCTCGTGCAGGCCGACACGCACGGCCCGCTGGTGACCGAGCTGGGCGGCTGGGCCTCGCCGGTCGGCATCTGCCTGGTGGCCGACCGGCTCTCGACGCTGGTGCTGGTGGTGTCGTCGGCGGTGACGCTCTGCGTGATGGTGTACTCGATCGCCAGCGCCTACGACGAGGCCGAGCACGACGCGCCGATGGCGATCTTCCATCCGGCGTTCCTGGTCATGGTGGCGGGCGTGGCGGACGCGTTCCTGTCCGGCGACCTGTTCAACCTGTTCGTCGCGTTCGAGATGCTGCTGAGCGGCTCGTACGTGCTGCTGACCTTCGGCGGGACCGAGTCCAGGATGCGGGCGGGGGCCACGTACACGCTGATGGCGCTGGCGTCGTCGATGCTGTTCCTGATCGCGCTGGCGGTGACCTACGGCGCGACGGGCACCTTGTCGATGGCGCAGCTCGCCGAGCGTTTCGGCACGCTGCCCGAGCAGGTCAAGCTGCTGGTCGAGCTGACGCTGCTGCTGGCGTTCGCGATCAAGGCGGCGATCTTCCCGGTGTCGGCATGGCTGCCGGACTCCTACCCGACCGCGCCCGCGCCGGCCACGGCCGTGTTCGCCGGGCTGCTCACGAAGGTCGGCGTGTACGCGATCATCCGGCTGGAGGCGCTGCTGTTCCCCGGCGGGCCGGTCTCGACGCTGCTGATGGCGGTGGCGCTGGCCACGATGCTGGCCGGCGTGCTGGGCGCGGTGGCGCAGACCGACATCAAGCGGATGTTGTCCTTCACGCTGGTCAGCCACATCGGCTACATGGTGTTCGGGGTGGCGCTGTCGACGGTGGCGGGCCTGGCGGGCGCGGTGTTCTACATCGTCCACCACATCACCGTGCAGACGAGCCTGTTCCTGGTGACGGGGCTGATCGAGCGGCGCACCGGCACCACGTCGGTCAACCGGCTGGGCGGGCTGATGAGGACCGCGCCGGTGCTGGGCGTGCTGTTCTTCGTGCCCGCGATGAACCTGTCGGGCATCCCGCCGATGTCGGGGTTCCTGGGCAAGCTGCTGCTGGTGCAGGCGGGCCTGGACAAGGGCGGCCCGGCGGCGCTCGTGCTGGTGGCCGGCGGGCTGCTGACGAGCCTGCTGACGCTGTACGCGATCGCCAAGACGTGGGGCAAGGCGTTCTGGCGCGCGCCGCGCGAGGAGCGGCTGGGCCAGGTGATGGAGAGCGAGGAGGCGACGGGTGAGGAGCCGGTGGTGACGACGACGGCGCTGCCGCCCGTGCTGCTGGGCGCGACGGCGGCGCTGGTGGCGATGGGGCTGTCGTTCACGGTGCTGGCCGGGCCGCTGGCGGCGCTGACGCGGCGGGTGGCCACGGAGCTGAGCGAGCGGCAGACGTACGTCACCGCGGTGCTGGGGACGCGGCGGTGAGCGGCGGCCTGCTCGCGCCGCGGCTGTTCGGCCGGCGGGTGCCGCTGCCGCTGGCGGCGTGGCTGACGCTGGTGTGGGTGACGCTGTGGGGCGAGCTGTCGGCGGGGAACGTGCTGGGCGGCCTGGCGACCGCGCTGGTGGTGACGTGGCTGCTGCCGCTGCCCGTCCTGGACCCGGGGATCAGGGTGCGGCCGCTGCCGCTGGCGCGGTTCCTGCTGTGGTTCGGGTGGGACATGCTGCTCTCGACCGTGCGGGTGGTGGCGTGGGTGGTGCGGCCCGGCGATCCGCCCACGCAGCTCGTCCCGGTGCGGCTGCGCACGTCGTCGGAGTCGATGACCGTGATGATCATGGTGGCGTTGTCCACGATGCCGGGGAGCCTGGTGGTGGAGGCGTACCTGGACAGGAGAGAACTGATGCTGCACGTGCTGGGGCTGGCCGGCGAGGGCGTCCCGGACGCGGTCCGCAGGGACCTGGCCGGGCTGGAGTCGCGCATCGTGGCCGCGTTCGGCACCCGCGCGGACCGGGAGGAGCTGCGGTGAGCGTGGTGTACCTGGTGACGATCGCGCTGCTGGGCGGCGGGGCGGCGGCCGCGTTGTGGCGGGTGGGGCGCGGGCCGTCGATGCTGGACCGCGCGGTCGCCCTCGACGTGCTGACGTCGCTGGCGATGTGCGCGGTGGGGCTGTTCGCGGTGGTCAGGGACGACTACTCCGACCTGCCGGTGCTCCAGGTGCTGTCGCTGCTGGGGTTCGTCGGGTCGGTGTCGCTGGCCCGGTTCTTCCCTGGACGGTCGGGGTGAGCCCGATGGATGTGGCGGCGGCGGTCTGCCTGGTGCTCGGGGCCGTGCTGGCGTTGTCGGCGGGCGCCGGGCTGGTGCGCTTCCGCACGACGCTCGACCGGATGCACGCCGGCACCAAGCCGCAGGTGCTCGGCGTGCTGCTGGTGCTGGCCGCGATGTGGCTGCACCGGCCCACCTGGTGGAACGCCGGGCCGCTGCTGATCGTGGGGGCCTCGCAGGTGATCACGGTGTCGGTGGCGGCGTACATGGTGGGGCGGGCGGCCCACTCGCGTCAGTCGTCGCGGGACGAGACCGAGATGCCGCCCTCGGAGGAGGACTGATCGCCCTTGCGGTCGAGGGCGGGCTGGCCGAACCAGGTCCAGGCGGCCAGCCCGGCCAGGATGCCCGCGGTGATCCAGGCCAGGGTGGAGTGGAACAGGTAGTCGATCACCAGCATGGTGGCCGTGGTCATCGACACCACCAGGGCGAGCGCTCCTAACAGGCCGTAGGTGTTGGACCGGCGTACCAGGGTCTCCTTGTGGCCCTGCCGGAACAGCACGCGGTGCTGGGCGGTCGGCGCGATGTAGCAGATCGACGCGACGGCGGCGCTGACCAGCGCGGCGAAGTAGAGCCAGCGGTCGGTCTGGTCCAGCTTGACGAAGCCGGGCGAGAAGGGGACGGTCAGCAGGAACGCGAACAGCACCTGCACGCCGGTCACCGCGACGCGGGCGCCCTGCAGCAGCTCGACGAAGTTGCGGTCGGCGCGTTCCTCGTGCGACTCGTTCTTCACTCGGCCTCCTTGTTGGATGTTCCTCTCTTCCTTGGCGGAGGCCGGTCGAAACATGGATTTCCTAGGTCAGGCGAGGATCTTGGCCGGCGTGATGGGCAGGTCGCGCACCCGCCGGCCGGTGGCGTGGTGAACGGCGTTGCCGATCGCGGCGGCGGTGCCGACGATGCCGATCTCGCCGATGCCCTTGGAGCCCATCGGGTTGAGCAGGCCGTCCTGCTCGTCGATCCAGACGGCCTCGATCGCCGGCACGTCGGCGCAGGCCGGCACGTGGTACTGGGCCAGGTCGCGGTGCAGGAAGCCGCCGAACTCGTCGTCGGTCAGCGTCTCCTCCATCAGCGCCATGCCCATGCCCATGGTCATGCCGCCGACGAACTGCGACCTGGCCAGCCTGGCGTCCAGGATGCGGCCGGCGGCGAACACGCCGAGCAGGCGCGACAGGCGGATCTCGCCCGTCACGGAGCTGACCCTGACCTCGGCGAACTGGGCGCCGAAGGCGTGCCTGGCCAGCTCCTCGTCGGCCTGGACCTCCTCGGTGGTGTCGGCCGCCCCCTCGCCGCCGTCGGCCCGCAGCGCCTCGCAGGCCCGTACGACGGCCGAGCCCCACGACGCCGTGCCCATCGAGCCGCCCGCGACGGGGGCGGTGGGCAGGTCGCTGTCGCCGAGCTCGACGTGCACCCGGCCGGGGGCGACGCCGAGGCAGTCGGCCGCGATCCTGGTGAGCACGGTCCGGGCGCCGGTGCCGATGTCGGCGGCGGCCACCCGGATGACGAAGTCGCCGTCGCGCACGGTCGCGGTGGCCTGCGACGGGCCGCGCCTGGCCGGGTAGGTGGAGGCGGCCACGCCGGTGCCGACCAGCCACTCCCCCTCGCGCCGGACGCCGGGCTGCGGGTCGCGGCGGTCCCAGCCGAAGCGGCGGGCGCCCTCGCGCAGGCAGGTCACCAGGCTGCGGGAGCTGAAGGGCAGGCCGCCGTCCGGCTCGGTCGTGGGCTCGTTGCGGATGCGCAGTTCGACGGGGTCGATCCCGGCCGCCTCGGCCAGCTCGTCCATCGCCGACTCCAGGGCGTACATGCCGGGGCACTCGCCGGGGGCGCGCATCCAGGACGGGGTGGCGACGTCGAGGCGGACGAGCCGGTGCGCGGTGCGCAGCGCGGGCGTGGCGTACATGACGCGGCCCGGGGTGGCGGCCTGCTCGGCGAACTCGACGATCCTGCTGGACTGCACGTACGCCGTGTGCTCGACCGCGGTGAGCCGGCCGTCGGCGTCGGCGCCGAGCCGCAGCCGCTGGACGGTGGGGGTGCGGTAGCCGGTCAGGTCGAACATCTGCTGCCGGGTGAAGACGACCTTGACCGGACGGCCGGCGGCCCGCGCGGCCAGGGCGGCGAGCACGGCGTTCGGCCTGGTGGTGCCCTTGGACCCGAAGCCGCCGCCGACGTGCCTGGACACCACGCGCACCTGCCCGGCGGGCAGGCCGAGGGTCTTGGCGATGCTGTCCCGGTCGCCGCTGGCGCCCTGGGTCGAGTCGTAGACCAGCAGCCGGCCGTCGTCGGCCCACACGGCCACCGCGGCGTGCGGCTCCATCGCGTTGTTGTGCAGGGGCGGCGTCGTGTACGTCACGTCCACGGCCGACGCGGCGGCGGCCAGCCCGGCCTCCACGTCGCCCTTCTCGGTGTCGGGCGGCAGGTTCGGGTTGACCTTCTCGGGCCGGTAGAGGTCCGGATGGTCGGCGCGCAGCCGCACGTCGTGGGCCTGCGCCTGGTAGGCGACGCGGACGGCGTCGGCGGCGGCGCGGGCCTGGTCGTAGGTGCCGGCGACGACGGCGGCCACGAGCTGGCCCCGGTAGACGACGTCCCGGGAGCGGAACAGCGCCAGTTCGGGGTCGGCGTCCTCGGCCAGGTCGGGCGGGTCCTCGACGGACAGCACGGCGAGCACGCCCGGCATGGCCAGCGCCGGCCCGGCCTCCACCCCGGTCACCCGGCCCCTGGCGATCGTGGACTGCACCGGGTAGCAGTAGGCGACGCCCTCGACCGGGTACTCGGCGGCGTACGTGGCCAGCCCGGTGACCTTGACACGCCCCTCGATGCGGTTCACGGCGTCAGCTCCTCCAGCGTGCGGACGATCAGGTTGCGCGCCAGCGGCAGCTTGTACGCGTTGCGCGGCAGCGGGCGGGCCTGGTCGAGCTCGGCCTCGGCGGCCCGCAGGTACGCCTCCCCCGTGGCGGGGCCGCCGATGAGCGCCCGTTCGGCGCGTTCGGCCCGCCAGGGCGCGTGGGCCACGCCGCCGAGCGCGATGCGGCAGCCGGTCACCACGCCGTCCCAGCGCACGTCGAGCACGGCGGCGACGGACACCAGCGCGAACGCGAACGAGGCCCGCTCGCGCACCTTGCGGTAGAGGGAGGCGCCCGGCGGCGGCGCGGGCAGCTCGACGGCGGTGATCAGCATGCCGGGTTCGAGCACGGTGTCGCGCTCGGGCGCGTCGCCGGGCAGGCGGTGCAGGCCGGGCATGGGGATGATCCGGTCGCCGGCCGGGCCGGTGACGTGCACCTCGGCGTCGAGCGCGGCCAGCGCCACGGCCATGTCCGAGGGGTGGGTGGCCACGCAGGCGTCGGAGGCGCCGAGCACGGCCAGGTTGCCGTGGTCGCCCTCGATCGCGGGGCAGCCGGTGCCGGGCTCGCGCTTGTTGCACGGCCTGGTGACGTCCTGGAAGTAGGGGCAGCGGGTGCGTTGCAGCAGGTTGCCGGCCACCGTGGCCATGTTCCTGACCTGGCCGGAGGCGCCGGTCAGCACGGCCCTGGCGAGCATCGGGTAGCGGGCGCGGACGAGCGGGTCGGCCGCCAGGTCGCTGTTGCGGACGGCCGCGCCGATCCGCAGCCGGTCGCGTACGGGTTCGACGGCGTCCAGCGGCAGGCGGCTGACGTCCACGAGGTGGTCGGGGGCGGCCACGCCGAGGCGCATGAGGTCGACCAGGTTGGTGCCGCCGCCCAGGTACATCGTGCCGGGGCCGTACCGGCCGACCGCGTCCGACGGGCTCTGGGCGCGGACGTAGTCGAACGGCTTCACCGGGCCACCTCGCCGATCGCGGCCACGATGCCGGGATAGGCGCCGCACCGGCACAGGTTGCCGCTCATGCGTTCCTTGATCTCCTCGGGCGTCAGGGCCGGGTCGAGGAGGAGGTCGGCGGTGACGGCGCTCGGCCCTGGCTCGCCCAGCATGCCGACCGCCGAGCAGAGCTGGCCGGGCGTGCAGTAGCCGCACTGGAAGGCGTCGTGCTCGATGAACGCGGCCTGCAGCGGATGCAGTTGCTCGCCCGAGGCCAGCCCCTCGACGGTGACGATCTCGCTGCCGTCCACGGCCACGGCCAGCGCCAGGCAGGAGTTGGCCCGGCGGCCGTCGATGAGCACCGTGCACGCGCCGCACTGGCCGTGGTCGCAGCCCTTCTTGGAGCCGGTCAGGCCGAGCCGTTCGCGCAGCAGGTCGAGCAAGGAGATCCTGGGGTCGACGGCCACGGTGTGCGGCACGCCGTTCACCTGCAGGGTGATGTCCATAGGCGCTCGCCTACCCGGCCACCGCCGGAGGCAACCACGGGCTCGGACATCTCGGGGTAAAGGTGACGGAGTCCAGGTGTCGGGCCGCGGGCGGCGGGTAGCCGGGGAGAGGATCGGGCCGCGGAGGGGTGCATGGGGCGAGCGTTCGACGAGCAGGTGGCGGAGTCCGAGGCGGTGCTCACCGTCAACGCGGGCTCGTCGAGCCTGCGCCTCGACCTCGTGCAGGGCGGCTGCGTGCTGGACAGCGCGCACGCCGAGCGGGCCGCCGACCCCGGCTCGGCGCGCGAGGAGCTGGCGGCGTTCCTGGGCGGTCACTTCGACCGCGACATCCGCGCGGTGGCGCACCGGCTGGTGCACGGCGGCGACGTCGTCCGCGCGCCCACGGTCGCCGACGACGAGACCGTCGAGGCGCTGCGCGGCGTCGTGAGCCTGGCGCCGCTGCACCTGCCGCCCGCGCTGGCGCTGCTGGAGGCGGCCCGCGAGCAGCTTCCCGCCGTGCCGCACGTGCTCTGCCCCGACACGGCCTTCCACGCCGGCCTGCCCGACGCCGCCGCCGTCTACGCCCTGCCGCGCGAGTGGCGCGACCGGTACGGCCTGCGCCGCTACGGCTTCCACGGCCTGTCCTACGCCTGGACCGCCGACCGGGTGGCCGAGCTGCTCGGCCGGCCGCTCGCCGACCTGGAGCTGGTGCTGACCCACCTGGGCGGCGGCTCGTCGGTGTGCGCGGTGTCGGGCGGGCGCAGCCTGGACACCTCGATGGGGTTCACCCCGCTGGACGGCGTCCCGATGAGCAGGCGTTCGGGCAGCGTCGATCCCGGGATGCTGATGTGGCTGCTGTCGCAGGGCCACCTGTCGGCCGGCGAGCTGGACGAGGGCCTGCAACGCCGCTCCGGGCTGCTCGGGCTGTCCGGCGGCCGCTCGGGCGACACCCGCGAGCTGGTCGAGGCCGAACGCGCCGGCGACGCCGAGGCCGCCCTGGCCCTGGAGGTGTTCTGCCACCGCGTGAGCCGGGAGATCGCCGCCGCCGCCACGTCGCTGTCCAGGATCGACGCGCTGGTGTTCACCGGCGAGATCGGCTGGGACCAGCCCGAGGTGCGCGAGGCGGTCTGCCGCCGTCTCGGGCTGCTCGGCGTCGAGCCGCCCGAGTCCGGCAACCGGCACGACGACGGCCCGGTCAGCGGGCCGGGCGCCGCCGTGCCCGTCCTGGTCGTCCAGGTGCGCGAGGAGCTCCAGCTCGCCCGCGAATGCCTGGGCGTCTTCCGGCCGGCAGAGGAGGACGGCTATGGATGACGTCACCCGCTCGGCGCTGCGGCTGTCGGGCGAACAGGACCTCGACCCGCTGCTCGACCGCGTCGGCGAGGCCGGTCTCGTGCTGATCGGCGAGGCCAGTCACGGCACCCACGACTTCTACACCTGGCGGGCCGCGCTCACCCGCCGCCTGATCGCCGAGAAGGGCTTCGGGTTCGTCGCCGTCGAGGGCGACTGGCCCGACTGCGAGCGCGTCCACCGCGCGGTCACCCGCGACGGCGAGGACCCCTTCGACGCCCTGTACGCCTACCAGCGCTGGCCCGCGTTCATGTGGGCCAACGAGGAGGTCGCCGAGTTCTGCCGCTGGCTCCGGCGCTGGAACTCGGCCCTGCCGCCGCCGGAGCGCGTCGGCTTCCACGGCCTGGACGTCTACAGCCTCTGGGAGTCCCTGCGCGCGGTCCGCCGCTACGCCGCCGACCACCTGCCCGACCAGCTCGGCACGGTGATGGAGGCCCTGTACTGCTTCGAGTCCTACGGCCACGACCCGCAGCGGTACGGCCTGGAGACCCGCCTGGTCCCCGACTCCTGCGAGACCGAGGTCGTGGAGCTGCTCAGGGCGGTCGTGGCGGCCGCGCCCGCCGACGAGGACGGCTTCGAGGCCCGGCAGAACGCCGAGGTCGTGGCCGGGGCCGAGAACTACTACCGGACCATGGTCGGCGGCGGCCCCGATTCGTGGAACGTCAGGGACGTCCACATGGCCGACACCCTCGACCGCCTGACCGCCTTCTACGGCGCCAAGGGCGTGGTGTGGGCGCACAACACGCACGTCGGCGACGCCCGCGCCACCGACATGGCCGCCGCCGGCATGACCAACCTCGGGCAGCTGGCCCGCGAGCGGCACGGCGAGGACGTCGTCCTGGTCGGCTTCGGCGGCTACCGGGGGACGGTCGTGGCCGGGGCGAGCTGGGGCACGCGGGCGCACGTCATGCCCGTCCCGCCGGCCCGGCCCGGGTCGCTGGAGGCGCTGCTGCACGACGCCCTCGGAGGCGAGCGCGCCCTGTTCGTGACGCCGCGGCGGCCCCGTCCGCGCTGGTTCGACGAGCCGCTGGACCACCGCGCGATCGGCGTCGTCTACCGGCCCGAGCGCGAGAAGTGGGGCAACTACGTGCCCACCGCGCTCGGCGACCGCTACGACGCCTTCATCTGGCTGGACGTCACCGAGGCCCTGCACCCGCTGCACGCCGAGCCGTGGGACGACGTCGAGCCGGAGACCTATCCCAGCGCCATGTGACGGACTGTCGGTGGCGGATGGTTTGATCGCTGCTGTGGAGGCCTCGGTCGAGCAGCTCGTCTACGTCAGGGACGACGAATACACCGTCGCGCGCATGAGCGCCGAGGGCGTGCCCGACTTCGTGGCCACCGGCCGGGCGCTGTCGGGCGCGCAGCCGGGCGAGACGCTCCGGCTGACCGGCGACTGGAGCCACCACGCGCGCCACGGCAGGCGGTTCGCCGTGGCCGGGTGCGAGCGGGTGGTGCCCGCCACGGTCCGGGCGATCCGCGTCTACCTCGGGTCGGGGCTGATCCGGGGCATCGGGCCGCGGCTGGCGTACGCGATCGTCGACCACTTCGGCGAGGAGACGCTCAAGGTCATCGACGCCGAGCCGGGGCGGCTGACCGAGGTCGTCAACATCGGGCCGCTGCGGCAGGCGCAGATCGTCCAGGCGTGGCAGGAGCAGAAGGCCGTCGCCGCGCTGATGGTGACGTTGCAGGGGCTGGGCGTCAGCCCGCTGCTGGCGGCCAAGATTTACCAGGTGTTCGGCGGCGAGGCCGAGGAGGTCCTGGCCACCGCCCCCTACCGGCTGATCGGCCGGGTCAGGGGCATCGCCTTCCGCGTCGCCGACCGCATCGCGCTGCAGCGGGGGGTGCCCGAGCGCAGCCCGCAGCGGATCAAGGCGGCGCTGCTCGACCGGCTGGAATCGGCGGCGGTGCGCGACGGCCACTGCTTCGTGCCGGTGCCCCATCTGGTGGCGCGGGCGGCCGAGCTGATCGAGCTCGACCCCGAGGCGGTCGCGCCGATGATCGACGCGCTGGTGGCCGAGCGGCGGGTGGTGGTCGAGGCCGACGACGAGCAGCCGGGGCGGGCGGTGGCCTACGCCAAACACGTGCACGCCCGCGAGCGGCAGCTCACCGAGCAGCTCACCCGGCTCCTGCGGGCCCGCTCCACGCTGCCGCTGCGCTCCTTCCGCGAGGACGAGACCCTCCACGACGACCAGCGCGCGGCCGTCAACATGGCGCTGACCTGCACGGTCTCGATCATCACCGGCGGGCCCGGCTGCGGCAAGAGCCACACGGTCAGGGCCGTGGCCGCCACGGTGAAGGCGTCGGGCGGCACGGTCACGCTCACGGCCCCCACCGGCAAGGCGGCCAAACGCCTGTCGGAGCTGACCGGCATGCCCGCCATGACCATCCATCGCATGCTCGCCCACCAGCCCGACCCCGATCCCTCCACGCTGTTCGAGGAGGCGCCCGCGCAGGCCGACCTGATCGTGGTCGACGAGGCGTCGATGCTCGACCTCCACCTCGCCACCCGGCTCACGGCGGCCGTCCAGCCGGGCAGCCACCTGCTGCTCATCGGCGACAGCGACCAGCTTCCCAGCATCGGCGCCGGCGACGTGCTGGCCGACCTGCTGCGGGTGGAGGCGATCCCGCGGGTGCGGCTCACCCACGTCTTCCGGCAGGCGGGCGGCAGCGGCATCGTCGAGGCCGCCCACCTCATCCGAGCCGGCCGCGTGCCGGCCACTCCGGGGCGCGGCGGGTTCTGGTTCGAGGAGCTCGACGATCCGGCGCGGGTGGCCGAGCGGGTGGCCCATCTGGCCATGGAGGCGATCCCCCGCAAGCAGGGCGTCCCGCCCGAGCAGGTGCAGGTGCTGTGCCCGATGCGCAAGGGCGAGACGGGCTCGGTCACGCTGGGCCGGCTGCTGCAGGACCGCCTCAACCCCGCGGCCGACGACAAGCCCGAGCACTGGTCGGGGGCGTCGGTGTTCCGGGTGGGCGACCGGGTCATGCCCATCCGCAACAACTACGACAAGGGCGTCTTCAACGGGGAGACCGCCACGGTCACCGCCGTGCTGCCGCAGGACCGCGTGATCGAGCTCCGCACCGACGACGGCGAGACCGTCCAGTACGGGTTCGGCGAGCTCGACGACCTCACCCACGCCTACGCCATCAGCGTGCACCGCTCGCAGGGCAGCGAGTACCCGTTCGTGGTGGCGCCGATCGTGGCCGAGGCGGGCGGGATCATGTTGCGGCGCAAGCTGCTGTACACGCTGGTGACCCGGGCCAAGGCGTGGGTCGTGCTGGTGGGGCAGCGCGAGGCGCTGGAGCTGGCCGTCCACCGGGTGGGCCGGCCCCGCAACACCGGCCTGCCCCGCCGCCTGGCCCGGAGCCTCGACGGCTGAGGCCCGGTCAGTCCTGGCGGAGGAGGGCCGTGGCGAGCAGTTCGGCCAGGTGGCGGCCCTGGCGTCCGGTGCCGGCGGCGGCGATCTGGGTGCGGCAGGAGAAGCCGTCGGCGAGCAGTTCGTCCTGCGGCCCGGCCGACCGTACGGCGGGCCAGAGCCCCTGCTCGGCGCACGCCTGCGACACCTCGTGGTGCCCCCGTTCGAACCCGAAGTTGCCGGCCTGCCCGCAGCAGCCGGTGTCGAGCACGCTGGTCCGGATGCCGAAGCGGTCCAGCACGGCCCGGTCGGCGTCGTAGCCCATGATCGCGCTCTGGTGGCAGTGCACCTGCGCGATCGCCTGCCCGCCGGTCGTCGCCGGCCGCCAGTCGGCGGCGCGCGTCTCCAGCAGCTCGGCCAGCGTCAGGAACCGCTCGGCCAGCAGCCGAGTCTCGGGCGTGTTGAGCAGTTCGGGGCCGTCGGAGCGGAACACGGCGGCGCAGCTCGGCTCCAGGCCGACCACCGGCACCCCGGCCTCGGCCCAGGGGGCGAGCGCCCCGACCGTCCGCGCCAGCACCCGCCGCGCCACCCCGAGCTGCCCCGTGCTGATCCAGGTCAGCCCGCAGCACAGCGTCACCGGCGGCACCACCACCTCGAACCCGGCCGCCTCCAGCACGTCCACGGCGGCCCGCCCGATGTGCGGGTCGAAGTGGTCGGTGAACGTGTCGGCCCACAGCACCACCCGCCCCCGCGTGCCCGGCCCGCTCCGGGGACGCCGCCTGAACCACTCGGTGAACCGGTGCCGGGCGAACCTCGGCAGCTCGCGCTCCGGCGTGACCCCCGCGACGGCCTTGACCAGCCGCGACAGTCCCGGCGCCGAGCCGACCGCGTTGACCAGGCCGGGCGCGGCCGAGGCGAGCGCGGCCCACACCGGCAGCCAGCCCATCGAGTAGTGGGCCCGCGGCCGGAGGCGTCCCCGGTAGTGGTGGGCGAGGAACTCGGCCTTGTAGGTGGCCATGTCCACGTTCACGGGGCACTCGGAGCGGCAGCCCTTGCACGACAGGCACAGGTCGAGCGCGTCGCGCACGGCGGCCGAACGCCAGCCGTCGGTGATGACGTCGCCGCGCACCATCTCCTCCAGCAGCCGGGCCCGCCCGCGCGTGGAGTGCTCCTCCTCGCGGGTCACCCGGTAGCTGGGGCACATGACGCCGCCCTCGAAGGTGTGCTTGCGGCAGGTCCCGGTGCCGACGCAGCGGGTGGCGGCGTGCCCGAAACGTCCGTGGTCGTTGGGGTACTGGAAGAACGTCTGGCGCGGCTCGTGCGGGTAGAAGCGGTGCTGGGCCAGGTTCTGGTCGAGGTGGCGGGGGTGGACGACCTTGCCCGGGTTCATCCGGTCGCGCGGGTCGAAGACGGCCTTGAAGCGGCCGAACACCTCCACGATCTCCTGGCCGAACATGATCGGCAGCAGCTCGGCCAGCGCCTGGCCGTCGCCGTGCTCGCCGGACAGCGAGCCGCCGTAGGAGGCGACCAGCTCGGCGGCCTCTTCAGCGAAGGCGCGGTAGCGGGCGATGCCGTCGTCGGTGTGCAGGTCGAGCGGCAGGCGGCCGTGCACGCAGCCCTGGCCGAAGTGGCCGTACAGGGCGGAGTCCTGGTAGTCGTGGGCGCGCAGCAGCCGCTCGTAGTCGCGCAGGTAGGCGCCCAGCCGCTCGGGCGGCACGGCCGCGTCCGACCAGCCCTCGTACGTCTGGCGGCCGGTCGGCGGGTACGCCTCCACGCCGAGCCCCGACTCCCGCCACCGCCACAGCCGGTCCTCCCTGGCCGGGTCGCCGAGGAAGGCGTGCGTGGGCGTGGGCGCCCCGGCCCGCTCCCCCACGTCGCGCATCATCGTCTCGGCCCGCTCGCGCGCCTGCTCGGGCGTGTCCCCGCCGAACTGCACCAGCAGCCAGCCGCCGCCCTCGGGCAGGTCCTGGAGCGCCGGGTCGCCGGGGTGCTCCCGCTTGGCCAGCCGGTACATGGTCTCGTCCATGGCCTCCAGCGCGATCGGCGCGTGCCGGGCCACGGCCGGGACGGCGTCGGCGGCGGTGAAGACGTCCTCGAAGCCGAGCACGGCCAGCGCCCTGGCGGGCGGCGCCGGCACCACGCGCAGCTCGGCGCGGAGCACGGTCACCAGCGTGCCCTCGCTGCCGGTCAGGGCGCGGGCCAGGTCGAAGCCGTTCTCGGGCAGGAGCTGGTCGAGGTTGTAGCCGGAGATGCGGCGTTCCAGCCTGGGGTAGCGGGTGCGGACCAGTTCCATGGTCTCGTCGCGCAGGTCGCGCACCTGGCGGTAGATCTCGGCCAGCCGGCCGCCCTGGGCCTGGATGCGGTCGTACTCGGCGTCGCTGGTCGGCCCCACCCAGGCGCGCACGCCGTCGTAGGTGAGGATCTCCAGCCGCAGCACCGACTGCGACATCTTCCCGTACGCCTGCGCCGAGGCCCCGCACGAGTTGTTGCCGATCATGCCGCCGATCGTGCAGGCCCGGTGGCTGGACGGCCGCGGCCCCACCATCAGCCCGTACGGCGCCAGCTCGTGGTCCACCTGGTCGAGCACGGCCCCCGCCTGGACGACGACCCGGCGGCCCGCCGCGTCCACGGACTCGACCGCGCCGCAGTGCTTGGACCAGTCGATCACCACCGCCGCGTTGCAGCACTGCCCGGCCAGGCTGGTGCCGCCGCCGCGGGAGAGCACCGGCACGTCGCTGGACCGGCACACGGCCACCGCCGCCACCCCGGCGTCCAGGTCGCGCGGCACGACGACGCCGATCGGGACCTGCCGGTAGTTGGAGGCGTCACGCGCGTAGGCGGCGCGGCTGCCCAGGTCGAAGCGCACCTCGCCGTCCACGGCCGCGGCGAGGCGGCGGCTCAGCGTCTCGACGTCGATCTCGCGGGACGGCGGCGTGTGCGTGACGGGCGTGTTGACCAGGCTCTTCATGCCGGGCACTTACCCGGGCCGGCTCACGGGCCGCCCAACGGCGGGCCAAGCCCGGTTCTAGACCCCGAGCAGGTCGGTGAGGTCGTCGGCGTGCTCCTCCTCCTCTTCCAGGATCGACTCCATGAGCCGGCGGGTGGTCGGGTCGCCCTCGCCGAGCCAGCGGATGATCTCCTGGTAGGTGGAGATGACGATGCGCTCGGCCCACAGGTTGGCCTCCAGCAGCGCCTTCAGGTCGGTGTCGGCGGGCACCTGGTAGTCGGTGTGCGAGCGCTGGACGAGCTTGGCCGGGTCGAAGTCCGGCTCGCCGCCGAGCTGGCTGACGCGTTCGGCGGCGCGCAGCGCGTGGTCGAGCTCCTCCTTGGCGTGCTCGGTGAACTCCGCCGCGACCTGCGCGCGGTCGATGCCCTTGGCCGAGATGGCGTGCCTGGTGTACCTGAGCCAGCACACCACCTCGGTGGCGATCACGTCGTTGAGGACCTCGATGACCTTCTCCGGGTCGCGGCCGAAGGTCTGCGTGATCGGGCCCTCGTCCATCTTCTGCCGGACCTGCTCGCGGATCCTGGTGACGTCGAGCACGAAGTCGTCCGTCTGCGTCATGGTGTGTCCTTCCCCCGGCGATTTCCCCTGGTCAACGGTAACTTCGCCGGGGCCTGCGCCGGGGTTGCGACACGGGGGGACCGCAGGCGGGGCGCCAGCGCGAGCGTGACCGCCGCCGACGCCGCGGCCAGCACGGCCATCGCCGCGCCGGGCGAGGTGTGCTCGGCCAGGGCCCCGGCCAGCGCGGCGGCCAGCCCCTGCATGGCGACCATGCCGGAGGAGTGCAGCCCGAGCGCGTGCCCGCTCAGCTCGGGGGGCGTCAGCGCCATGAGCCGCTCCTGCAGCAGCAGGGTGGCGGCGAACCCGGCCGAGGCGAGCGCGACCAGCACCGGCGACGGGTACGCCACGAACGCCAGGTACGGCAGCGCGAGCAGCAGGTACAGCGGCGTGATCAGGCGCGCCCGCCGGTGCGGCGGCACGTACCGGCCGACCAGCACGTCACCGGCGAGCATCCCGGCGGCGGCGCAGGCGAACAGCAGCCCGGCCCGGTCCGGGGCGAGCGGCACGAACAACGACTCGCAGCCCACGATCAGGCCGTTGGGCAGCCAGAGGGCGAGGTAGACGTGCCGGCGCGGCCGATCGGACCACAGGCGGGCGTTGTCGCGCCAGGTCTCGGCGGGTGAGGGCCGTCCGGAGGCGCGCGGCCGCCGCCGTCCGAGCCCCAGCCCGGCCAGGGCGGCGGCCAGGTGGAGGGCCGCGGCGACGAGCAGCGTCCCGCGCGGCGACAGGACGGTCACCAGCACGCCGCCCGCGCCGAACCCGGCGATCTGCACGATCCCGGAGGACATGTTGAGCACCGACCGGCCGAGCAGGTAACCGTCCCGGTCGAGCAGCTCGTTGAGCAGCCCGTACCGGACGCCGCCGCCGAGCGCGGACAGCGCGCCGAGTGCCAGCACGACGGCGAACATGCCCCACACGGGCAGGCCGGGCACGGCCAGGAAGGCGGCGCCGAGCGCGGCCGCCAGCGCCAGCCCGGACAGGGCGGCCCGCGGCGGCAGCCGGTCGGCCGCCGACAGCAGCGTGGCCGCGCCCACCACCTGGGCGAGCGCCGGGCCGAACATGGCCAGCCCGGACAGCAGCGGCGATCCGGTGTCGGCGTAGACGAGGGTGCCGAGGGCGAGCCCGCTCACCGTCTGCCCGGCCACCTGCCCGGACGAGACCAGGAAGAGCGGGGTGAATCCGGACCTGCCGAACAGGTCCCGGTACGTGCGCATGGGACGGCAGTCTTCGCTACCGGCGCCGGCAGGCGTTACTGTTTCGCCCACCCGCGAAACAAAGCGCGGACGAGGAGGGCGAGGGTGGGTTTCTGGCAGATCGACGCGGACACGCTCGCGGACGGCCGGTTCGTCCTGTCGCCGCTGGCCGAGACGATCGCCGCGCTGAAGACGCTGGACCGCGCCGTCGCCGCCCACCCCGGCGAGGCCGCCTGGCTGGCCGCCCACCTGCCCGCCTACCGCGCCGAGCAGGCCGCCGACCCGGTCACGGCGCTGCTCGTCCGCGCCGCGCTGGGCCGTACGTGGAACGCGACCTTCCTCACGCCCACGCCCGAGGGAGAGGGCGAGGCCGCCTTCGAGGAGGAGGTGGCGAGCGTCCGCGACACCCCGCCCGGGCAGGCGCGCGAGGACCTGGTCGAGTCGCTGGGCGGCCCGGTGCCCGCCGTGCTGCGCCGCGGCGACCTGCCCGCGCGCATGGCCGCCCGGCTGGAGTGGGTGTGGCGCGAGACCGTGCTGCCGGCCTGGCCGCGGCGCCGCCGGATCATCGAGGCCGACGTCACGGCCCGCGCCGCGCGGCTGGGCCGGGGCGGCTGGGCGGCGGCTCTGGACGGCATGCGTCCCGGCCTGCGCTGGCTGGGCGACGGACGGCTGCAGATCAACGCCTACGACCACCCGCCGCGGGACCTGGCGGGCGCGCGGCTGATGTTCGTGCCGGTCACGCCGCGCCAGGGCTGGGTGAGCTGGCACGGCTCCCGCCGCTGCGCGATCGTCTACCCGTGCTCGGGGCCGCTGGCCGACGTCGGCCCGCCGCCCGCGCCGCAGGCGCTGGGCCGGCTGCTGGGCGGGGCGCGGGCGGGCGTGCTGGTGCTGCTGGACACCCCGAAGAGCACCACGCAGCTCGTCGCGCTCACCGGCCAGGGCCTGGGCTCGGTGGGCCGCCATCTCAAGGTGCTGCTCGACGCGGGGCTGGTCGGCCGCGTGCGGGCGGGCCGTTCGGTCCTCTACGGCCGGACGTCCCTCGGCGACGACCTCGTACGGGCACAAACCAGCTGACCGCGCCCGCCCGTCGCTGCCACCATGGGAACCCCATGGACGAACGACGCATGATCCGCATCTCCAAGTACCTGGCCCGCCACCTGCGCCACGACCCGCGGCGCATCGGGCTCTCCCTCGACGCGGCCGGCTGGGTGGCCGTCGACGACCTGCTCGCCGCCGCCGCCGCGCACGACTTCCCGATCACCCCCGACGAGCTGCGCCAGGTCGTGGAGACCAACGACAAGCGGCGCTACGCGATCGAGGACGGCAGGATCCGCGCCAGCCAGGGCCACTCCGTGCCGGTGGAGCTCGGCCTGCCCGCCGTGCGGCCGCCCGCGTACCTCTACCACGGGACGGTGGCCCGCAACCTGGACGCGATCCGCCGTGAGGGCCTGCGGCCGATGGGCCGCCACCACGTGCACCTGTCTGCCGACCGGGAGACCGCCGTCCGGGTGGGCGCGCGCAGGGGCAGGCCGGTGGTGCTGACGGTCGCCGCCGGGGACATGCACGCCGCCGGTCACCTGTTCCTGCGCAGCGACAACGGCGTCTGGCTCACCGCCCACGTCCCGCCGGGCCACCTGCGTCCGCCCTCCTGACCCCGCCACGGAAGCCTGGGCCTTCCGCCGGGCGGCCAGGGGTTGGCTAGGCTGTGGGCCGGAGGATGATCACCCATGCGCGCACGCGATCTCGTCACGGAGTTCCCGGCGGTCACGCTCGACACGTCGGCGCTCGACGCCGCCCGGCTGCTGGCCGAGCGCGACCTGCCCGGCCTCATCGTGATCGGCGACGACGGCCGCCCCCACAGCATCCTCCCCGGCACGCAGGTGCTCCGGCTGGCCGTGCCGCCCTACTGCCAGGACGACCCAGCCCTGGCCCGGGTGGTGGACGAGGCCCACGCCGACCTGTTCCTGCGCCGGCTCGGCACGCGTACCGTCCGCGCGTGCCTGCCCGAGCAGCCGCGTGAGCTGCCGGTGGCGGACATGAAGGCCACCGTGCTCGAACTGGCGGCGCTCATGGCCCGCACGCGCAGCCCGCTGGTGGCGATCGTCGAGGACGGCCGGGTCGCCGGGGCCGTCACCCTCCAGTCCCTCCTGGACCACGCGCTCGCCCTCTGACCGCCTCCCCGGGGGCCGGTGACGCGCCGAGGGCGGCGGCGATCTCCACCCGGGGCCGTCGTAGGCTGGTGCCCATGGGGAAGACCGCCGCCCGACAGCCCGTCCCCGCCCGGCGGGCCGACGCCGAGCGCAACATCGCCGCCATCCTGGAAGCCGGGACGCGGCTGCTCAGCGACGATCCGGGCGCGAGCGTGGCCGAGATCGCCAAGGCGGCGGGCGTCGGCCGGGTCACCCTGTACGGGCACTTCCCCTCCCGCGAGGCCCTGGTGGACGCCGTCCTCGACCACACCGTCGGGCTGGCCGACGCCGTCCTGGAGGACGAGGCCCTCGACACGGCTCCCGCGCCGGAGGCGATGGCCGGGCTGCTGCACACGTCGTGGGAGATCCTCGACCGCCACCGGCGGCTCTTCGTGGCCGCCGACCGGGTGCTGCCCACCGAGCGCATCCGCGAGCACCACGACCGCCCGCTGCGCCGGGTGGAGCGTCTGATCGCCCGCGGCCAGGACGACGGCGACTTCCGCACCGACCTGCCGCTGGAGTGGCTGGTGACGACGTTCTTCGCGATCATCCACAGCGCGGCCCAGGAACGGGAGGCCGGCCGCCTGGCCGCCGAGGAGGTCGAGCCGGTCCTGACCCGCACGATGCTCGCCCTCCTCACCCCGCCCTCCCCCGCCTGACACCTCCCCTGCAGGGCTCCTCCCAGCCGACCGGCCGCCGCGACACCCTACCGGCGTACCGTTTTGCTGTGCTTAACTTGAACACCAGTGTACGAGTTAAGGAGACCTGGGATGAGTCACCACGTCGGAACGCGGGCTTCCGCGCCCGCGCAGAGCAAGGGCTGGGCGGTGCTGGCGTTGCTGTGCCTGGCGCAGTTCATGCTGATCATCGACATCACCGTCGTCCAGGTGGCCCTGCCCACCATCGGCGCCGACCTCGCGCTCGGCCGGGAGGCGCTGACCTGGGTGGTGACCACGTACACGCTGTGCTTCGGCGGCCTGATGGTCCTCGGCGGGCGGCTCGCCGACGCGCTCGGCCCGCGCCGCACGCTGCTGGCCGGGCTGGCGCTGTTCACCGTGGCCTCGCTCGTCTGCGGCCTGGCCGGCGACGGCGGCACGCTCATCGCCGGGCGGGCCGTCCAGGGGGTCGGCGCGGCGCTGCTGTCGCCTGCGGCCCTGGCCGTGGTCACCACCGTCTTCCAGGGCGAGCGCCGGGCCCGCGCGCTCGCCGTGTGGGCGGCCATCGGCGGCTCGGGCGCGGCGATCGGCGTGCTGCTCGGCGGCGTCCTGACCGGCGGCCCCGGCTGGATGTGGGTGTTCTTCGTGAACGTCCCCGTCGGCCTGCTGGTGCTGGCCGCCGTCCCGCGCGTCGTCCCCGCCCGCGTCAGGGACGACGCCCAGCGCGGCGGCCGGGTGGACGTCGGGGGCGCGCTGCTCGTCACGCTGGCGACCGCCCTGCTGATCTACGGGCTCGTCTCCGCCGGCGACGGCGGCTGGGGAGCCGCGGGAACCGTGCTGCCGCTGGCCGGGGCCGCCCTGTCCTATGTCGCCTTCGTGCTGGTCGAGCGGTCGGTACGGGCGCCGCTCATGCGGGTCGAGACCCTGGCCAGGCGTCCCGTCGTCTCGGGCGCGTTCGTCATGCTGGTCGCCACCGGGCTGATGCTGGGCCTGTTCTTCCTCAGCTCCCTCTACCTCCAGCACGTCCTGGGCTACAGCCCCCTGCGGACCGGGCTCACGTTCCTGCCCGTCGCCGTCGCCATCACGCTCGGCGCGCACCTCGGCGGCCGGCTCATCGGCAGGGTCGGGGGCCGGCCGGTGGCCGTGGCGTCGTTCCTGCTGACCGCCGCGGGGGCGGCGCTGATGACGCGCGTCTCCCCGGAGGCCGGCGCGTTCACCACCTTGGTGCCGGGGTTCGTAGTGGCCGCCGTGGGGATCGGGCCGGCGTTCGTGACCGCCACCACCACGACGATGGCCAACGTCCCGCCCGGCGAGAGCGGCGTCGCCTCCGGGGTGATCAACACCTTCCACGAGCTGGGCGGCTCGATCGGGGTGGCGGTGGTCTCCACGGTCGCCGCGGCCGGCCTGACGCCGGGCGCGGGGGCCGGCGGCTTCACCTCGGGGTTCGTGCTGTGCGCGGTCGTCGCGGGGGCGGCGGCGGTGATCTCGCTCGGTCTCGTCCCGCCCGGCAGGCCGGCGGGCGCGTTCGTCGGTCACGGTCACGGGCACGGTCACTGACGGGATGTCCCCGGCGACGCCGGGAGGCTATTCTGCTTGCGTGACTGCTCCGCCCCCCGCGGGACGCGGCTTCTCGACACACCCGGCCTGCGCCGGGGCCGGTCATCACCGGGCGCCGGGCGGCGCCCCTCCGCCGCCGGTCGCGTCGCGTCCGAGGCGGGGTGGGCGGCGATGCCACCGCTGACGCTCCTGCGCCGGGAGCAGCCGGGCGTGACCGTGATCGTGGTGTCCGGCGAGCTCGACGCCACCAACCGCGCCCAGTTCGAGAGCTTCCTCAAAGACCGCCCGGAGCCCGGGCACCAGGTCGTGTTCGACCTGGCCCGGGTGCCGTTCGTGGACAGCTCGGGCCTGCACGTCCTGCTGGCCTTCGCCACCGACCGGCTCAGGAGGTCGGGCGCGGTGCGCCTGGCCGCCGTGCAGCCCCTGCCCGCCCGGTTGCTGGACATCACCGGGGTGCTCGGGCACCTCCCCGTGCACGACACCGTCGAGGAGGCGGTGGCCGCCGCCAGGGCCGCCGCGGAACGTTCCGTGTGACGGGCGGCGCGCGGGGGCATTCTCGGCTAGCTTCGGGGCTAGCGCGCGTCTGGGCGCAGGCGGCTACTCTTCCGCTACCCAGGGTTGAAGTTCTTCCATGCCGGGCGAGCACGGAACGAGGAACACGACATGAGCGACCCCACGGTCGGCAACGCACGTTCGAGCGGGCGCGGCAAGCGTCCCCACGGCCCCTCCGAGGTGGGCGAGACCGAGCTGCGTCAGCTGCTCGGCGGGCTGACGGCGGTCCGGGACGGCGACTTCCGCACCCGTCTGCCCGAGGACGCCGACGGGTTGCTGGGCGAGATCGCCTCGGTGTTCAACGGGATGGTCGACCAGTTGTCGTTGTTCACCTCCGAGGTGACCCGGGTGGCGCGTGAGGTGGGCACGGACGGGCGGCTGGGCGGTCAGGCCGATGTGCCGTCGGTGTCGGGCACGTGGAAGGACCTGACCGAGTCGGTGAACGCGATGGCGGGCAACCTGACCGATCAGGTGCGCAGCATCGCGCAGGTGACGACGGCGGTGGCGCGGGGTGACCTGTCGCAGAAGATCACGGTGCACGCGCGCGGGGAGATCCTGGAGCTGAAGAACACCGTCAACACGATGGTGGATCAGTTGTCGTCGTTCGCCGACGAGGTGACGCGGGTGGCGCGTGAGGTGGGCACCGAGGGTCAGCTGGGTGGTCAGGCCGAGGTGGAGGGGGTGGC